>JAFAHO010000012.1 GCA_019237205.1 Hyphomicrobiales bacterium
GCGCCCGCCTCGATCACGCCGAGTTTGCCGGGATAGGGGTTTCGCGGACCCGACATCGCCAACAGTTCGCCGTTGACGCTGGTCGCCATCTTGAGGATTTCGACGGGCTCATACCAGCGAGTCAGCGTCGTCAGCATCGCGCCCTGATGTTTTGTCATCTCCGGCGCAAACACGACGTCCGTGCCCCAGGCCGTCTTTATGCCGCGCGCCTTGGCGAGCCGATAGACGGCGTCGGTGCCGGCGAACACCTGCCGCATCTTCTCCTGCCCGCCGGGGTTTGGCGGCGGCGCGGCGAATTCGTTGTCGAGAAACGGCTGGGTGCTGAGCCAGACGTCTTTCTCTGCAATGAGCCCCGCTGTCGCCTCGTCCATCAAATGACCATGTTCGATGCAGCGCACGCCGCCGCGGATCGCAGTCCGGATGGCGCGCGGCGTATAGGCGTGAACGGCGACGTAGGTGCCCCAATTTTCCGCCGCTTCGACCGCCGCGCGGAACTCGGGCTCGGTGTACTGGCTGACATCGATCGGATCGTAGTTCGACGACACGCCGCCGCCGGCGGCGAGCTTGAGCTGGCTCGCGCCGAGCATCAGCTGCTCGCGGGCGCGCATGAGCACGCGGTCTGCGCCGTCGGCGATCGCCCCGCCGCCGAGCGCGTCGCCGCGGCTCAGCGGCGCGTTCGGGGCCGACGGGATCTCGTGGGGAAAGCGGAAATCGCCGTGCCCGCCGGTCTGGGAGATCATCGCGCCGGATGGCCAGATGCGCGGCCCCTCGACGGTTCCGTCGTCGATCGCGCGCTTCAGCGCGAAGGCTGGGCCTGCCATGTCGCGGACGCTGGTGAAGCCGCGCATGAGCGTCCTTTCGGCTTCGGCCGCGGCGACGAGATTGACATATCCGACGTCGGCGGTGAGCAGCGTCTCGAGCGCAATCGGCGCCATCATCGCGTGCCAATGCGCGTCGATGAGCCCCGGCATCAGGACGCGCCCGCCGCAGTCGACGACCTCGACGCCCTCGCCGACCGGCGTCCCGACCGGCTCGACCGACCTGATCGCCCTGCCCTCGACCTCGACCCTCAGGCCGGCGCGCAACGAGTCCGACTTGCCGTCGAATATGCGCACGTTCGCAAAAGCGAAGCAATCGCCGCGCGGCGCGGGTTTCCTCGCCACCGAGCCGCCGGAGCCGGCGGCGAACACGCCCGCGGCCGACTCGAGTGCGCGGCTCGTGAATTTCGCGTTCAGACTTGCGTTGAGCCGCGCGAAGGCCGGGGTATGGCAAAGGCACCGAGCGAATGGGGCGCCGATCCCCTCGCCCGCTTCGCATGCAAACATTGTCCTCTCCCGAGCCTTGGAGCCGATCATGCCTCCCTGATGCAGGCTCTACACCGGCGTCGGCGCGTCGGCGCGGACCAATTTTGCGTGCTTGAGCTCGGCCCAGAGATCGGCGGGGACTTTGTGGCGGAACGCAGCGAGGTTCTGCTCGACCTGTTTCGTCGCGATCGCGCCGGGAATGATCGAGGCGACGATCGGGTGCCCGAGCGGGAACTGCAGCGCCGCCGCCGCCAGCGGAACGTTCCAGCGCTTGCAGACGGCCTCGATCCTCGCCACGCGCTCGAGGATCTGAGGTCCCGCGGGCTCGTAATTGTACATGGCGCCCGGAACCGCCCCGGTCGCGAGAATCCCGGAATTGTAACCGCCGCCGATCACGATCCCGACGCCGCGCTCAGCGCAGCGCGGGAATTCGTCGTCGAGCACGTCCGTCTCGAGCAGCGTGTAGCGCATGGCAAGGAGGAAAAAGTCGATGTCGAACAGATCGAGAAACCGGGGGATGGTCTCTCTCGCGTTCAGCCCGGCGCCGATTCCCTTGATCGCGCCGGAGTCGCGCAACTGCGCGAGCGCGCGCCAGCCGCCGGTTATCAGCTGTGCAAAGTAAGCGTCGAGCCGGGCGGGATTCTTGTGAATCCAGCTGTCCAGGTCGTGGACCAGCAAAAGGTCGATCGAATTTATTCCCAGCCGCTGCAGACTGTCCTCGAACGAACGCATCACCCCGTCGTAGCCGTAGTCGTACAAAGTCTCGAAGTTGAGACCGCCGATCCATTGGTCTCTGATGGGGCCGGGTTTGCGCGGCCGGCGCAGCAACCGCCCGATCTTGGTCGAGATGACGAGTTCGTCGCGGTTCCTGCGGTAGAGCGCCCGGCCGAGGCGGTGCTCCGACTGCCCGCGCCCGTACCAGGGCGAGGTGTCGAAATAGCGCACGCCGCCGTCCAACGCCGCCGCGATGACCGCCGCCGCCTCGTTGTCCTCGACCCTGTCGAAGAGGTCGCCGAGCGGCGCCGTGCCGAGGCCGAGTTCGGTGACGAAAACGCCCGTTCGCCCGAGCTTGCGTGTTCGAATCGGAGCGGCGCTCATTCCTCCGGCTCAGTCCCGAAGCGCAAGGGGTAGCCCTTGGCGGCGCCGGCTTCCGTTCCCCGCGCGGCCTTGGTCTCGGCGATGTCCCGGGCGAACACGGCGACGACGCAGACGCCCTTGCGGTGCGCAGTCATCATCACGTTGAGCGCCTGCGTCTCGTTCAGCCGGAACACGGCCTTGAGCACCTGCACCACGAAGTCGCGCGGCGTGTAATCGTCATTGAACAGAATTACCTTGTGCAGCCGCGGACGTTCGGTGCGCGTCTGGGTCTTGGTCCTGAGCTGGGTGACGCTCTTGCTCATCGCGGTCCCCGAGGGCAGGCTGGATGGGACATCATCATCCTCGCACACGCGGCGTCGTGCTTTCAAGCTCCGTCGTCGCTTGTGGTTGAACATGTCCTCGCAGACTGGAGAGAATCGACCGACCCCGAGGCGAACCGCAATGCACACGCCGTCCCGACCGACCCGGCATGCTGATGCACCAGCGGCTGAACGCGCTTCTGGAGACGCATGGCGAGCGCGAGGTTCCGCGGAGCGACGCGGCGCGTCTGGCGGTCGCCGACGATCGGTCGTAGACTCATGGGATCCGGGGCGTCGTCGCGCGAAGGACCAGCCGGGCGGGGAAAGCCCAAACCCACACGGAGCTTTGGAGATGAGGATTCCACTCGTGATTCCATCAGGCGCTGCGGCGCTCGTCTTGTGGACTGCGACGTCTCACGCCGGGCCCTGTACGAACGAGATCTACCAGGCCGACGTCGCCCTCGGAAAACGCCTGGACGCCATCGCCGCGCAAGGGAGGGCCGCGCCCGAATCGAACTTCGCGACGATGCATCGCCAGCCGACGCCCGGGACCGTGGCGAGGGCGGAAGCACAGGTCGGCGACCTGTCCGACGCCGACTTGAACACGATGACGCAGGATATGGAAGAGGCGCGCAAGGCGGACGCCGCGAACGATCACGCGGGTTGCGAGAAGGCGCTGGCCGACGTGAGGCGCATTCTCGGCGTTCTTCCGACGAGGTGACGCCGTCGGGTCTCGCTGGAGGGTCCGCCCCTTTCACCGCATTGTGACCGCGAGTTCCGTCCCTCGCCTTGCCGCGGAGAGAACGGGGCGCCAGAAGGACGTCGCCCCGATGCGCTCCGCCGTCCTCACCGCCTTCATCATCGCGACCGCCCTGTTCATGGAGAACATGGACGGAACGGTGATCTCGACCTCGCTGCCGGCGATCGCGCTCGACCTGCATCAGGACCCGATCGTCCTCAAGCTCGCGCTGACCTCCTACATGCTGACGCTGGCGGTGTTCATCCCCGCTTCCGGCTGGGTCGCCGACCGCTTCGGCGCGCGAACGGTGTTCTGTACGGCGATTGCCATCTTCACCCTCGGCTCGATCTTCTGCGGCGCGTCGTCGTCGCTCGAAACGCTGATCGCGGCGCGGGTCTTCCAAGGCCTTGGAGGAGCTATGATGGTGCCGGTCGGGCGCCTGGTCCTCCTGCGCACGGTGCCCAAGAGCGATCTCGTCAATGCGCTCGCCTACCTGACCGTGCCGGCCCTGCTCGGACCCGTCGCCGGGCCGCTGCTCGGCGGCTTCATCACCACCTATTTCAACTGGCGCTGGATTTTCTGGATCAACGTCCCGATCGGCGTGCTCGGCGTCTTCTTGTCGCTGAGGTTCATCGCCAACCTCCGCGAGCAGGAGGTTCCCAGCTTCGACTTCAAGGGGTTCGTCCTGTCTGGGGTCGGTCTTCTCAGCCTCATTTCCGGCCTCTCGGCGATCGGCCGCGGCATCGCGCCCGCTTGGATGGTTGCGGCGATGGTCGTCGTCGGGGCCGCCGCGCTCTTCGCCTACGCGCGGCACGCCGGCGCGAACGAGGACGCGATCCTCGACCTGAAGCTCCTCAGGATCCCGACCTTCTTTTCCGGCGTAATCGGCGGCTTCCTGTTCCGCATCGGCATCGGCGCCCTGCCCTTTCTGCTGCCGCTTCTCTTGCAACTCGGCTTCGGACTGACGCCGTTCGAGTCCGGCTCGCTGACCTTCGCCACCGCCGCCGGGGCGATGGCGATGAAATTCACCGCCTCGACCGCATTGCGCTGGTTCGGCTTTCGCCGCACGCTGATCGTCAACGCGCTGATTTCCGGCGCGTTCATGGCCTCCTACGCTCTCTTCACTCCCTCGACCCCGCACTGGCTGATCTTTCTCGCCCTGCTCGCGGGCGGCTTCTTCCGCTCGCTCGAATTCACCGCTCTCAACGCCATCAGCTACGCCGACATCGACCCGCCGCGGATGAGCCGCGCCACGAGTTTCGCCAGCGTGTCGCAGCAGATGTCGGGCGCGGTCGGCGTCGCCGTCGCCGCCGTCTGCATTGAGGCCATCCAGATCGGCTTCGGCGACCAGACCCTCTATGCCCGCGATCTCTCGACCGCCTTCGTGCTGGTGGCGATCGTCTCGAGCCTCTCGACCCTCGTCTTCGTCCGCCTGAAGCCGGATGCCGGCGGCGCGCTCACCGCCAAGGCGCCGGCGCGGGAGGAAGGTGTGACCGCGCCGGCGGAGTGAAGGCGCAACTGAAGCGGCGCGAAGTCGCCGCGCGTGCGGCGGCCACATCTGGCGCGGATCGCGCCCGCCGGGGTCGTCTACGTTTGGCCGGCCGGGTAGATCGCGTTGGCCCGTTCCTCGAACGCCTGCGCGAATTTGCGGAACGCGGCGTCGAACATCGAGCCCATCAGCGCGCCAAGCGTCCGGCTCCGGAACTCGTAGTCGATGAAGAAGGTGACGAGCGAGCGCGCATCGGGCTGGTCGCGAAACTTCCAGATGTTCTCCATGTGGCTGAACGGGCCGTCGATATATTCGACGACGACTCTCAAGCGCGGCTTGTCCAGCACGACCCGGCTCGTGAATCGCTCGCGGATCATCTTGAAGCCGACCGACATGTCGGCGATCAGCGTCTCGCGTCCCTGTCCCTCCGGTCTTCGGCTGCGCACGCGCAAGCTGGTGCACAGCGGCACGAATTCGGGATAGCGCTCGACGTCGGCCACGAGGTCGAACATCTGCTCGGCCCTGTGGCGCACGTGGCGCGCGCTGCGAAAAGACGGCACGCCTGCACCTCCGACGGCCGCCTCGCTTTTAGGTTAGGGCTTCTGCTCCGGCGCGGCCGGAGCGGGCGCGGCCGGCGCCGCGGGCGCATTCGACGACGGGCCCTGAAGCTGCTTCAGCTGATCGAGGATGTTGCCGGGGTTGATCGGCTGAGGCGCGGTCTGGCTCGCCGGCGCCTCGGGACTCTTCTCCAGGATCGAACGCGGCGCCCGACTCCAGCCAGCGATGATCGACATGAGGAGCGAAGTGGCGAAGAACATCGCCGCCAGGATCGCGGTGGCGCGCGACAGCGCGTTCGCCTGCCCGCGCCCGGTCATGAAACTGCTGGTGCTCCCGCCCGATCCGAGCGCGCCGCCTTCGGAGCGCTGGAGAAGCACGACCGCGACCAGGGCGATCACAATGAGGATATGAATGACGATGAGGACCGATTGCATGAAGTAGGCTCGACGAGTCTGGCGGCCGGGCTCTCGAGGCCTGCGCCCTTAAAAAAGATGGCGCGCTCCTATCATGGCGCAAGAGGCGCGTCCATCGCATCGGGACCCGGAAAAGCCTATGCGTAGGCCGCGGCGATCGCCAGAAAATCCACCGCCTTCAGGCTCGCGCCGCCGACCAGCGCCCCGTCGACGTTGTCGAGCCCGAGCAGCTCACGCGCGTTGGCCGGTTTCACGGAGCCACCGTAGAGAATGCGTATTTTCGTCCCGGAAGCCGCATAGATCTCGCCGAGCAGGCCTCGGATCGCCTTGTGCATCTCGGCGACGTCGGCCGGCGTCGGGGTGAGGCCGGTGCCGATCGCCCAGACCGGCTCGTAGGCGACCACCACGGTCTCGGGCGCGCCGCCCGGAGGCATCGAGCCCAGAAGCTGACGCGTGACCACGACGATCGCATCGCCCGCCTCGCGCTCGTCGCGCGTCTCGCCGACGCAGACGATCGCGGTCAGGCCGGCCTTCAGCGCCGCTTCCGCCTTGGCGCGCACGAGCGCGTCGGTCTCGTGATGCAGCGTCCGCCGTTCGGAATGGCCGACGATGACATACGAGGCGCCGGCGTCCTTCAGCATCGGCGCCGAAATGTCGCCGGTGAAGGCGCCGCTCGCCTCGGTGTGGCAATCCTGAGCGCCGAGGGCGAGCTTGCCGCCCTTGAGCTTCCAGGCGGCCTGGGCGAGCAGCGTCGCCGGCGGGCAGACCGCAAGCTCGGCCGGGCCCGCCTCGCCGGCGTCGACGGCGCGGCGCATCGCCTCGAGCTCGACGAGCGACGCCGAAAGGCCGTTCATTTTCCAGTTGCCGGCGACGAACGGGCGCACGTCAGGGGTCATGATCAGGATACTCCGGATTGATGTCGGCGCCTGGTAGCGCCGTCTAAAGCCTATGCAAAACCTCCGGCTGGGGCTAGAAGGCGCGCTTTCATCCGCCCGAGGCAAATAGGCGCACCCAAATGCTCGAATCGATCCGCACCGCGACCCAGGGGTTCGTCGGCAAGGCGATCATGACCGTCGTCATGGGGCTCATTATCGTCAGCTTCGTCATCTGGGGCGTCGGCGACATGCTGCGCGGATTCACGTCCTCGACCGTCGCCAGCGTGGGGAGCCAGAAGATTTCGGCGCAGGACTACCACTTCGCCTATGAGCGGCTCCTGCAGCAATACCAGCGCCGGCTGCGGCAGCCCTTCACCAACGAGCAGGCTCGCGCCGTCGGCCTCGATCGCGAAGTGCTGCAAAGGCTCCTGAGCGAAGCGGCGATCGACGAGGAGGCGCGCAAGCTCGGCCTCAATGTGTCCGAGGAAGCGCTGCGCGCCATGATCGTGTCGAACCCGAGTTTCCGCGACAAGTCGGGCGCCTTCGATCCGCAGAAGTTCGCGGGCGTCCTGCGCGACAACGACATGAACGAGCGAATGTTCGTCTCGGACCTGCGTAAGACGGCGCTGAGGCAGTTCATCGTCGCAGCCTTGACGACCGGGATCGCGGCGCCGAAAGCCGAAGCGACGGCGGAAGCCGATTTCCAGGGGCAAACCCGCTCGATCGACTATTTCATCCTGCCCGCTTCCGCGGCGGGAGAGATTGCCCAGCCTTCCGAGGAGACGTTGAAGTCCTACTTCGACGATCGCATGTCGCAATACCGGGCGCCCGAATACCGGGCGATGGACATCGTTTCGCTCGAGCCGGAGACGCTCGCAAATCCGGACGAGATCAGCGACGCCGACGCTCAGGCGGCCTACGACCAGGTGGCGGGCAAGGATCCCCGCTACGGCTCGCCCGAGAAACGCGATCTTCAGCAGATCCTTTTCCCCAACGACGCGGAGGCGGAGGCCGCCGAAGCCAGGATCAAGGCGGGCGCGAGCTTCGAGGATATCGTCAAGGAGCGCAACCTTCAGCCGGATGAGACCGACATCGGCGAGACGACGAAGGATGGGATCATCGACAAGGCGGAAGCCGACGCGGTTTTCGCGCTGCCGCAAGGGGGCGTCAGCGGAGTCCTGAAGAGCCAGTTCGGGCCCGTCATCGTCCGCGTCAAAAGCATCACGCCCTCGACCGTCAAGCCCTACGCCGAGGTTGCGCAGGAGATCAAACGGCAGGTGTCGGCTTCGCGCGCAGGGGACAAGATTCAGGCCATTCACGACAAGATCGAGGATGCGCGCGTCTCCGGCAAGTCGCTCGCCGAGGTCGCGAAAGACGCCGGGCTGACGGCGCAGGCGATCCCGGCGGTGGACACGCAAGGCCTGGATCCGAAAGGCGCGCCGGTGAACCTGCCCGACAAGACTGATCTCTTGCGCGCGGCCTTCGCGTCCGACGTCGGTCTCGACGAGGCGCCGTTGCAGACCAAGGACAACGGTTTCGTCTGGTTCTCCATCTCCAAGATCGAACCGTCGCACGATCGCAGCTTCGACGATGCGAAAGCCGAAGTCGAGGCTCAGTGGCGCGCGGACGAGATCGCCAAGGCGCTCGCGGCCAAGGCGGATGATCTCGTCAAGCAGCTCCGCAGCGGCGGAACCGTCGCCGATGTCGCGAAAAGCGCCGGGGCGGAGGCGAAGACCGCCGCCGACATTCATCGCGACGACAAAACCCTGCCGGAAGCAGTGGTGGCGGCGATCTTCCGCGAGCCGGCGGACGGTGAAGGCTCCGCAGCTTCGCCGGACGGCCGGGCCGTCTTCAAGATCACTGCGGACAAGACACCCCCTGTCGATTTTGCCGATCTCCGGGTCAAGGAGATGGCCCAGCAACTGGACGCGTCCACGCGCGACAGCCTGCTCGATCAATATGTCGAGGCGCTTCGCCGTTCGCTGGGCGTCGTCGTCCATCCGGAGGTCTTGCAGTCGGCCGAGGGCGGCTGACCGCCGATGACCATGGTCCCTGACTTCGAGGCCTTCGCGCGCGCCTATCAGACCGGCGCGGCGAGCGTCGCGGTGACGACGCTCGTCGCCGACCTCGAGACCCCCGTCTCGGCCTATCTCAAGCTCGCCCGCGGCCGCGCGGGCAACATGTTCCTGCTCGAATCGGTCGAGGGCGGGGCGCAGCGGGGGCGCTATTCGATGATCGGCCTCGACCCCGACCTCCTCTTTCGCTCAACGGGCGACAAGGCCGAGATCAACCGCCGCGCCCTTGTCGATCCCGAGGCTTTCGCGCCCTGCCCGGGCGATCCCCTGGAGGCGCTACGGGCGCTTCTGGCCGAGTCGCGGATCAAGCTGCCGCCGGGCCTGCCGCCGATGTCGGCGGGCGTCTTCGGCTATCTCGGCTACGACATGGTGCGACGGATGGAACGGCTCGCGCCCGCGAAGCCCGATCCGATCGGCGTGCCCGAGGCGTTGCTGATCCGGCCGACGGTCATGGTCGTGTTCGACGCGGCGCGCGACGAGATGGCGATCGTGACGCCGGTGCGCCCTGCCCCCGGCGTAACCGCGAAGGCGGCGCACGAGAAGGCGCTTGCCCGGCTCGACGCGGTGGTCGCGGCGCTCGAGGCCCCCCTCGACCATAGCGCCGCCGCCGAAGCCGACCCGATGGCGAAAGCGGGCGAGCCCGCCTCCAACACCTCAGAGGCTGAATACAAGGCGATGGTCGCGAAGGCGAAGGATTATATCGTCGCCGGCGACGCCTTCCAGATTGTCCTGTCGCAGCGCTTCACCAGTCGTTTCGATCTGCCCGCCTTTTCCCTCTACCGGGCGCTGAGGCGCGTCAACCCTTCGCCCTATCTCTGCTTCCTCGATTTCGGCGGCTTTCAGATCGTCGTCTCGAGCCCCGAAATCCTGGTCCGGGTGCGCGAGGGCAAGGTCGTCATCCGGCCGATTGCGGGCACGCGGCCGCGCGGCAAAAGCCCGGGCGAAGATCAGGCGTTCGCGACCGAACTGCTCGCCGATCCCAAGGAGCGCGCCGAGCACCTGATGCTGCTCGATCTCGGCCGGAACGACGTCGGCAGGGTCGCGAAGATCGGCGCCGTCAAGGTCACCGACAGTTTCTTCATCGAGCGCTACAGCCACGTCATGCACATCGTCTCGAACGTCGAGGGGGTGTTGCGCGACGACGTCGATCCGGTCGCGGCGCTGGCGGCGGGCTTTCCCGCCGGCACCGTCTCCGGCGCGCCAAAAGTGCGCGCGATGCAGATCATCGACGAACTCGAGAAGGACAAGCGCGGGATCTACGCCGGCTGCATCGGCTATTTCGGCGCCGGCGGCGAGATGGACACCTGCATCGTGCTGCGCGCTTCGATCGTCAAGGACGGGCTCATGCACGTGCAGGCGGGCGCCGGCATCGTCTACGATTCGTCCCCGGTCGCCGAACAGGCGGAATGCGTCAACAAGGCGCGGGCGCTATTCCGGGCGGCCGAGGAGGCGGTCCGCTTCGCGGCGCAAGGCAAGCGCGGGCAGTAGCCGCTGTATTGCGGGCGCGGCCAGCGGTATGGCGGCTCCGGCCTTCTCGCGGCATAGCGCTGGCGGCGGGCCCTGCATTTTCTGAGACTTGCGACCCTGCATGTTCGGGGCCACACCGTCGCGGGCGCGGATTCAATTATTTCAAGCCTTTGCGGCGCCATTTCGAGGGCCGCCGCGGGCGAGCCGGGCTCGCGTGCAGTGTCGGTAAGGCGACAAGCGATTCCAAGGCTTTAGGCGCCATTTTCTGCAACTGTGCAGCGTCTTCAGTTTCCAGGCCGGAGCCCTTTCCAGGCGACTTGCGGCGCTGCCGAGACATGCGCGCCGCGCGCCGACCAAATCGGTTGCAACCGGCGGCAGGCGGAACGGCTTCGACGGAACCCGACACTCAGCCCTTTCCCTCAGGACGGCGGCACGTGAACAAACATAGAACGACTGCGCAACCTTGTCAAGAAATTGTCGATCTTTTTGGAGGCGGGAGGTTCGACGCCGGTTTCCACCGCGATCCAGGGACGAAGGGCCCCACGCGCTTCACAACCGACGATGCCCGCATCAAACTCGAGAGCTTATTCGCATTCACTCGGGTAGGTCGGCGAGCGCCTTCGGCAAATTTCTTCGCGATTGTCGGCGCCATGACGAACTCGGAGAAGACTGGACGCGAAAGCCCGCCGCAGCTTCAGACGGACATCGGATCATATGAGCTCGCGAGGCGCTTGGCCATTTTGCGATGAGGTATCGTCACCTCCATGAAGATTTCACCCGTCGCGACATAACCGGCTCTTTCATAGAACCGCACCGCAGTCTCGCGCGCATGTACGACAATTTCCCGATATCCCCTCTCTGCCGACAATTCTTCGGCGAAGGTGACAATCTGCGTGCCGATGCCGCGTCCCTGATGATCCGGATCAACCGCCATTTGGCGTAGCTTGACGGTCCGGCCATGCGAATCGTCAGCGGCGGTCAAAATCGCACAGCCGACCAGTTCACCATGCAAATATGCGGCGACATGAATGTCTGCTCGTTCCACGGCCAGTTGTTGGGGGGTGAAATCCAGTCCGAGCGGCGCCCGCAAGATGCGGCGGCGGAAGTTCACCAAGTCGCGATAACGGCTGGAATCGTAGTCGATTTGGGCAAACTCCAACACATTCACGCCCTCTCGCGGAAACCGAACCTTCCGCCGGCGATCAACGGCATTCGGTCGAAAGCCGACACGCCGAATGGCTCATACGGTTTCCGGCTGATTTGCTCGCGCCAGCCGGCGCCGCAGCGCTCTCGCCCCCCTTGTGGGGGCGGGTTGGAGTGGGGGGTCACGCGGACCTTTCCGACTTCGCTTTTCGGGGCGTATAGCCGGAAAAGCATGGCCCGACCCCCCTCCCTCGCCCTCCCCCACAAGGGGGAGGGAATCCGCTCCTCGGAAGCCGGCCAACGGCGGAGAGCCGCAAATTGCGAGCTGTTCTGCCGGAAACCGTATCACAGCGTCGGCGGCGAGGTTTCCGGCGAGCTTGCGGCGGTCATGGTTCAGGCAGCCCCGCCTTGCGCAGGCCCTCGACGAACCGCTCGAAATCCTCCGGGTTCTTGTAGGGCAGCACCTTGCGGCGCTGCTCGAGGGAATAGGCCGGGTTCACGCGCAACAATTCTCGCCACGCCTCGCGGGCCTCTTCGATCATGCCCATCTGGCCGTAGCTCGCCGCCAACAATGCGCGGGAGGCGTCGGTTTCGGGGTTGCGCAGGATGCGCCGCTTCAGCACGCTGACGGCGTCGGGATACCGGCCCAATTGGTAGGCCGCCTGGGCCTGGAAATGCAGCACCATGCCGGGGCAGGAGGGGTCCAGCGCCGCCGCCCGCTCGAAGCATTTGACAGCCTCGTCTGACCGGCCGGCATAGTGCAGGATGACGCCAAGGGTGTTCTGCCCGTGGGCGAAGCTGGGATTGAAAGCCATCATTTTCTCGGCGGTTCTCACCGCCTCGTCGTGGCGGCGCGCCCAAAGGTAGACGCAGGCGAGCGCCCAAAGCGCATAGGGGTACCGCTCATCGAGTTGCACCGCCAGTCGCGCGGCCTTCTCGGCCTCCTCCAGGCCTTGCGCGGGCGAGGCGCTCCACCCGCTCACATAGTCGTTCACTTTCGCCGCGGCGAGGAAGGCGAAGGCGGGCGCATAGCGCGGGTCCAGATCGACAGCGCGCTTCAGCAGCCTCTCGGCTTCGCGGTTGGCCTCTCTGGAGTGCACCCACCAAAACTCGCGCCCGCGCAGGAAGCAGTCGTAAGCTTCCTCATTGTCGGTGTGTTCCGCGGCGATGCTCCGCCGGTCGCCGGCGTTGAGATTGAGCGCGAGCGCGGAGACGATTTGGCTCGTCACGTCGTCCTGCACGGCGAAGATGTCGGTCATTTCCCGATCGAACCGCTCCGCCCATAGATGTCCGCCGGTCGTCGTGTCGACAAGCTGCGCGGTGATCCTCACCCTCGCGCCCGATTTGCGCACGCTTCCTTCCAGCACATAGCGCACTCCGAGGCTCTTCCCGACCTCGCCGATGTGGACGTTCTTGCCTTTGAAGGTGAAAGACGAATTGCGCGCGATGACGAAGAGCTGCGAGAGCTTCGACAGCGCCGTGATGATGTCTTCCGAGATGCCGTCGGCGAAATATTCCTGCTCCGCGTCGCCGCTCATGTTGGCGAACGGCAGCACGGCGATCGAAGGCTTGTCGGACAGGGCGGGGCGCGGAGGCGGCTTTTCCTCGGACTTGCCTTCGGCCGGCGCGGTCGGTTTCGCCTGAGCGGGTAGTCCGACTTGCAGCGAATAGACGCGCACCGGCTCGGCGATGTTCTTGAGTTGGGTCTGCCCTAGATCGGCAACCGAGAGATCTAGCCGCGCCTTCACCTGCCGATAGGCGTCTTCCGACAGGCAGATCGCGCCCGGCTTGGCGACACCCTCGAGGCGCGCGGCGATATTGACGCCGTCGCCCATCAGATCGCCGTCGCTCTCCTCGACCACGTCGCCGAGATGAATGCCGATGCGGAACGCGATGCGCCGGTCCTCCGGCACGCCCACGTTGCGCTCGACCATGCCGTTCTGCACTTCGATGGCGCAGCGCACGGCGTCCACCACGCTGCGGAATTCGACAATCGCCCCGTCGCCGGTGCGCTTGACAACGCGGCCGTTATGCACGGCGATCGTCGGGTCGATAAGGTCGCTGCGCAGCGCCCTTAACCGCGCCAAGGTGCGGTCCTCGTCCGCGCCGGTCAGGCGGCTGAAGCCGACGACGTCGGCGGCGAGGATCGCAGCAAGTTTCCTGCTCTCGGCCATGTGTCCCTCGTCCGCGGTGTAGAGTAGCACGAAAATCAAGTCCCGAACCGTGGTCTCGGTACGGGCGAGGTACGGGCGTGATGCGTCGAGGGCGGCCGCCTCCGGGCGCGACAATGGGCGCAGACGCGACCCTGCGAAGGTCTGCTAGACTGGGATAGCCCATCTGAGCGACGGCATCCCGATGACACATTCCCAGTTGGCGAGCAAACTCCGTCTCATCGCCTGGTGCACCGTGATTTCGGCGGCGATCGGCGCCGTCTATGCGCTGCTCACCGCGATTCCCGTAGGCGGCCAGCAGCTGGCGCTCCGGGCCGTTTCGCGGGGCATGCTGACGGGCGCGGTCATTGCCGGCCTGTTGACCTCGCTCGAGATCTTCGTGCTCGATAGCGCGCTCGGGGCGCCGCTCCGCCGCTTGCCGTTTCTCGCCCATGTGACGATCAAGACGCTCGTCTATCTCGCCGTCATCCTGTTCGCGCTGAGCCTGGGGGCGTGGGCGTTCCCGTTTCCGGATGAGTCGGGCCTTCGGCGGCAGGATGTTCTATTCTCGCTCGCGTTCTCCTTCATCTTCGTCTTCATTCTCGACATCAACACTCTGCTTGGGCAGAATGTGCTGTTCAATTTCATTACCGGCCGCTATCACAGGCCGCGGCTGGAAGAGCGAATTCTGTTGTTCATCGACATGGAAGGCTCGACCGGATTGGCCGAGCGACTCGGCCCGCTCGCCTTTCACCGCCTGCTCAATCGCTTCGTCGCCGATCTCACCGAGCCGATCGCGGCGGCGCGCGGCGAAATCTACAGCTATGTCGGCGACGAACTGATCGCGACATGGAAGCTCGAGCAGGGGCTCGCCCGAGCCCGCTGCGTCGCCGCCTGTTTCGACGCTTTTGACGCGCTCGCGCGAACGGCGCCCGAATACCGGCGCGAGTTCGGCGCCGCAGTCAATTTCCGCGCCGGGCTGCATTGCGGTCCCCTGGTCACCGGCGAGATGGGGTCGGTGAAGAAGGAGATCGTCTTCCTCGGCGACACTGTCAATACCGCGGCCCGCATCCAGGAATTCTGCCGGGAGACCGGCGATCGCGTCCTCGCCTCGGCGGACCTGATCGATCGCCTCGAATTGCCGCCCGGCGTAGCAAAGCGCTCGCTGGGCGACCTCCGGCTGCGCGGCAAGGGCGCAGACCTGGCGCTCTATGCGCTGACCAGGGCGCCGGATCACGCGCCGCGTCGGGCCGATGCCGCCGCGCGCGAGACGACGCGCGCGGCCGTCTAGCGTTCTTGCCGCCGCAAGCCCCAGACGCGAAGGGCGAAATCGCGTGACATCTCCGTGACAAGCCATTGTCGCTGCGGTCAAGCGGCGCTATACGTCGCCCCGGATTGAGAGCGAACATGCTTGCGCAAAATTCGGCGGTTTGGGCGGGAGCGACGGGCGCAGCGATTGTGGTCGTGGGCGCTGCCGCGCTTTATGTCGCGCATCCGCGCTTCATCTGGCCGGGTCCCGCTGATTTGACCGTCAGCGAGCGTGAGTCGCCGCCTGCCGCGGCTTCTCAGTCGAGCGCCGCGCCGGTGGTCGCCGCCGCCGAACCGCCGACGGCTCCATTGAGCGCCACTAAGCCGGCCTTCGACGTCGTGAACGTCGAGCCGACTGGCGAAGCCGTGGTCGCGGGGCGCGCGGCGCCGAACGCGAAAGTGGAGCTCCGCGACGCCGGCAAGACGGTCGCCGAAGCAACGACCGACAGCGCCGGCCAGTTTGTCATGATCCCGCCGGCCCTGGCGCCGGGCGCGCACAGCCTCACGCTCGCGACCGGGTCGGGACAATCGCCGGCGGAAACCTCAAACGCCATCCCCGTGGCCGTGCCAGAGCCGCCGCCCAAAGAGGCCGTCGCGGCGCCGCCCCCAAGCCCCGCCGAGACGCGGCCCTCTCCGACTGGGGCCGGCCCGGCCCCGGCTTCGGCGAAAGTCGCCGTCCAGTCGGTCGAGGCCAGCGCGGGCGGCCGCCTTGTCGCCAAGGGCGCCGCCGACCCGAATTCGACCGTTCGGCTCTATCTCAGCGGCGCTTTCGTCGGCGACGCGAAGACCAAGGCCGACGGGCGATGGTCGTTGACGATCGAACACGGCATGACGCCCGGCGCGTATGAAGTGCGGGCCGACCAGATCAATCCGGCAACTGCGGCTGTTGCCGCCCGCGCCGAGGCGCCATTCGAATTCCCGGCGGCGCCTCAGGCCGCGCCCGCGAGCGTCGTTGCGAGCGCGGACGATAAAGCTGCCGCGCCCGCCGGCTCGCCGGCGGATGTGGTGATTGATTCGATTCAGACGCATCAGGTCGCGCACGGCCACACGCTCTGGGGCATAAGCCAGAAATATTATGGCGACGGCTCGCGTTACCGGATCATCTTCGCAGCCAACACGAACCAGATCCATGACCCCCACTGGATCTATCCCGGCCAGGTCTTCGTCGTGCCCAAGACGGAGCCGAAGCCCTAAGCGCGTCTGAAGACGCGCTAAATAGCCCGTCGGAGCGTCCTTGCGGACTCCCTATGGAGCGCGGCGAACGGTCAACGACGACGTCTATAGGCGGGCCTTGCCCGCCGGCGCGCCAAGAGCGAAGGTCGCAGCATGCGACCCGACGACCCAGCCGACCTCCTCGCCGAGCTCAAGCTCCAGACCTTCGACAACGCGCTCGGCCGCCGCATCATCGAGACGCACATCTGGGCGGTGCGCGAGGGGCTGCGCGGCGCGACCGCCTACGACCTCTTCGACGGCTATTGTCAGCGCCTCGTCATGCACGGAACACCGCTCTGGCGGGCTCATGCAGCGACGGAAACCCTGCATCCGCAATGGAATGGCTACGGCTACACCTGGCGGCGCGATCTCAACGCCATTGCGCCCGAGCAATATCCGCACGGCGACGATCAGGAAGAGATCTGGGTGACGAGCCCGTTCTACGACCTCATCCGCCGGGCCCGCGGCGGCGAACCCAATCCGTCTATGCGCCGGCGCCTCGACGCGGGCCCTGAGCAGCGCGACTTTCCGGCGCTCAAGGAGTTCTTCGCCGCCAGCGCGACCGACTACGTCGCCTATCTCTTCACCTACGGCGAGCGCGGCGACCGCTCGCAGGGAACGGGCATCGTCTATTCGTTCACCGCCGACCGGAAAGGCGGCTTCGCCGAGGACGACACGACGCTCTTGCGGGCCACGCTTCCGGCGCTTTCGCTGGCGATGAAGGCCCATGCCAGCTATGTGATCGCGTCCGGATTGTTGGGGACCTATCTCGGCGAAGACGCCGGGCGCCGCGTCCATTCCGGCGCCATCATGCGGGGTTCGGTCGAGAGAATTCGCGCTGTCATCTGGTTTGCGGACATCCGCGGCTTCACCCCGATCAGCGACGCCGCTCCGGGCTCCGTCATCGTTGATTTGCTCAACGACGTCTTCGAGACTCTAACGGCTGCGCTCCGGGCGCGCGGCGGCCAAGTGCTCAAGTTCATCGGCGACGGGATGCTGGCCGTCTTTCCCTTCGAAGAGACCGGCCGTGCGGAAACCTGCCGGCGCGCGCTCGACGCTGCAATCGAGGCGATGCAGGCGCTCGATGCGCTGAACACGAGCCGCGCGGCGGCGGGCGTCCCTGCCGCGACCGTCGACCTCGCGCTCCACATCGGGGAAGTGCTTTACGGCAACGTCGGCGCGACCGACCGGCTCGACTTCACAGTTATCGGGCCCGCGGTCAACGAAGCGGCCCGCATCGAGGCCTTGTGCGAGCCCCTCGGCCGGTCGGTTCTCGTCTCTCCCGAGTTCGCCGCCGCGACGATGGACGGCGACAGCCGCCTCGAACCGCTCGGCCGCCACGCGCTCCGCGGTGTGAGAGAGCCGAAGGAGATTTTTGCGTTGGATCCAGGCGGCGGGAATCCCGCGGCTGACGTTGCTGAACTCAGAAGGCCTTAGGCAAGCCGGCCTGTCTGAGAATGGCGTTTGCCGTATGTCGGCTGGCAACGCCGACAGGCACGGGAAAGTTGCGCCCGGTGATCGGGCTGCGCCAAATCTCGTGGCTGCCGAGTCCTTGCCGGACGAGAACGCATCCTGCCCCGGACAGCAACTCCAGCAACGCGCGATCGAATGCGGGGCCATTCACGCGGTCGCGAGGATGGCTTCGCGCAACGCCGTGATTTGGATGAAAATCGACTCTGGATCGACATCGGGGTGATTGTCCGGCGCAACGTCGAGCGCCATCCGCGACACTTTCTCGAGCAGTTCATCGAGTGTCGCCGCATCCGCGGCGACGGGAATCTCGTCGCTGTGACCGCTCCAAACATTCGCCTCAGCGTCCCAGATGGCTGAGACCGTGAAGATCACCCGCTTCGTCATTTAGACCTCGATCGGCAAAACCGACAGGTTGAGCCGGTTTATCGTTACAGCTTTTGGACGGCGGCCGAAACAGCTTAAAACGCTTAACCTTGCCCCGACTAGACGCTCGGCGCGACCAGTTTCCTGCTCGTGAGGTCGACCGCGACGACATCGTCCGGAGTCTTGGCCGCGTCGCCGTCGGACGCCGGGTGGTATTCGATCCGCAGCTGTTTCTGGGTCACCACAATCCGCAGATAGCCGAAGTCCTGGTCGTCGTAGTTCTCCAGCCGGACCAGATCCTTGCCCTGCCCTGCCGCCTGCAGCACTGTGGGCGCCCGGAATGGGGTGATGTAGCGCGACGCGCCGCCCATCTTGTCGGCGTTCGCCGCGACGAGCGGCGCCCCGCCCGCGTCGACCTCGCGCTTGAGGCGGGTGACGGCATGGCCGCCATTGCCGGCGACGATATAGGGGATCTCCATGGCCTGATGGACGCGCGTGAACCGCTGAAAATTGTGCGCGTGAGCAGAAAGCACGGCGTGCGGCCACACGCCGGTCTGGTTGCAAATCTGGTCGATCTGCGCCCGCATGTCTTCGCTCCAGCCATGGATGGAGCCGACGGTGTAGCAAGGATGATGATGGGCGATGATCAGCGCGCCCGAAAAGCCCTTGGCCCGAGTCAAAGCGGCCCTGAGGAAATCGAGCTGAGCGTGTCCGATTTCCGGAGAGGCGATCACGCCCGGATCCTCGAGCGTGTTGGAATAGAGGGCGAAGATCCGCAAGAGCGGCGCTTCGAAGGTGAAGAATACGCCCGGCTGGATCTGGGCCGTGCGCGCGAGGCCGCCGGCCTCCGGCACGACCTCGAAATCCTCTGCGCAAAAATTGTGGAGGAAGGCTTCGAGCGTCGGCGTACTCACGCCAGGGGCGACCATGCCGTCGTGATTGCCGGCCAGCGCGACGATCGGAGCGGGATAGTCGCGGTACGGCTCATAGAACTGATCGTAATAATACCGCGCCTCGCCGAAATTATAGATCACGTCGCCAAGGTGAAAAAAGAACTGCGGCACGTTCTGCGCCGCTTCCTCGTCGAAGTCGGCCTCCATCTTGTCGGTGACCAGATTCTGATCCTGGGGTCCTCTGACCGAGCCGGTGTCGCCGACGGAGTGAAACACGAGCTGGCCTGACGCCGCGATGCGTTTGACAGCGTCGGCGCCGGTCGGGCCCAGCACTTGCGCGAGAGTCAGCACCGGCTCGGGCAGGCCGCGCGGCGCCGGGAAGGGCACAGGGTGAAGCTTGTGCTCGGCGTTCAGCTGGTCGATCGCCTTGTACGCCGCGTCGTCGGACGGGTGTTTGATGCGGAACTGCGTCGGGTCAGGCGTTGGCTTCGGTTGGGCGAAAATCGGATGTCCGATCGGGGTCGGATCGGTGTTTTCGGTTGAAGCGGTCGTCGCGCTCGGCGCAGCGCGCCTCCGACGGTGGTGAGGGGGCCGCGCCATCCGCGTTTCTCCATTGAGTGTTATGAATTGACAGTAACTTAGTCTTTGCAGTTGTCGACCGCGCCGGGCTGTGACGGGCGTCACAATCCGGTTGACGGCGCCCTCACCTTATTGGTGGGGCGTATTGGAGGCCGCCCTTGGTCCAAAGCGCGTTCAGGCCACGCGCGATCTTGATCGGCGAGCCCATGCCGACATTGCGTTCGAACGACTCGCCATAGTTGCCGATCGCCTTGATGATCCGGTAGGCCCAGTCGTTGGTCAGCCCCATGTTGTTGCCGAAGTCGCCCTCGACACCCAGCAGACGGCGGATGTTCGGGTTCGGCGACTTGAGCATCTCGTCAACATTGCCCTGGGTCACGCCAAGCTCCTCGGCTGTGACGAGCGCATAATGCGTCCACTGCACGATCTGGAACCACTGGATGTCGTCCTTGCGCACCGAGGGTCCGAGCGGTTCTTTGGAGATGATTTCAGGCAGGACGACATGGTCGTCGGGGACGGACATTTTGAGGCGCTCCGAATAGAGGCCCGACGCGTCGGTGGTGTAGGCGTCGCAGCGGCCCGAATCGTAGGCCTTGGTCGCCTCTTCGTCGGTCGCGAACACGACCGCCTCGAGCTTCATGCTATTGGCGCGGAAATAGTCGGCGAGGTTGAGCTCGGTGGTCGTGCCCTGCTGGACACAGACCGAGGCGCCGTCGAGTTTCAGCGCCGAATCGATCCCGAGCTTCTTGCGCACCATGAAGCCCTGCCCGTCGTAAAAATTGACTCCGGTGAAGAACATGCCACCAGTCTGACGCGACAACGTCCAGGTCGTGTTGCGGATGAGCACGTCAATCTCGCCGGAGGCGAGGATCGTCGGTCGGTCCTTGGCGTTGATCGGCAGAAATTTGACCTTGTTCGGGTCATCGAAGATCG
Source organism: Hyphomicrobiales bacterium (assembly GCA_019237205.1). GTDB lineage: Bacteria > Pseudomonadota > Alphaproteobacteria > Rhizobiales > Beijerinckiaceae > Roseiarcus. The sequence goes on from JAFAHO010000012.1 coordinate 20,372, forward strand.
CTGCCGCGAGGGCGCGGCACTCGTCGACGTCGAGGCCCTTGTAGACGCCTTGATCGTCCGGCAGCCCGAAGCCGGCGAGGCCCGGGTTGGCGCCGCAGATCAGGACGCCGCGCGCCTTGACCTGATCGAGCGTGCCCGCGCTCGCCGCCAGCGCCACGGCGCTGAGCGCGATTCCGGCTAGGAAAGCAATCGGCGATTTCATGAAATTCTCCCGCGTTTAGCGGCCGCCGAGAAGGCGGCGCTGGCGTTGGCATTGTCGGAACAGCCGGGGAGCGAAGTCAATCGGCCGTCGACTCTATGGCGCGACGTTCCCTGCGCGATCGGGTCTGTTGTTCCCGCACTGGGAGCATGCTACGTCTGCCTCATGAGGGTCATCGCCCGAAGCACGCTCGTCGGCTTTTGGAGCGCTCACCCCGAGACGAAGGTTGCGTTGGAACGCTGGTACAAGCGCGTCAGGGCCGCGCACTGGACATCGACGGATGAAATCCAAAGAGCGGCTCCAAAGTGCAAGGCGCTAAACCGCGAGCGGGTGAGATTCGAAGTCGCAGGCGGACATTGTCGTCTGGTGGTCGCTTTCGATTTTCCTCGGCAGGCGGCCTTCGTTAAGTTCATTGGCGCGCATGCCGACTACGATCGCGCCGACGCGTTTACAGTATCGCTTTTCTGAAGGGACCCTTCGATGGAAATCCGGCCGATTCGCACCGACGAAGATCATCGAATCGCGCTCGCGGAAATCGAGGCCTGCTGGGGCGCGCCCGAGGGAACGGAGGAGGGCGACAAGCTTGATGTTCTCATCGCGCTTGTCGACGCATACGAAGAAAAGCGATGGCCAATCGATCTCGACGAGAACTTCGATCCGATTGACGTCCTCAACCATGCGATCGACGAGCTGGGACACACCCAGGCGGAACTGGCCGACATCTTGGGCTCGCGTTCGCGCGCGTCGGAAATCCTGTCGCGTCGGCGGGCGCTTACGGTCGAAATGATTCATAAGGTCAGTAAGGCGTGGAAAATTCCGGCTGATCTTCTTGTCCGCCCTTACAAGATCAAGCACGCCGCTTGACAGCCGATCGATCCCCTCCGCCATGACCAAGCTCACCGACGAAACCCGCGCGTCGCTGCGGCGACGCTCACGCCTTGTCCATCTGGGACGAGACAGCGAGCAGTCTCAGGGCTTCATCAACGTGCCGCCCTTCCGCGGCTCGACGGTCCTTTATCCCGACGTCGCAACGCTCACGAGCCGCGCCCAGCGCTATACGTACGGCACGCACGGCACGCCGACGACGGATGCGCTCTGCGCCGCCTGGACCGACATTTCCGGTGCGGCTGGAACCGTCCTCGCGCCCACGGGGCTTGCGGCGATCGTCGTCGCGCTGATGACGGCGCTCGGGGCCGGCGACCATGTGCTGGTCACGGACTCGGCTTACGCCCCGGCCCGCGCTTTCGCGAATGGGACGCTCAAGCGCATGGGGATCGAGACGACCTATTACGACCCTTGCATCGGCCACGGCATCAAGGCGCTGATGCGGCCGAACACCAGGGCGGTCCTGACCGAGTCGCCCGGCTCGCAGTCGTTCGAAATCCAGGATGTTCCGGCGATCGCCGAGGTCGCGCATGCGCGCGGCGCCTGCGTCTTGATGGACAACACCTGGGCTACGCCGCTTTTCTTCGCGCCGCACGCCCACGGCGTCGACATGGCGATCGAGGCCGGCACGAAATACCTGTCCGGACACTCGGACCTGCTGATCGGCCTCGTCTCGGCCAACGAGGCCTGGTTCAGGCGGCTGCACCGCACCGTCGATCAGATGGCGATCCCGCCGGGGCCGGAAGACGTCTTTCTCGCGCTGCGCGGCCTTCGCACCATGGAGTTGAGGCTGCGCGAGGCGGAGCGACAGGGTCTCGCGCTGGCGCGCTGGCTGCAAGGGCGGCCCGAGGTCTTCCGGGTCATCCATCCCGCCCTGCCCGATGATCCGGGCCATGAGCTCTGGAAGCGCGATTTCTCCGGCTCGTCGGGCCTGTTCAGCATTGTGCTGAAGCCCGTGTCCGAGGCCGCAGTCGCGGCGTTGCTTGATGGCCTCGAACTCTTCGGCCTCGGCTATTCGTGGGGCGGCTACGAGAGCCTCGCCGTGCCCTTCGACTGCACGACCTACCGCACCGCGACCCAATGGGCGCCGGGCGGCCCGGCGATCCGCTTCAGCGTCGGGCTCGAGGACATCGAGGATTTGAAGGCGGACCTCGACCGGGGATTCGCGCGTCTCAGGGCGACGTCGTGACGCCGATGCGCAATTTCCTCATCGACACCGACACCGCCTCCGACGACGCGGTCGCCATCATGATGGCCCTTGCGGCGCCGGACGTCAGCGTGCTTGGGCTGACGGCGGTAGCCGGCAATGTCGGCCTCGAACAGGCGACCCGGAACGCGCTGCTGACCGCCGACATCTGCGGCTCGGACGTCCCCGTTTTCGTCGGCGCCGGCGCGCCGCTGATCCGCGCGCATGAGCACGCGCACTGGTTCCATGGGAAGGACGGCCTCGGCGACCACGGCTATCCTGCGCCCGGACGCGCGCCCGAGCGCGAGCATGCGGTCGAGGCGATCGCCCGACTGGCTCATGCCGAGCCGGGCCTGACGCTGGTGACGCTCGGGCCGCTCACCAATATCGCGCTAGCGCTGGCGCGCGATCCCTCGATCGCCGGCCGGATCGGCCGCTGTGTGGTGATGGGCGGCGCGCCCTGCTGCGAGGGCAACGTGACGCCGGCCGCCGAGTACAACATCTGGGTCGACCCGGAGGCGGCGCG
>JAFAHO010000001.1 GCA_019237205.1 Hyphomicrobiales bacterium
GCGCAGCTTGTAAGCGACGAACAGCGCCACCAGCGCGAAAATGACGGTCGGAAGGTCAATGTCCGGCATCGGTCTCAAAGTCCTTAGCGCGGGCCTGCGCCCGAAACTCTACCATACCTAGGCGCAAGCCGGCGTTTTGGCTAGGACGGGAATCAAAGCCTTCGCGGCGGTCTAAGCCGATTCCCTTTGGCCAACCAACGGATAGGCTCTTTGCGGTTCGCCGCGTTGCGCCGGGTCGCAAGGCGAGCCCGCCAATCGGAACGATCGAATTTTTGACCAGCAGCAAGGAGATCCAGGTTCATAACCCAGGTTTTACCTTGTCTTGGCGCCGAACCTGGTAAGCGTCATCCGCCGAACGAAGAATTTGCTCTTTTATCGCAAAAGGGATTTGACCCACGGTGTCGTCGGGCGACCCCCTTACAAACCGATTATATCTTTCATTCGTGACAGGTTAGACTTTCCGATGGCCTCATACAACAATATCATAATGTATTATTTCCATCAAAAGTTGCAAAAAAGGCGCCTGAGCGACTGAAAAACCTCGAGCGGCTGCAGATTCTCATCTACTCTGCCACAATTCCTGCCGGCGCGGCCGCCAATCGACCTGGGGCGTCGACTTGCATCCCGATCCGTTCGCCATGCCGCGAATGTCGGCTTAGGGATGCCGCCATGCCTTCGGCCGAAAGGAGACGGTGATGCCGGGCGAGAACGTGTGACCCAAAGGAGCGCGATCGGCGTCGCCGGCGCCGGCGCCTGGGGAATGGCGCTCGCCAATGCCGCCGCGGCAGCGGGCCGCGACGTCATCCTGTGGGGGCGGGATCCCGTACGGACGCGGCTTTTCGCGGCGACCAGGCTAAGCGACAGGCTGCCGGGCGTGAGGCTGGCGTCCACGGTGACGGCGACCTCAGACATTGACGAACTCGCGCCCTCGGCGGCGATCCTCGTCGCTGTCCCCGCGCAAGCGACGCGCGACGCGGCGGTCCGGCTTGCCGCCCTGCCGGGATCCTCGCCGCTGGTGACCTGCGCCAAGGGCATCGAACGCGGCACCCACGCTTTCATGACCGAGGTCCTCACGGAGGCGGCGCCGGGCCGGCCAGCGGCGATCCTCTCAGGCCCCTCCTTCGCCTCCGACGTCGCTGCCGGATTGCCGACCGCCGTGACCCTCGCCTCGAGCGACGAGGGTCTCGCGCGCTCCCTTTGTCGCCTCCTGCACGGGCCGAACCTCAGGCTCTATCACTCGATCGACGTCCGGGGCGTCGAGATCGGCGGAGCCGCGAAGAACGTGCTCGCGATCGCGTGCGGCGTCGCCGCCGGCCGCGGGCTCGGCGCCAGCGCGGTCGCTTCGCTGATCGCGCGAGGGTTCGCCGAACTGCGCCGCTTCGGCGAGGCGTTCGGCGCCAGGGGGCCGACCCTGATGGGTCTTTCAGGCCTCGGCGATCTCGTCCTCACCTGTTCCTCAGCGCAATCGCGCAATTACGCGTTCGGCCTTGCGCTGGGGAAAGGCCGGAGTGTGCGGGAGGCCCGGGAAGGACCCCTTGCCGAGGGCGCTTTCACCGCCCTGGCGCTAATGGAGATGGCCCGCACGCGTGGGGTCGACATGCCAATTTCCAATTGCGTCGAGAGGCTTGTCGAAGGCTCGCTCGATGTCGCAGGAGCGATCGAGGCGCTGCTCGGACGACCGCAAAAAGGCGAGGAATAGGTGAAGAGGCGCTGGCAGCTTTGCAATTCCCCGCCGCCTCGCTTAAGCCTGAAGAGGCAGAGTTGGAGGCCTCTCGCATGCTCTTCATCGCCACTTGCGTCGATAAGCGGCACAGCGTCGAAAAGCGCAAGGAGAGCCGGCCGGCGCATCTCGCCTATCTGAACGCGCTCGGCGCAAAGGTGAAGACCGGCGGCGCCTTGCTGGGGCCGGATCACCAGACGCCGGTTGGCTCGATGATCATTTTCGAGGGCGAAAGCGATGATGATATCCTCGCCCTTCTGGCCAAGGATCCGTATTCGATGGCGGACTTGTTCGAAAGCGTCAGCGTGAAGCCCTGGCGCCCGGCCGTTGGCCAAACTTTTGCGTGAGGCGACAATGGCGCATTGGCTGTTCAAGAGCGAGCCTTCGGCCTGGTCGTTCGAGAAGCTCGCGCAATGCGGCGGGGCCGGGACGGACTGGAGCGGCATTCGAAATCATTCCGCCAAGCAGAACATGCAGGCGATGAAAGTCGGCGAGCAGGGCTTTTTCTATCACTCGAACGAGGGCAAAGCTATCGTCGGGATCGTCGAGGTCTCCAAGGGCTACCGTCCCGATCCGACCGACGCCAGCGGCAAGTTCGGGATGGTGGATATTCGCGCCCTGCGCCCGCTGCCGCGCCCGGTGACTCTCGAAGAGGTGAAGGCTGAGAAGCGCCTGGCGTCGATGGCGCTGGTCACGAACTCGCGCCTTTCCGTACAGCCGGTAGCGGGGGCGGAATGGGCGCTGGTTTGCAAGATGGGCGGGCTCTAGCCCCGCAGCCGTTCCAAGCCTACGGTACGGAAAGGCTAAGACCAAAGCATCACCGGGCGCCCGCTTGTCGGACTTCCCCGCATTGGGGCATAAGCGCTGTCCGTCTCGTTGAGCGCAGGCCAAGCCTGCGCGATTGGTTGGGAGGAGTCTGTGTCCGACAAGGTTTATGACGTTCCGGCCGAATGGGCGAAGCGCGCCTGGGTGAACGAGGCGAAATACGCGCAGATGTACAAGCGCTCGGTCAGCGACCCTCAAGGGTTCTGGGGCGAGCACGGCAAGCGCATTGACTGGTTCACGCCCTATTCCAAGGTCAAGAACACCTCGTTCGACGTGCACAATGTTTCGATCAGGTGGTTCGAGGACGGCGTCACCAACGTCGCCCACAATTGCATCGACCGCCATCTGCCGAGGCGGGCGAACCAGACGGCAATCGTCTGGGAAGGCGACGACCCGCAAGAGTCCAAACACATCACCTACGCGGAGCTCGCCGACCAGGTTGGACATTTCGCCAACGTGCTGAAGGGTCACGGCGTAAAGAAGGGCGACCGCGTGACCATCTATCTGCCGATGATTCCAGAGACGGCCTACGCGATGCTCGCCTGCGCGCGCATCGGGGCCATCCATTCGGTCGTGTTCGGCGGCTTCTCGGCCGAAGCGCTTGCGAGCCGCATCGAGGGCGCCAAGTCTGAAGTCGTCATCACCGCAGACGAAGGCCTGCGCGGCGGGCGCAAGGTGCCGCTCAAGGCCAATGCCGATGTCGCCGCCGAAAGAGCGGGCGGCGTCAAGACCATGATCGTCGTCAAGCGCACGGGAGGCGACGTCGGCTGGCAGAGCGGGCGCGACGTCTGGCTGCACGAAGCGTTCGAAGCGGTGACTGCCCATTGCCCGCCCGAGCCGATGAACGCCGAGGATCCGCTGTTCATCCTCTATACCTCCGGTTCGACCGGCGCGCCCAAGGGCTGCGTCCACACGACTGGCGGATATCTCGTCTTCACCGCGATGACCCACCAATATGTCTTCGACTATCACGACGGCGACATCTATTGGTGCACGGCCGACGTCGGATGGGTGACCGGTCACAGCTATATCGTCTACGGCCCGCTCGCGAACGGCGCGACGACGCTGATGTTCGAGGGCATCCCGAATTATCCTTCGACGAGCCGCTTCTGGGAAGTCGTCGACAAGCACAAGGTCAACATCATCTACACCGCTCCGACCGCGATCCGCTCGCTGATGGGCGCGGGCGAAGAGCCGGTGAAGAAGACGAGCCGCGCGTCCCTGCGCCTGCTCGGCACGGTCGGCGAGCCGATCAATCCGGAGGCGTGGGAGTGGTATCACCGGGTGGTCGGCGAACACCGCTGCCCGATCGTCGACACATGGTGGCAGACTGAGACTGGCGGCATCCTCATCACGCCGCTGCCTGGCGCGATTAAGCTCAAGCCGGGCTCGGCGACGCGGCCGTTCTTCGGCGTCATTCCGGAAATCGTCGACGCCGCCGGCGATGTTCAGGAGGGCGTCTGCGAGGGCAATCTGGTCATCGCCGATTCCTGGCCGGCGCAGTCGCGCACCGTCTACGGC
>JAFAHO010000126.1 GCA_019237205.1 Hyphomicrobiales bacterium
CACGACGCCTCGACAAGATTTCGCATGGGCTACGTAAGCGAGGACCGCAAGCAGGAGGGGCTGATCCTCATGCATTCGATTACCCGCAATGTCGCCATCACCATCTGGCGGCGCCTCGCCAACGTCATCGGGCTCATCAACCCGCGCGGCGAGTCGCGCGCCGTCGACCCCTTCGTCAGGCGGCTCGACGTCCGCACGCCGTCGCTCGCACAAGTCGTCGGCAATCTCTCCGGCGGAAACCAGCAGAAGGTCTCGATCGCCAAATGGCTGGCGGCGCAGTCTGAGATCCTCATCATCGACGAGCCGACGGTCGGCATCGACATCAAGACCAAGACCTACCTGCATGAGCTCATCGGCGAGTTCGCCCGCGAAGGCGCCTCCATTCTTCTCATCTCGAGCGATATGGCGGAAATGATCACGCTCGCCGACCGCATCCTGGTGATGCACGGCTTTCGACTGGTCGGAGAGATCGCCAACGACCATCATTACGAGACGACCAGCAGGGCGATCATGGGCTGCATTCATGCGGTCGGCGACGTCGAGGCGGCGCCCGCTGCTTGAGCGCGACGAACGGGGAGCGAGGACGGGAGGGGCGCGATGGCGGCCATCGAAAGCGTTGAGATCCGGATGGTCAATCTCATCCCGAAGACGAAGCGCGTCGATGCGATTCAGTCCTTCGTGAGCCAGGAGACGCCGATCGTCCGCGTCGCCGACGCCGACGGCGCAGTCGGCGTCGGCTATAGCTATACGATCGGGACGGGCGGCCCCGCGATCGTCGAACTCATCGCCCGCTCGTTGGCGCCGGCGCTGATTGGCCGCGAGGCGGCGATGGTCGAGAAGGTTTGGCGCGACCTCTTGTTTCTGACCCATGCGACTTCGGTCGGCGCCATCACCTCGCTCGCGCTCGCCGCGATCGACACCGCGCTATGGGATTTGCGCTGCCGCAAGGCGGGCCTGCCCCTACACGTGATGGCTGGCGGCGCGCGCGACAAAGTTGAGCTCTATACGACCGAGGGCGGCTGGCTGCATCTGCCGATTGAAGCGCTTGTCGCGGATGCGCTTGCCGCCAAGGCGAACGGCTTCGGCGGCTCGAAGATCAAAGTCGGCCGGCCCGCCCACGAGGACGTCGAGCGCCTGGCCGCGCTGAGAGCGGCCGTCGGGTCCGACTTCGAGATCTTCACCGACGCCAACCAGGCCTTTGCCGTCGACGAGGCGCTCCGGCGCGCGCGACTCTACGAGGCAGCCGATATCGGGTGGTTCGAGGAGCCGTTGCCGGCGGATGACGTCGACGGCCACGCGCGCCTTTCGCGAGCGACGACCATTCCGATCGCGGTCGGCGAAAGCCTCTATAGCCCCTCGCAGTTCCGCGACTATCTGCAGCGGGGCGCGTGCTCGATCGTGCAGGTGGACGTTGCGCGCATCGGCGGCATAACGCCTTGGCTGAAGACCGCGCATTTGGCCGAGACGTTCAACGTGCGGGTTTGCCCGCATTTCCTCATGGAGCTCCACGTCGCGCTTTGCTGCGCCGTTCCCAACGCGCGCTGGCTCGAATATATCCCGCAGCTCGACGATATCACCGCGGAGCGCATGACGATCGACAAGGGCTACGCCCTGCCGAGCGCGGCGCCGGGACTGGGGATCGACTGGAATTTCGAAGCGATCGAACGCCTGACCGTGGACGGAAGCCTTCGACGGCTGGCGAAGAACGGATGATTCGGGAGGCGGCATGCGACGTATGGGCTTGTGCAATCGGCTGCGGCCGGAAAAAGTGGAAGAATATAAGGCGCTCCACGCGGCGGTGTGGCCGGATGTGTTGGCGCGCATCAGCGCCTGCAACATCCGCAACTACTCGATCTTCTTGCGGACGCCGGAAAATCTTCTCTTCGCCTACTGGGAATATCACGGCGAGGATTTCGAAGCCGATGCGCGCAAGATGGCCGCCGACCCGGTCACCCGCCGATGGTGGGCGCTCACCGACCCTTGCCAGGAGCCCTATGAGACGCGCGAAAAGGGCGCCTGGTGGGCGAGCATGGAAGAAGTCTTCTATCATCCGTGACTCAGGGGTGGGAGGATGGGCGCGCCAGCTCCCATTCATCATGCGCCTTCGCCCACCCTCATCCGCGCCCGCCGGTCATTCCCCATTTGCCGATTGGGCGTTCGCGAGGTAGATTGAGAGCGTAGAACAAGACAAAATCGTCGGGAGGCAAGCGACCCATGACCGCGTTCAACGCCGTGCGCTTCCGGGTCAAGCCGGGACGGGACCAGGAGTTTCTCGACGCGCATAAGAGCGCTCACCGGGATTGGCCAGGAATCCGTCGGGTCAACATGGTGAAGACCGGCGAGCGCAGCTACTGCATCATCGCCGAGTGGGACGACATGGACGCGCTGGCGAAGGCGCGGCCGAACATGATCGCCACTCTCGATTCATTCCGCGACACGCTCGAGGACCTGGGCGGCGGCCTCGGGGTCACCGATCCCGTCTCGGGCCCGGTCGTGCTGGCGCTGAAATAGGCGTCAGCGGCGCCCGCGCAGCGGCCTGCGGCCGCTCGCGCCGGATCTCGACCCCGACCGAGCCGGGGACGAGGTCGAGCTTTTCGACCCGCACGCGCACGGAGGCGACGCGCGGGTGCTTGAGCACGATGGCCGCGACATCCTCGGCGATGGTCTCGATGAAATCGATGTGGCCGCGTCCGAGGACGAGGCGGATCGCATCCAACATTACGTCGTAGGAGAAAATCGCGCGCATGTCGTCGGCGTGAGCGGCCGCGCGCCCGACCGAGGCCTCGATGTTGAAGAGAACGCGCTGCGCCGAGCCCCGTTCGTGCGCATAAGCGCCGATCTCGGCTGTGGTGAGGAAGTCGCGCAGGAAAATGATGTCGAACGCGTCCCCGCTTGGCGCTTGGCTTACGCCGCCGCTCGCGGCGTCCGCGCTTTCGCGCGGAATGAGATCGCGGATGAGCGCAATTCTGCCGGCGTCCAGGGGTCCGCCGCGCCGTCCGCGGGCCGTAAGCGCGCTGCGAAAGCCGAGCACGCTGGGCTCGACGAGCATGAGGCGCGGCACGTCGGGCGGCTGAAGCGAGCCGGCGAGGCAGCAGAGGAGCCCATGGGGCCGGCAAAGCGCCGAGAAGGCTGCGACCTCAGGCGGCGTGAGACAATCGAGGAGGCGCTTGCCGCTCGTCTTGTCGACATCGAGGAATGCGCCTTTGAACCCGATCGCCGCCATTCGCGCCACGAGGCCGAAGTCCGGCGCCTGATCCGCCAGGAGCACGCCAAGGAAGCCGATCTCTTGCGCCAGCGGCCGCAACGCGGGCTCGAGCCGGTCGAGCGAGCCCGCGTCCGTCGCGAACCTGACCCAGTCGACGCCAGCTTTCCGGAGCGCCCGCGCCCGCCACGTCAGCGCCTCTGCCTTGTACGGCGGGGGTCCGAGCGCCGCGCAGATGCGTCGCCGCTTGCCGATCGCCTCGACGCCCTTGCCGATGGCCTCGACCGGGAGCGCCCCGAGCGCGCCCGCGCCGGGGTCGCCAAAGTCGATGACGTCGACGCCGCCGTTCAGGGCGAGCCCGGCCTCCACCGCATCGACGACGCTCGCCAGCATCAGGGTCATGGCGGCGATGCTTAGCGCGCTGCTGCGGCCCTGTCGAAATTCGGGCGGCGCCGGTTTCGCGAAGACCCCTCATCCGGCCCTTCGGGCCACCTTCTCCCGTGAACGGGAGAAGGGTAGCGCCCGCTCTCCGGGCTTGCGGGAGAGGGTCAGGTGAGGGCGCCCGCTACGCGCCGAGCGAGGCGTTCTTCAGCGGCAGCGAGCGGATGCGCTTGCCGGTCGCGGCGAAGATCGCGTTGGCGATAGCGGGAGCGATCGGCGGCGTGCCCGGTTCACCGATGCCGCCCCATTTGCCGCCGCCCGAAAGCACGAAATGGGTCTCGATCGCGGGCGCGTCCGCCATGCGGGCGATCGGGTAGGAATCGAAATTGCCCTGCTCGACCCGGCCCTGGCGGATGGTGATCTCGCCAAACAGCGCCGCCGTCAGGCCATAGAGCACAGCGCTTTCGATCTGCATGGCGGCGGTCAGCGGGTTGACGAGATGGCCGCAATCGACGCAGGCGACCACGCGTTCGACCTTGATCCCGCCCTGACCGTCGACCGCGACCTCGGCGATCTCGCCGACGATCGTCCCGAAGGCCTCGTGGATCGCGAGGCCACGCCCTTTTCCCTTGCGCATTGGCTTGCCCCAGTCGCCCTTGTCGGCGAGCGCGTCGAGCACGGCGAGAAAGTCGGGCCGCCCTTGCAACAGCGCGCGGCGATATTCGATCGGATCGCGATTCGCCGCGTGGGCGACTTCGTCGATGAAGCTCTCGACCGCGAATGCGTTCTGCGACGAGCCGACCGAGCGCCAGAACATGACCGGCACATGGGTGTTCTTGAGGTTGACGCTAACCGTCAGCGCATCGGCGCGATAGGGGCAGTTGGCGAGGCCCTCGATCGCCTGCCGCTCGACGCCGTTCCTGACCGCGCCCCATCCGAGCGAGCGGGTGATCGAGCCGACCGCAGTGGTAAAGTTGAAGCCGGCGGGCGAGCCGTCCTCCTTCAAGGCCGCGCGCATCCGGAGCGCGGCCTGCGGGCGATAGCGGTCCGCGCGGATGTCCTCTTCCCGCGTCCAGATCAGCTTGACCGGACGGCCGACGGCTTTGGAGACCTCGACCGCCTGGACGAGTTCGTCGTTGACCGCGCGCCGGCCGAAGCCGCCGCCGAGGAAAGCGTTGTGAACGAAGACCGCCTTTGGATCGACTCCGCCCGCCTTCGCCGCAAGTTCGATGGCCGACTCCGGCGACTGCGTGCCCATCCAGACGTCGATCCGGTCCGGGCGCCAGTGCGCGGTCGCGTTCAGTGGCTCCATCGGCGCGTGCGCCAGATAGGGCGTCTCGTAGATCGCCTCGACCAGTTTCGCAGGCTTGTCGAAAGCCGCTCGAATGTCGCCGTGGCCGCCGCCGTCGGCAAGCGGCCCGTCGAGCGCAGCGCGATAGTCGGCGCGAAACTCGGCGCTGTCAGTCGAGGCGGCGGGGCCGAAATCCCATTCGACCGGCATCGCGGCGAGCGCCTCCTTGGCGCGCCAGAAATTGTCGGCGACAACCGCGACGCCGTCCGTCACCGGCAGGGCGGCGATGATTCCGCGCCGGGCGGAAATGGCGGAGAAGTCAAAAGATTTGAGCTTGCCGCCGAACACCGGGCAGTTGGCGACAGCTGCGTAGACCATGCCTGGCAGGCGCGCATCGATGCCGAACCGCGCCGCGCCGGTGACCTTGAGCGGCGTATCGATCCGCTTGAGGCTCGTTCCGATGAGCTTGTACTGTTCGGGCGTCTTGATCGCCGGCTCGCTTGCTAGCGCAATCTTCGCGGCGGCCGCGGCGAGTTCGCCGAAGGTCGCCGTGCGGCCGGAGGCGTCGTGGCGCACGGTTCCTTCGCTCGCGGCGCATGCCGACGGGTCGACGCCCCATCGCGCCGCCGCGGCTGCTACAAGCCGGGCGCGCGCCGATGCGCCGGCCTGCTGCAGCACGACCCGCGAACCGCGCACCGACGAGGAACCGCCGGTCCCCATCGGTGGATAGACGTGCTCGATGAGGTTGCGGTGGGCGGAGGCGTATTCGACCTTCACCTTCGTGAAGTCGCATTCGAGCTCCTCGGCGAGGATCATCGCAAGCGACGTCAGCACGCCTTGCCCCATTTCGGACTTGGCGACCCTGAGCGTGATCGAATTGTCGGGATCGATGACGACGAAGGCGCCGACTTCGCCGGCCGTCGGGCGGTCGTCGGCGCTCCAAGGTTCGCCGGACATTGTCGACGCGCTCGCCAACGCGGGCGCATGAACGGCGATGGCGAGGCCGCCCGCGGCCGAGAGGCATGCGTGAACGAAAGAGCGGCGGGTGAGGGCGATCGTCATGGGCCTCGCCTCCCTCAAATCCTGACGAGCTCGGCGGCGCGATGCACGGCCGCACGCATGCGCGGATAGGTCCCGCAACGACAGATGTTGGTCATCTCGTCGTTGATGTCGGCGTCGCTCGGATTAGGGTTCTTGGCGAGCAGCGCGACCGCGGCCATGATCTGTCCGGACTGGCAGTAGCCGCACTGGGGCGCGTCGATCTCGATCCAGGCCTTCTGGACGGCGTGCAGCGCCTTCGCGCCGAGGCCCTCGATGGTGAGGACCGATTTGCCCGCCGCGTAACTGACCGGCGTCTGGCAGGACCGCATCGCCTCGCCGTCGATCATGACAGTGCAGGCGCCGCAGAGGCCCGCGCCGCAGCCGAATTTCGTGCCGACGAGTCCGAGTTCGTCGCGCAGCGCCCAGAGGAGCGGCATCTCCGGCTCGACGTCGATTGTCGTGGCTTGCCCGTTGACGACCAGTAGGGCCATTGTCCTTCAGCTCCGATTGCGATGATCGCCGGCGGCGATACCAAGGGAAAATGGCGGATTGGCGAGGGCTGAAATCACATCGGCGCGAGCAACGCGCAGTTTGGCGTGACCGCTCGGCGCGATCGAGACGACCGAACGCCAAACGCGATAGAGAATCTTTGACTTGGCGCGGATGAGCTCACGATAGTCATCAAACGATTGATTAAATCATTCGATTGATATAATGAGAGCCGTGGCCTTCTCATCCGAGCCCCTTCCAGCCCCCCGCGCCGAGGCGACCCGCGCGGCGCTCGTCCGCGCAGGCCTCGAACTCTTCGGCGCCAAGGGCTTCGAGGCGACCTCGACACGCGAGATCGCAGCCAGCGCGAACGCCAATATCGCGGCGATCGCTTATCATTTCGGCGGCAAGGAGGGCCTGCGCGCCGCCTGCGCCGATTTCGTCGTCGCGACCATCGGGCAGATTTTCGCCGCCGCCGGCGGCGATGCGAACGCGATCGAGGCGCTGACGCCGGCCGGGGCGCGCGATGCGCTCGCGCGGCTCACGGCGGGCCTGATCGACGCGATCGTCGTCAGGGGCGAGGCCCGGCCGATCGTGCGGTTCGTTCTGCGCGAGATGTTCGAGCCGTCCGCCGCCTTCGAGCGCCTCTATGGAGCGTTCGGGCCGATGCACGCGCGGGCTTGCGCGTTGTGGTCGCGCGCCGCGGGCTCGCCTGCCGAAAGCGAGACGACGCGGCTCGCGGTGTTCACGCTCATTGGCCAGGTCATCTATTTCCGTCTCGCTCGTCCGGCAGTGCTGCGCCGGATGGAATGGAGCGACATAGGCCCGGCCGAGGGAGCAGCGATTCAGCGTGTCGTCATCGGCAATCTCGACGCCGCGCTCGCTCTCGCACGAAAGACCGCCCCATGATTCTCGAAACGATCTGCGCCGCCGCTTTCATCGCCAGGATCCTGCCGGCCTGCGCGCCCCCGTCCAACGCCGCCGCCGGCTATATCGAGGGCGAATATGTGAACGTGGCGCCGATCGACGTCGCGCGGCTGGCGAACGAATATGTGCGGCGCGGCGACATGCTCAAAGCCGGCGACCGGATCGCGACGCTCGAGACGACCGACGCCGAAATCGCCGTCAGCAACAGCGAAGCCGCGCTCGGCCAAGCCAACGCCGAGCTCGCGAACATTCTCTACGGCCGCCGGCCCGAGGAAATCGCCGCGATCGACGCGAGCCTCAAGGCCGCGCAAGTGCAGGAAGACGACGCACAGCGCACGCTGAACCGCCGCAAGGATCTCAACGCCCGCGGCTTCGCCTCGCAGGCCGACCTCGACGCGGCGCAGACGGCGTACGACGTCGCGGCGTCGAGGGCTAGGGAGCTTGCGTCCAATCTCGCAGTCGCCAAGCTGCCTGCGCGGGACGAGGAGATCCTCTCCGCCCGCAACAAGGTCGCCCAGGCGAAGGCGGCGCTCGACAGCGCTAATTGGCGTCTCGAGCAGCGCCAGCTCGTGGCGCCCGCGGCGGGCACTGTTTCCGACATCATCCGTCGCGTTGGCGACGTCGCGGGTCCCTCGGCGCCGGTCGTGTCGTTCCTTCCGGAAAACGCGGTCAAGGTGAAGGTCTACGTGCCGGAGGCGGCGCTCTCCTCGCTCGCGCTCGGGCAAGAGCTCAATGTTCGCTGCGACGGCTGCGAGAAGGGCCTGAGCGCTGCAATCACCTATATCGCTCGCGAGCCCGAGTTCACTCCGCCGGTCATCTACTCGCTCGAGAGCCGGCAAACCCTGGTGTACCTCATCGAGGCGCGCGCTGCGCACGACAAGCCCTTGCGCCTGCAGCCGGGGCAGATTGTCGACGTCGATCTGCCGGGACCCAAGTCTTGAAATGAGAAAGTCTTGAGCGGCAAAGTCGTGAACGTCATCGACGTATCGAACCTCACCAAGCGCTTCGGCAACGCTGTCGTCGTCGATCACATCTCGCTCAAAGTCGCCGCGGGCGAGATCGTCGGCTTTCTCGGACCCAATGGTTCGGGCAAGACGACGACCATCCGCATGATCTGCGGGCTCCTGACGGCGGACGCCGGCGAGGGGACGGTGCTCGGCTACGACGTCATTCGCGAGAGCCGCCGCATCAAGGCCGAGGTCGGCTACATGACCCAGAGGTTCTCGTTCTACGAGGACCTGACCATCGAGGAGAATCTCTTCTTCGTCGCGCGCCTTTACGATCTCGCGCCGCGTGGGGAGACGGTCGCCAGGACCCTCGCCGACCTCGGCCTCACCCCGCGCCGTCATCAGCTCGCGGGGCAGCTCTCGGGCGGCTGGAAGCAGCGGCTTGCGCTCGCCGCCTGCATCATGCACCGGCCGAAGCTGCTGCTGCTCGACGAGCCGACCGCCGGCGTCGACCCCAAGGCGCGGCGCGAGTTCTGGGACGAGATCCATCGGCTCGCCGCCGACGGCCTCACCGTGCTGGTCTCGACCCACTACATGGACGAGGCCGAGCGCTGCCACCGCATCAGCTATATTTCCTACGGGCATATGCTGGCGACCGGCACGGTCGACGAGGTTGTCCGCGAGTCCGGCCTGCACACGTTCGTCGTGCGCGCCAATCCGTCCGCGGAACTGATGAACGCGCTGCTCGGCCTCGACTCGGTGACTCAGGTCGCGCCCTTCGGCGCCACGCTGCACGTCGTCGGCCTCGACCCGGCCAGGATGGGGCAGGAGCTCGGATCCTACGCCTCTGAGCACGGGCTTGGGGTGGAGCCGGGCCAGACCAGTCTCGAAGACGTGTTCATCCACTTCATGGGCGCTGCGGACGGCTCGCCGAACCCGGCGAGGGCGGCGTGATCCGGCTCTTTTTCGTCCGACTCGGCGCGATGCTGGCGAAGGAATTCGTCCAGATGCGGCGCGACCGCGTGACCTTCGCGATGATGCTCGGCATCCCGATCCTCCAGCTGATCCTGTTCGGCTACGCCATCAACACCGATCCGAAGCAGCTCGACGCCGCGTTGCTCGCGACCGGGCAGGACCATTATTCGCGCGCCATTATCTCGGCGCTCGAGGTCAGCAATTACTATCGCTTCGTTGCGCGCCCGAAGACGGACGCCAAGGCGGAGGGACTGATCCAGAGTGGCGCGGTC
The DNA here is from genome assembly GCA_019237205.1 of Hyphomicrobiales bacterium. Taxonomy (GTDB): domain Bacteria; phylum Pseudomonadota; class Alphaproteobacteria; order Rhizobiales; family Beijerinckiaceae; genus Roseiarcus. The sequence goes on from JAFAHO010000126.1 coordinate 9,526, forward strand.
GCCTTCCTCGTCATCATCCCGAGCGATTTCGGGGTGCGGGTCGATCGCGGCGGCAAGCCGCAGATCCTGGTCGAGGCGGACGCGACCGACCCCGCGGCGGCGAGCAATGCGATCGGCGCGCTGAACGACATCGCGAGCCGCGCGCTCCGGCGCGAGCAGGGGCGCGAGCTCGAGGCGGCGGAGACTGAGGGCCAGCAACTCTCGATCGTCGTGCACAAGCGCTACAATCCCGACGGCATTTCGCAATATTTCATCGTGCCGGGCCTGCTCGGTGTCATCCTGCAGATGACCATGACAATCATGACCTCGATCGGGCTGACGCGCGAGATCGAACGCGGCACGATGGAGAATCTGCTCGCCATGCCCGCCAACGGCTTCGAGATCATGCTCGGCAAGGTGCTGCCCTATTTCGTCGTCGGCGCGGTGCAGGTCATGGTGATCCTCGCCGCCGCCCGCTTTCTCTTCCACGTGCCGTTCGTCGGCGATCTCGCGATGCTGGTCGGCGGCGTTCTCGTCTTCGTCCTTGGGCTGGTCCTGCTCGGCTACACATTCTCGACGCTGGCGCGCACGCAGATGCAGGCGATGCAGCTCACCTTCTTCTTCCTCCTGCCGTCGATCCTGCTGTCGGGCTTCATGTTCCCGTTTCACGGAATGCCGATGTGGGCGCAGGACCTCGGCAACCTCCTGCCGATGACGCATTTCCTCAGGGTCGTGCGCGCGATCATGCTGAAGGGCGCGAACTGGAGCGAGATCGGCTTCGAATTCACGATGCTGGCAATCTTCATTCCCGTCTTCGCGATCCTGGCGTTGCTGCGGTTCCGGACGACGCTCGACTGATGAGCGCGCGAAACAAGCAGCGCCGCCATCGCGAGGAGCCGCAAGGCGTCGAAGGACGCCCGTCTGTCGGCGGGCTATGGCGACGTGGCGATCCAGCGTTCGCAGGGCTGCGGCGATGGCCTCTGGATCGCATCGCTGCGCTCGCGATGACGAACGGCTCCAACGAAACTAGAGTGCGCGCAGAATTGTTGTCGCGCCTCTCTCTCCTTCGCGTCCGCCCGCTTGCCGCGACCAAAGCGCGCGGCTGGCTGACGGCGGGGCCGCTGCGGATTCCTTGCGCGCTTGGCCCTGCTGGAGTCGTGAGGGTTAAGCACGAGGGTGATGGTGGAACTCCCGCTGGGCGTTTCGCGCTGCTCTGGGGCTACTTCCGGCCTGACCGCCCGCGGCCCCGCGCCGCCGGCGTCAAACTTCGGCCGATGCGGCGCGATCAGGGCTGGTGCGAGGATCCCTCGAGCCCGCGTTACAATCGCCCCGTGCTCCTGCCCGCCGCCGACTGCACCGACCGGATGTGGCGCGACGATCATCTCTATGATCTGACCTTCGTGCTTGACCAGAATTTCTCGCGCCGCGCCAAGGGGAGAGGCAGCGCGATCTTCTTTCATCTCGCGCGGGCTGGACTCGCTCCCACCGCCGGTTGCGTCGCAATCTCCTCATCCGATATGAGAAAGCTCGCTCCCCGCCTCGCCCGTGGCGCGGTGATGGAAATCGGGTAGCCATTTGTCATTCCCGCCGGTCGCGCAGCGACCGGCCGGGAATCCAGCCTGACATCCGACGACGGGAGCGACTCTGGATTCCCGGTCGGACCTTGGGTCCGCCGGGAATGACAACAGGGATTCGACGCGCCGCCAGCCGCATCCCTATGATGGTCCCGTTGCCTTCGGAGACTGACGCCTTGCATCGCTTCCGCCTCGCCGCCTTCGCCCTTTTCGCCTTTGTTCCGGCCCTTGCGGCCGCAGACACGGCGCCGGTCATTTCGCCTTTCGCCACGGCTCGCCCGGTTGTCGCGACTCACGGCATGGTCGTCACTCAGGAGGCGGCGGCGTCGCGGGTCGGGCTCGACGTGCTGCGGCTCGGCGGCAACGCTATCGACGCGGCGGTCGCGGTCGGCTTCGCGCTCGCCGTCACCCTGCCGCGCGCCGGCAATATCGGCGGCGGCGGCTTCATGCTGATCCACCGCGCCGATCTCGACACAACGACGGCGATCGACTACCGCGAGACCGCGCCTGCCGCGACGACCAAGGACGTCTTTCTCGACGCCAACGGCGAGGCCGATCCGTTCAAGTCGCTCTATTCCGGCCTCGCAATCGGCGTGCCGGGGACCGTCGCCGGGCTCGAGCTCGCGTGGCGCAAATACGGCTCCGGAAAGTTCACCTTTGGTGAGCTGGTCGCGCCGGCTGCCGCTCTTGCCCGTCAGGGCCTGACTGTTGGCGGGGACGTCACCGACTCGCTGCCCATCGCCGCTGCGGCCCTCGCCAGGCATCCGTCGTCGGCGCGCATCTATCTCAGGCCCGACGGCAGCGTCCTACGGACGGGCGACCACATCGCGCTGGACGATCTCGCTGCGACGCTCGACACGATCGCCGCCCAGGGCGCGGCGGGTTTCTACACCGGACCGGTCGCCGAGAAGATCGTCGCCGCCGTGCAGGCGGCAGGCGGCCGCATGACGATGGACGATCTCGCGCACTATCGCGCGGTCGAGCGCGAGCCGGTCAAGGGGACCTATCGCGGCCACACCATCGTCTCGATGCCGCCGCCCTCGTCCGGAGGCGCGCATGTCATCGAGATTCTCAACATTCTCGAAGGTTTTCCCCTTAGCGAGCAGGGCCTCAACTCGGCCGCTTCGCTGCACGAGATGGCGGAGGCGGAGAAGCTCGCCTACGCCGATCGCGCCGCCTGGCTCGGCGATCCGGATTTCGTCAAGGTCCCGCTCGCCGGCCTCGTCTCGAAAGCCTACGCGGATAAGCTGCGTTCGTTCATTTTGCCGGATCGTGCTCGTCCGGCCGCCGACATCCGTCCCGGCGAGCCGCAGGCTTATGAGAGCGACCAGACGACGCATTTCTCGATCGTCGACGCCGACGGCAACGCGGTCGCCAACACCTATACGCTGAACCTGCCCTACGGCTCGGGCCTCGTCGCCGACGGAACGGGCGTGCTGCTCAACAACGAGCTCGACGACTTCGCCGCCAAGCGCGGCGCAGCCAATTTCTTCGGCCTCATGGGCGGCGACGCCAATGCGCCGGGGTCGATGAAGCGGCCGCTCTCCTCGATGAGCCCGACGCTCGTGTTCAAGGACGGCAAGATCGAGCTTGCGACCGGCAGCCCCGGCGGCTCGACCATCATCACGACAGTCACGCAGATCATCGTCAATGTGATCGACCATGGACTCAACGTCGCCGAAGCCGAAAACGCGCCGCGCGCGCATGACCAGCTCTATCCCGACGAGCTCAGGATCGAGCGAGGCATGTCGGACGATACGATCCGGCTGCTCGAGGCGATGGGCCACAAGGTCGTGGTGCGCGAGGCGATCGGCTCGGCCAACACGATCGCGCGCTCGCCCGACGGCGTGCTGACCGGGGCCTCCGATTTGCGCCAGCGGGGGACGCTGGCGGTGGGGTATTGAGGGAAGGGCGTTTACCCGAAGCCCTTCATCCGGCCGCGCGTTCCGCCGGTCCTCCTTCTGCAGGCGGGAGAAGGGTGGCGGGCCTCTCCCGCCTAGCCCGTCAAGAGACAGGCGTTCTTCCGAGCGCGCTATGCCGGAGAGGACCGCGGTGCGGGCTCACTCGTTGTCGGGCAGACTGTACAGCCCCCGCGCCTCGGGCGCCGGACCGCGGCGGACGCCGAGCGCCTCGACCTTGACCGCGAGCCAGCGCTGGCCTTGGGCGAAGGTCAGGACATCGCCGCAGCGCACGGTGCGGCCGGGCTTCTCCAGAGGCGTCCTTGCGCCCCCGCGCATGAGGCGGACGCCGCCTTGTTCGATCACGCGCGCGGCGAGGCTTCTGGTCTTGAAGAACCGGGCGCGCCAGAGCCAAACGTCGGCGCGGCAAGTCTCGGAGGATTCGTTCAAGCGTGAGAGCCGGCGGCCGCGGCGCGGCGCCGGGCGCGGCGGCGGCGAGCACGGCGCGATGAGCCGGGCGCGGGCTTCGCGCGCGGCTCGGCCGCGACGACGGCACGCGGAGGCGCGGCGTTCGCCGGCGCCCGCGACGCCATCGGGCGGCGGCGCCACAGGTTCGGCGCCTCCGGACCGCTTTTTCGCACTCGGACGAAGCCCAGCGCGCGCAACACGGGCTCGGCCTCAGGCGGCCTCCAGCCGAACTCGGCCATGAGGTCGGGCGTCAGGGCGAGCAATCCCCCGGGTTGCGCCGAATTCCTGGCGAGCGCGTCGAGCCGTTCGAGCGCCAGCACGGGAGCCGCCAGGCCTGCGACAACGCGCAAGCCCCGCAGGCTCAGCGCCTCGGGCGGCGGGGCGGGATGCGGCAGAACCGTAAGGCCGCTCGGGGCGGGGCGCCAGCGCGGCGCGGCGAGGTCCGCGAACACCGCGCCGATCGCCTGCGCCTCTGGCGTCATCAGCGCCGGCAGAAAGAGCGAGAAAGCGCCGAAGCGCACGCCCAGACTCTTCAGCACCCGCCGCTCGCGCCCGCTCAGCGCGCGGATGTGATCGTCCGCCCGCCGCCGGTCCAGGATGCCGGACTGCTCGACCAGCTGATAGGCGACGCCGCGCGCGAGCCCCTTGAGCGTGCCGTCCGCGATCGCCTCCGTCAGGCGCTTGAGGACGAAGAGTCGGCGGCTCGCTTCGCCCGCAACGTAAGCCTCGAGCCGCCGGGCGGCGCGCTCACGCGGCGCGTCGGCGCCGAAGTCGCCGATGAGCCGGACGCGCGGCTTGAACGGCCCGCCGCCGATGATCTCGCCTGCGGCGAGGCCGCGCCACGCAACGCGCCCGCCGGAAAGAAGCGCAAAAGCCTCGTCGCCTTCGCTCGCGAGTTCGCCGAGCCGGCGGGCGATTTCGGGAGCGACCGCCCGTTCGACCGCGCCGCGGAGCGCTCGGTTCTCCAGGGCCGAGTCGCCGCGCTCGGGCTCGAAATGCACGCCCGAGAGCCGGCCGACGACATGGCCCTCGACCGTCACCTCCCCGTCAGCGCCAATGCCGCCGAGGATCGGGCCGGCGTGCTGGTGCAACGATCTCAGGAGAGTGCTCGTGCGGCGGTCGACGAAGCGCTGCATCAGCGATTGATGCAGGGTGTCGGAGAGCCGGTCCTCGAGTTCGCGCGCGCGACCCTGCCAGGCCGCCGGGTCGGCCAGCCAGTCAGCGCGGTTGGCGATATAAGCGAGGGTCCGGACGCGGGCGAGCCGCATCGAGAGCGCATCGATGTCGCCGTCGGCGCGGTCGAGGGTGGAGAACTGGCCCTGCATCCAGTCCTCGGGGATTCGCCGGTCACGCTGGGTCAGATGCGCGAAGAGCCCACCGATCAGCCGCGTGTGCTCGTCCTGGGTCGTCTTGCGGAAGTCGGGCGTCTGGCAGGCTTCCCACAGGCGCATCAGGTTGGCGCGGTCCCTGGCGCGGCGAACGATGGTCTCGTCGTTCGCAAGCTCGCGGAGCGTCGTCTCGTCCTGGCTTTCCTCGGAGAGCCGCAATCCGGCCATCGGCGGCGACGAAGCGAGCGAGCGCATGAGGCCCTGCAGCGAGTGGAAGTCGAGGCGGGCGTTGCGCCATTCCGCGGCCTGGACGGCCGGGAACGCGTGCCCCTCGACCGCCGCGACCACGTCGGGCTCGAGATCGGGGGCGTCGCCGGTGACGCCGAAGGCGCCGTCCCTGCGAAAGCGGCCGGCGCGCCCGGCGATCTGGCCGATTTCCTGCGAATAGAGGCCTCGCACGCGCCGTCCGTCGAACTTGCGCAGCCCTGCGAACGCGACATGGTCGACGTCCATGTTGAGGCCCATGCCAATCGCGTCGGTCGCGACCAGGAAATCGACCTCGCCGGACTGGAAGAGCTCGACCTGCGCGTTGCGGGTGCGGGGCGAGAGCGACCCCATCACCACCGCCGCGCCGCCGCGATGGCGCCGGATCAGTTCGGCGATGGCGTAGACCGCATCGGCGGAGAAGGCGACGACGGCGCTGCGCGGTGGCAGGCGGGTCAATTTTCGTTGACCCTCGTAGCTCAGCGTCGACAGCCGCTCGCGGAACCGGATCGAGGCGTCGGGACAGAGGCGGCGGACAAGCGGCACGACGGTCGCGGCGCCAAGCAGCATCGTCTCTGACAAGCCGCGAGCATGCAAAAGCCGGTGGGTGAAGACGTGGCCGCGCTCGGGGTCGGCGCAGAGCTGGATTTCGTCGACGGCGAGGAATTCGACCTTGCGGTCGAGCGGCATCGCCTCGACCGTGCAGACGAAATATTGCGGATCGGCGGGGACGATCTTTTCCTCGCCGGTGATGAGGGCGACGCGCGCCTTGCCCCGCGCCTTGATGATCCGGTCGTAGATCTCGCGCGCGAGCAGTCTCAGCGGCAGGCCGATCATGCCCGAGGAATGGGCCAGCATGCGCTCGGCCGCCAGATGGGTCTTGCCGGTGTTGGTCGGGCCGAGAACCGCGACCAGACGCGAGCGCGGCGGCGAGTCGTTCATGAGGTAAATGTGGAGGATGATCGGTTCCGCCGCAAGTCCTTGCGCATTTCACGAATTTTGCGATTGTCACCGCATTGTGACGCCAGCCGGCGGCTAACGAGTTGAAGGGGCGAGAGGTCCATGCCCGAGTCGACCCCGTCCGCGAACGCCTCCGAACCCGTCGCCATTGTGGTGATGGGCGTCTCCGGCTCGGGCAAGACGACCGTCGGGCGCCTGCTCGCCAATGTCCTCGGCGCTGATTTTGTCGACGGCGACGATCTCCATTCCGATGCGGCGCGCGCCAAGATGAGCGCCGGCCATCCGCTCGACGATAGCGATCGCTGGCCGTGGCTCGACCGGATCGGCGCCGCGCTGAGGGAGGAGCGCCGCGGCCGAGGGGCGGTCGCCGCCTGCTCGGCCCTCCGCCGGGCCTATCGTGACCGCCTACGCATTGCTGTCGGGCCGCGGTTGCGCTTCGTCTATCTGAGGGCCTCGCCGGACGTGATGCGCACGCGGGTCGCCGGGCGCAAAGGCCACTATATGCCGGCGTCGCTGGTCGACAGTCAGTTCGCGGCGCTCGAGCCGCCGGACGGCGAAACGGACGTCGTCACGATGGCGGCGGACGCGGGCCTTGCCTTCGCGATTCCGGAACTCGCCGCCGAGTTGGCGCGGGCGCGGTCTTGCAGTCCGGCGCCGACGGCGCCACCCTCACGCTCGAACAAGCGAGGGACGGGAGGCGGGGCGATGCACTACGGCCAAATCGAAGGAACCGACATCCTCGTCCTCGATCCCCGCTTCAAACCGCTGTTTGCGGGTTACGTCCGGGTCGAGCGTCTGTGGACGGGCGCGCGCTGGAGCGAAGGCCCGGCATGGTTCGCCGCCGGACGTTATCTCGTCTGGTCCGACATCCCCAACAACCGGATGCTGCGCTTCGACGAACCGTCTGGCCACGTTTCAGTGTTTCGCCAGCCCTCGAACAACTCGAACGGCAACACCGTCGACAACCAGGGTCGGCTCGTCACCTGCGAGCACCTGACCCGCCGGGTGACCCGCACCGAGGTCGACGGCTCGATTTCCGTCATCGCCGAGGCGTGGAAAGGCAAGCGGCTCAACTCGCCCAACGACGCCGTTGTCAAATCCGACGATTCCGTCTGGTTCACCGATCCGGCCTACGGCATCGACAGCGACAACGAGGGCGAGCGCGCCGCGCAGGAGATCGACGGCTGCCACGTGTACCGCGTCGACCCGGCCACCCGCGAGGTCGAGCGCGTCATCGACGACATGGTGCGTCCGAACGGCCTCGCCTTTTCGCCGGACGAGAAGGTGCTCTACGTGGCCGACACCGGTGCGACCCACAAGGAGAAGGGGCCGCGCCATATCCGGCGTTTCACGATGTCGGCTGACGGCAAGAGCGTAACGGGGGGAGAGATATTCGCCAAATGCGCCGCGGGCCTCTTCGACGGATTTCGCGTTGACCGGCAGGGGCGCGTCTGGACCAGCACGGACGATGGCGTCCACTGCTACGAACCCGACAGCGCGCTGATCGGCAAGATTCTAATCCCCGAGATCGTCGCCAACGTGACCTTTGGCGGCCCCAAGCGCAACCGCCTGTTCATTTGCGGAACAACCTCGCTCTATTCAATCATGCTGATGACCAACGGGTCGAAACTCGGCTGAGCCGCGGGGAACAAACGACTCCGGGGCTACGAAACTTGCGACCACGTCTCGTGCACGGCTTCCAAAGGAGGAACAATGGGCGCGCATATCACATTCAAACGGCCGGACGGGGCCGAGGCCAATGGCTATCTGTCGAGCGCCGCGCGCGGCGACGCGCCCGGCCTCGTCGTGATCCAGGAATGGTGGGGTCTGCAGGAGCAGATCAAGGCGATGTGCGACCGATTCGCGCTCGCCGGTTTCGACGCGCTGGCGCCCGATCTCTTCAAGGGCGTGGTGGTGTCCTATCACGACTCGGACGCGGCGATGAAAGAGATGCAGTCGCTTAATTTCATGGACGCGGCCGATCAGACCGTGCGCGGCGCGGCTCAGTTTCTTAAGCGCAACGGCGCCAAGGTCGGCTTGACAGGCTTCTGCATGGGCGGGGCGGTCGCGGTCATCGGGGCGGCCCGGATCCCCGAGATCACGGCGGCGGTCACGTTCTACGGCCTTCCGCCCGAGCAGGCGGTGAAGCCGGCCGACGTGAAGGTTCCGCTGCAGGGTCACTTCGCCAGCCGGGACGACTTCGTCACGCCCAAGGTTGTCGACGGCTTCGAAAAGGGCATGAAGGCGGCGGGGAAGACCTTCGAGGTCTTCCGCTATGACGCCGATCACGCCTTCGTCAACGAACAGCGCATGGCCGTCCACGACCGCCATGCGGCGGAGCTCGCCTGGGACCGGGCCACGGCCTTCTTCAAGAGGCACTTGGGGTAGTTCACCCGTGCTGAGCTGGCCCGGGCCGGGCTCCTGCACCACGGCGGACTCGCCGGAGGGCTTTGAGATGCCTCAATGCCGGTCGAACCTTCGAGGGCTACACCTCGACCCCTGAAGGAGAATGGCGTCATGGACAAGCAGGTTACTCCCGCGCGGGTTTCGCTCCAGGCGGCCAAGAGCCCGCCTCCGCCAGTCCCCGCCCGGACGCTTCCGCCGCCGCTCGTTCCGGTCGAGCAGGAGAACCCGCTCGACCGCGTCGTCCACGCCAGCATCGCCGAGCTCGCGGGCGGGTTCTCGCCCATGGCGCTCGCCTTGGCCGCGTCCGACTGGGCCCTGCATCTCATGGCCTCGCCCGGCCGTCAGGCGGCGTTGGCCTTGAGCGCCCTGGCGAGGCAGGCGTCACTGCTCGAGCCGACACATGAGTCCGCGCGCGCTAAGCCCTACCAGCGGCAGGGCAGGGCGGAAGACCGACGGTTCCGCGCAAATGAATGGCGCCAGTGGCCGTTTTCGTTTTACGCCGATTCGTTTCTGGCGGCCGAAGCCTGGTGGGATGAAGCCACCTCCAATGTTCACGGCGCCTCGCCCCACCATCTTGCGCTCATGAATTTCGTGGGCCGTCAGGCCCTAGACACAATGGCGCCGTCCAATTTTCTCGTCACCAATCCCGTCGTGCTGAGAACGACGGTTCGCGAAGGCGGCGTTAATCTTGCGCGAGGCGCGATCAATTTGGCGAGTGATTTTGGGCGCGAGTTGCGCGGCGAGCGCAGCGAGGCCGAGCAGGCGTTCAAACCCGGAGAGACGGTCGCGGTGACGAGAGGCGTCGTCGTCAAGAGGACGAGCCTCGCCGAGATCATCCAGTACTCTCCGACGACCGCCTCGGTGCGTTCCGAACCGGTGGTCATCACGCCGGCCTGGATCATGAAATATTATATCCTCGATCTGCGGCCTGAGAATTCACTGATCCGCCAACTCGTCGACGCCGGATTCACGGTCTTCTGCATCTCGTGGCGCAACCCGACGCCGGAGGATCGCAACGTCGGGTTTGACGACTACCGGCGCGAGGGCGTTGCGCCGGCGATCGCCGCCGCGCTCGAAATCACCGGCGCCTCGCGCCTGCATCTCGTGGGCTATTGCATCGGGGGCACCCTGGCGGCGATCACGGCCGCCGCCATGGCGCGCGACAACGACGATCGCGTCAAGTCCCTGACGCTATTTGCGGCGCAGACCGATTTCGAGGAGGCCGGCGAACTCAAGCTCTTCATCGACGACAGCCAGCTCGCGCTGCTCGAGGACGTGATGTGGAAGCAGGGCACGCTCGAGTCGAAGCAGATGGCCGGCACATTCGACCTGATGCGCTCGAACGACCTCATCTGGTCGCGCATGATCGAGCACTATCTGATGGGCGAGCCGGAGCGGGTCGACGATCTCTCGGCCTGGTCGTCGGACGCGACCCGGATGCCGTTCAGGATGCATAGCGAATATCTGCGCAAACTCTATCTCGACAACGATCTCGCGGAGGGCCGCTTCCGGCTCGAAGGCCGTTTGATCGCGCTGCAGGACATCCGTGCGCCGGTCTTCGTCGTCGGCACGGAGCGCGACAATGTCGCGCCCTGGCGCTCAGTGTTCAAGATTCATTTCCTCGCCGATACGGACGTCACGTTCGCTCTGGTCAACGGCGGCCACAACCGCGGCATAGTGGCCCCGCCCGGCGAGGGAGAACGGTACTTCCGCATCGCCACGAGGTCGGCGAAGAATCGGCGTCTCGATCCCGAAGCCTGGGCGGCTGCGGCCGACGCTCGCGAGGGGTCCTGGTGGCCGGCGTGGCACCAGTGGCTCGCCGACCATTCGAGCGGCCTCGTCGCGCCGCCAGAGCTCGGCGCCGCTAGCGCCGGCCTTCCGCCGCTCGGCCCCGCCCCCGGCGACTACGTCAAGACGGTCTGAGCGGCGGCGATTCTTGGCTAGGCGCGTCTGTATGGAGCGCCGCAATGTTCCGTGACGGGCTGGACAATCGCGGCGGACGGCCTATCGTGAGGCTTGACCAAAACGGCCTGACTGCAAACGCGCCGATAAGGGAGGACACGATGAAACTGGACGCCGCCGGCTTTACGCTGGCATTTGCGCTTGCCGCCGTTCCGGCGCTCGCGGACGACACGATCAAGATCGGCTATATCGATCCGCTTTCCGGGGGCGGCGCTTCGATCGGCGAAGTTGGGCTCAAGACATACCAATATCTCGCCGACGAGATCAATGCATCGGGCGGGCTGCTGGGCAAGAAGGTCGAGATCGTTGGGCTGGACAACAAGACCAATCCGCAGGAGAGCCTGATTCAGGCGCAAAAGGCTGCCGATCAGGGCATCCGCATCATTACCCAGGGGAACGGCTCGTCGGTGGCCGCGGCCTTGTCCGATTGGGTCACCAAGTACAATGACCGCAACCCCGGCAAGGAGATCATCTATCTCAACTACGCCGCGGTCGATCCCGTGCTGACCAACGACAAATGCTCCTACTGGCATTTCCGTTGGGACGCCAATTCCGACATCAAGATGGCGGCGCTGACGAACTTCATGAAGGACCGGCCGAACATCAAGAAAATCTATCTCATCAATCAGGATTATTCCTTCGGACAGTCGGTGCAGAAGCAGGCCCGCGCCATGCTGAAGGAAAAGCGTCCGGACATCGAGATCGTCGGCGACGAACTGCATCCGCTCCTCAAGATCACCGATTTCTCCCCCTATGTCGCCAAGATCAAGGCGTCGGGCGCGGATAGCGTGATCACCGGAAATTGGGGCCAGGATATCGCGCTTCTTTTGAAGGCGGCGGCGGACGCGGGCCTGCAAGCCGACTTCTACACCTATTACGCCGGCGGCGCGGGCGGTCCTACGGCGATCAAGCAGACGGGGCTCTCGCATCGCGTCTTCCAGATCACAGAAGGGGTCCCGAACTCGGCTCCTGAGGCGGCGCAAAAATGGGAGAAGGATTTTCGTGCGAAGGAGGGGGTCGCGCTCTTCTATCCTCGCGCGGTCAACGAAATGCGCATGCTAGCAAAGGCCGTCAACCAGGCCAAGAGCGACGATCCCAAGGCGCTGGCCGCCCAATTCGAGGGCATGACGGCGGAGGGTTTCGACGGCGACGAAATCACCATGCGCAAGGACGACCATCAGCTGTTTCAGGACATGTTCATCAGCAGTTTCGGCCCGCTCGACCCCGGCGCCAAATTCGACGAGGAAGGCACCGGCTGGGGCTGGAGGAAGGTCGGCGTAGTCCTGGCGAACGACACGATCCTGCCGACCACCTGCAAGATGGAGCGGCCCTGACGCGGGCGCGCGCGGGCTGGCGGTGGCGTCGCCCGCCTCCCTCGGCTCGCTGGCGTGGGCGCGCTGATGCTCTAACGGCCGGGCTCCGATGCTGCAGCTCATCACCTTCTCTACGCTGAACGGCGTGCTCTACGGCATGCTGCTCTTCATGATGGCGAGCGGGCTCACGCTGATTTTCAGCATGATGGGCGTGCTCAATTTCGCCCATGCGAGCTTCTATATGCTCGGCGCCTATTTCGGCTTCGAGATCAGCCGTCGCATCGGCTTCTGGCCTGGCTTCGTCTTGGCGCCGCTGTTGGTTGGCGTCATCGGGGCGCTCGTCGAACGGTACGGCCTCAGGCATTTGCACCGGCGCGGCCAGGTCTCCGAGCTGTTGTTCACCTTTGGGCTCGCCTTCGTCATCGAAGAGCTGGTGCAGATGATCTGGGGCAAATTGCCGGTCGACTACCGCGTGCCGCCTCAGCTCGATTTCGTAGCGTTTCGCCTGTTCGACACCACCTATCCCGCCTATCGCGTGTTCATGCTGCTCATAGCGATCGCGATGTTCGCAGCGCTGCTCACGGTGCTGACTCGCACGCGCGTCGGCCTGATCATCCAGGCCGCGCTGACCCATCCGGACATGGTGGCGATGCTTGGCCACGACGTGCCGAAGATCTTCATGCTGGTGTTCGGCGCCGGCGCAGCGCTCGCAGGCCTCGCGGGCGTCATCGCTGGCCCTGCGCTGGTGACGCAGCCCGACATGGCGTCGCTGCTCGGCCCGATTCTGTTCGTCGTCATCGTCGTCGGCGGCCTGGGTTCGCTGACCGGCGCCTTCTTCGCCTCGCTCCTGATCGGTCTCGTGCAGACGTTCGCGGTAGCGATGAACTTTTCGTTCGCCGAGGTCCTGGGGCCGGTCGCGCCGCCGTTCCTCGGCGACCTCTGGAAGGTGACAATCGCCGAACTCGCGCCCGTCGTGCCTTATCTCCTGCTCGTCCTCGTCCTGATCTTCCGGCCGACCGGCCTCATGGGTAGGCGCGAGTCATGACGGCGAGGCTCAGCTGGCTCGCGCCGTGGCTGGCCTTCGCCCTGATCCTCATCGCCGCTCCACGCGTTTTTCCGTCGCCGACCGCACTCACGATGATGAGCCTCATGGGCGTCATGATTATTTTCGCCTTGTCCTATAATATGCTGCTGGGTCAGACGGGCCTACTGTCGTTCGGACACGCCGTCTATTATGGCCTCGGCGGTTTCGTCGCGATCCACACTATGAACGCCGTCATCCACAATAAGCTTGGTCTGTCCATACCCGTCATCCCTCTCGTTGGCGGATTGGCCGGGCTCGTATTCGGCGTCCTGTTTGGCCTCATCTCCACTCGTCGGGCAGGGCTCGTCTTCTCTATGATCTCGCTCGGCATCGGCGAGCTCGTCTCGTCGAGCTCATTCATTCTGCGCACCTTCTTCGGCGGCGAGGAGGGGATCACGACCAACCGGTCGAAGCTCGCGCCCTTCCTGGGGCACAAGTTCGGCCCGCAGCTCGAGGTCTACTATCTCATCGGGGTCTGGTGCTTCGTTTGCGTGGTCGCGATGTACGCGCTGACTCGCACGCCGTTCGGGCGCATGTGCAACGCGGTGCGCGAGAATCCCGAGCGGGTCGAATTCGTCGGCTATTCGCCGCGGATGGTGCGCCTGATCGCCTTCTGTTTCGCGGCGTTCTTCGCCGGGATCGCGGGCGGACTCGCCGCGATCAGTTTCGAGATCATGAACGCCCAGCAGCTCGGCGCGCAGCAGTCGAGCCTCGTTCTCCTAATGGCCTATATCGGCGGCGTTGGGTCGTTCGCCGGGCCGATCGTCGGCGCCGTGATCATCACCTATCTGCAGATCATGCTCTCGGACGTCACCAGCGCCTGGCAGCTCTATTTCGGCCTGATGTTCATCGCCGTCGTGATGTTCGCGCCCGAAGGTGTCGTCGGATGGACGATGCTCCATCTTCGGGCGCTGCGCGGGGGAGTGGCGTGGCGGCTCGCGCCCGCCTATGCAGCGGTCGGGCCGGCGCTGGTTGCGACCGGCGCCGGCGCGATCATGATCATCGAACTCGCCAATCGCCAGCTGGCCGAGGCGCGCAGCGAAGGGTCGGCGATGCGGCTCTTCGGCTTCGACGTCGACGCCTCAACGTTGCCGCCCTGGATCGTCGCGGTCGCGCTGTTTGCAGCGGGAACGATCCTGGTCTTACGGCTTTGGCCGAGGGTCGGCGACGCTTGGGGGGCCGTCAACGCGCGCCTGCATTTTCGGGGCGAGGGATGAGCGCGGCGCTGTCGCTTCTTGATCTTCGCAAGAGTTTCGGCCCGGTGCAGATCATCCGCGGCGTCTCGCTCGAGATCGCCGAGGGCGAGCGGCACGCGATCATCGGGCCGAACGGCGCCGGCAAGTCGACGCTGTTCAACCTCGTGAGCGGCCGCATCCGGCCGAGCTCGGGCGAGGTGCGCCTGCATGGGCAGGCGATTACCGGCCTTTCTCCGTTCGAGATCAATCGCCGCGGCCTGTCGCGCAGCTTCCAGATCACCAACATCTTTCCGAAGATGTCGGTGGAGGAGAATCTGCGCTGCGCGGCGCTCTGGTCGCTCGGCTACAAATATGCGTTCTGGACCTCGATCGAGCGGCTCAGCGACGTTTGCGAACGCGCGGAATGGCTGATGGACCGCGTGGGTTTGACCGTGCGCCGCCACGTGCCGGCGGGCGTCCTGAGCTACGCCGAGCAGCGGGCGCTGGAGATCGGCGTGACGATCGGCGGCAGCGCCGACGTCGTCATGCTCGACGAGCCGACGGCGGGGATGAACAACAGCGAAACCGAACACGCGGTCGCGCTCATCCGCAAGGTGACGGAAGGCAAGACGCTCGTCATGGTCGAGCACGACATGGGCGTCGTCTTCAGCCTGGCCGATCGTATCTCCGTGCTGGTCTACGGCCAGATTATCGCCAGCGATGCGCCCGAGCGCATCCGCGAGAATCCGGCCGTGCGCGAAGCCTATCTCGGGCAGGACGGCGCCTGATGCGCGCGCCGATCCTCGAAGTCCTGGGGCTCGAGGCCTACTACGGCAAGAGCCATATCCTGCATGGCGTCACGTTCCATGTCGGCGAAGCCGAGATCGTCGGCCTCCTCGGACGCAACGGCGTCGGCCGCTCGACGACGATCAAGGCGATCATGGGCGACGTCCCGCCGCGGGGCTCGATCCGCTTCCGCGGCGAAGAAATCGCGGGCTTAAAGCCGCATCAGACGGCGCTGAAGGGGCTGGGCTACGTCCCCGAAACCCGAGACATTTTCCCCGGCCTCACCGTGCGGCAGAACCTTCAGCTCGGCGAGAAGGCCGGCAAGAGCAGCGGCCGCTGGGCGATGGACGACATGTTCCGCATGTTCCCCCAGCTCGAGGAGCGCGCCGACATGCGGGCGGGCGTCCTTTCGGGCGGCGAGCAGCAAATGCTGACGATCTGCCGGACGCTGATGGGTGACCCGGACCTCGTCATGATCGACGAGCCGACGGAAGGCCTCTCGCCGATGATGGTCGAGCATGTCGGCCGCCTGCTCGAGGAGATCGCCAGGCGCGGGGTCGCCATCCTGCTGATCGAGCAGAAGCTGACGATCGCGCTGAAGATCGCCCATCGGCTCTACGTCATGGGACACGGCAAGATCGTCTACGAGGGCACGGCGGCCGATCTCGCAACGGCGGCGGACATTCGCAAGGAATGGCTGGAGGTGTGAAGGGCAGGGACGCGGCGCGCCGCGCCCTGGCCGACGTTGCCAACGCGTCGCCCCAGACGGGAATTGCTCGTTGCCGTGGCGTCGCCGTCGGGACATTCTGTCGAAGCGTTTGCGGACGCGGTCAAAAAGTCGCGCCTATGGACCCATGACCGGATACTGGAAAATCGGAGCGCAACTTTCGACCTCCCACTCGCCGCGCTCCGCGCTGGATCCGTCCCGAATGTTGGACGCCGTGCAGCGCGTCCGCGAGGCCATCAACCTCGACCTTCTCGCAGTCGGCTTTCGCGAGGCGCCTGAAGTTTTTCGCCAGTTGTGCGCCCCGAGCAGGCCCGTTGACGACGTCTATCTTTGG
>JAFAHO010000290.1 GCA_019237205.1 Hyphomicrobiales bacterium
CATTCAGCGCGTCATGCGGGCGGTGATGCCGATGTCCAAGCTCGACATCGGGAAGCTGCAACAGGCCTTCGACTCCCATTGAGGGAGGAGCCGGTGACCGGCGCGAGGGCAACGGGTGAACGGCCAAACGCCTCGAAGAGCTCGTTCATGCAAGCGCGTCCGCCGTCCGATTTCGACTTTGGCAGTATCGCCGGGTTAGCTGAATCTCTGCGCGACAGACGAAGGTCGCCGATGGATGTGCTGACAGCGTGTCTTGAGCGAATAGAACGGCTCCAACCACAGCTCAACGCGTTCATCACGATCGCTGCAGAGTCTGCGGCGAAAGACGCGAAGGCTGCCGAGCACGAAATAGCGCAAGGAAGGTGGAAGGGCTTCCTGCACGGAATTCCCATAGGGGTAAAAGACTTCTTTGACACTGTCGGCATTCCGACAACTGCCGCCTTTGAGCATTTCAAGGATCGCATCCCCGCTATGGACGCAGCGTCGGTGACCAAGCTGAGAGACGCCGGCGCGATCATCATCGGAAAGACAAACATGCACACGCTCGGAATGGGAACGACCGGGCTCGAGAGCTGTTTTGGGCCGGTCAGGAATCCCTGGAATCCCGATTTTATCGCGGGCGGTTCGTCGAGCGGATCGGCGGTGGCGGTTGCAAGCGGCATGTGCTGGGCCACGCTCGATACCGACGCCATCGGCTCTTGCCGATTGCCGTCCGCATGCTGCGGCGTGGTCGGCTTCAAAGGCACGTACGGTCTCACTGACGCAACCGGCATCCTCGCGGGCGAACAGCCGCCGGGCGAAGACATCTTGTGGCTCTCTCATGCCGGCATCACGACGCGCAATGTCGGGGATACGGCTGTCGTCCTTGATGCGCTCGTCGATCGACGCGGCGACAGGGGCGTGGGATCATTTGTCGACAGTCTGAACCAGGAAGCAGACTTCCGGATCGGCGTCGCAAACAACGCCAGAGCGGATCGAGAAGTGCTGGAAGCGTTCGAACAAGCGGTCGAGACGATCCGAAGCCTTGGCTATCCCATCAAGTCAGCCGCGGCCCCCCTGACGGATTTCAGCAAAGGCATAGTCGACATAGAAAGAGACCGAAGGACTGTCGCCGACCGATGCTTCAAGGGCATCGATCTGCTGCTGCTGCCCACGACGCCAACCGTCACGCCGCGAGTCAAGGAGGCGATTGGAAATCCGCTGGCGCTGTCGCCCGAGAATACAATGTTCGCCAATTATTTTGGTCTGCCGGCGGTCAGCGTTCCGTGCGGTCTTGACAAACGCGGGCTCCCGCTCGGATTGCAAATTGTCGGCAGGCCTTGGGACGAGCGTTCCGTTCTTGGACTCGCATACCGATATCAAATGGCGAGCGGTCGGAACAAAACGCCTCCGCTCGCATAGAGCCAGGATTCGCTCGACATCCTCTTTTTGCGTCTGTCGCTCCGATGTCCCGCCGACCGATCAAACTCGACGCCGCTCAATTGCAACCGGCCTTCGAGGCCAAGTGAAGGAGGAAGTCATGACCAATCCAACCCACTCAAACCTCATCGGCAGCTTCGTCTGGTACGATCAGATGTCGAACGACCTCGCCGGCGCGGAGGCCTTCTACACGAAAGTCGTCGGCTGGACGCTTGCCGCCAACACCATGAACGACCAGCGCTACACGCTGCTCCGGGCGGGCCCGGCGATGATTGGCGGCCTCATGCCGATTCCGGAACAGGCCAAGGGCGTGGAGCCTGCGTGGATGGGCTATATCGCGGTCGACGACGTCAGGGCCTACGCCGACAAGGTGAAAGCCGCGGGCGGCGCGATCCATCGACCGCCCACCGAGATTCCCAATGTCGGGACGTTCGCCGTTGCGGGCGACACGCATGGCGCAGGCTTCATGTTGTTCAAGGGCAACAGCAGCGAGGCGCCAGCGCAGGACCCGATGGCGCAGGGCCACGTCGGCTGGCATGAACTGCACGCCGGCGACGGCGAAAAGGCCTTCGCCTTCTATTCGGGCCTCTTCGGCTGGATGAAGGGCGAGGCGATGGATATGGGCGCTATGGGCAAATACCAGCTCTTCAACGCAAAGAGCGGCCAGCAGGGCGGCATGATGACCAAGACGCCGCAAACCCCCGCGCCATTCTGGCTCTACTATTTCAATGTCGATGCGATCGACGCGGCGGCGGAGCGCGTGAAGGCCGCGGGCGGCAAGATCCTCAACGGACCCATGCAGGTCCCCACTGACCGCTGGATCGTGCACGGCCTCGATCCCCAGGGCGCGATGTTCGCCCTGCTCGCGCCGAAGCGCTGATCCACACGTCCCGGCGGCACGATGCGCCGCCGGCGTCCTTCACCCCTAACCGGAGAACAAGACGATGAACGTCAACGCTTCAGCGCTCACGCCCGCAACCGAACTCGCCCGGATCGACCCGGTGCGGTTTCCGAACGAGAGCCCTGAGTACCGCGCCGCTCGCACGGCGCTGCTCGTCGAGGAAATCGAGCTGCGCCGTCACATGGAGCGCGTCGCGGCGCAACGCCGGGCGCTGCCCCCGGGCGGCCCCGTCATCGGCGACTATCGCTTCGAAGGCGAGGACGGCCCCCTCGATTTCGCCGGCCTGTTCGGAGACAAAGAGACGCTCGCCATCTACAGCTACATGTTCGGACCTAAGCGCGCCCGCCCTTGCCCGATGTGCACGAACACGCTCGGCGCCTGGGAGGGCAATGCGATCGATATCGGCCAGCGCATCTCGCTTGCTGTGGTCGCCCGCTCCCCGATCGAGCGCCTGATCGGCTGGAAGCGGGAACGGGGTTGGCGCAACCTTCGACTCTTCAGCGACCTCAATGGCGCGTATTCCCGCGACTATTTCGGCCTCCTGCCGAACGGCTCGGAAGTTCCCGCCTTCAACGTGTTCACTCGCCGCGACGGGACGGTCCGACATTTCTGGTCTGGAGAGATGACGGCGGCTTCAGTCGACGCGGGACAGGATCCGCGCGGCGCGCCCGACCCTGCGCCCTTGTGGATGGTGCTCGACTGCACGCCTGGGGGCCGCGGCGTCGACTGGTATCCGAAGCTCGAATATGCCGCCTGAGTTCTAATCCCGCGAACGCAAGATTTCTCTGGAGAAAGACCAATGCGCGTCATGGTGATCGTCAAGGCAACCCAGGAGTCCGAGGCTGGCACATTGCCGAGCGTCGAACTCATGGCGGACATGGGCGCCTTCAATCAGAAGCTGATCGAGGCGGGCGTGTTCGTTGACGCTGGCGGGATCAAGCCGAGCAGCAAAGGCGCGCGCGTCGCCTTTTCGGGCAAGGACCGCGCCGTGACGAAGGGGCCGTTCGCGAACGTCAGCGAACTCGTCTCAGGTTACTGGATCTGGAAGGTCAAGGACCTCGACGAGGCGATCGACTGGGTGAAGCGGTGCCCCAATCCGATGCCCGGACCGTCGACGATCGAAATCCGCGAACTCTACGAGATGGAGGACTTCGGCTGACGCGGCGCGCGCTTGGAAGACAGGAAACGCGATCGATGGCAGTCGATGGCAGTCGATGACCGCGTCTGGCCGCGCTCATCGAGCGCAGCTACAATCGACTCGCTGCGTGGCGACGCATTGTGGACAGGAAGGAGCCCATGACCCTAAGCAAGCGCAAACTCAGCCGTCAGGGTCTCGAGGTCTCGGCGATCGGGCTCGGCTGCATGGGGATGAGCCAGTCCTATGGTCCCGCCGACGAAATGGAATCGATCGCGACGCTTCATCGCGCCATCGAACTAGGCTGCACGTTTCTTGACACGGCCGAGGTCTACGGTCCCTTCGCCAACGAAGAGTTGGTGGGGCATCTACCAACACCGCGTCGATCCGGCCGTACCGATCGAAGATGTGGCTGGGACGGTCGGCGGTCTCATCCGGGAGGGCAAGGCGCGCTTCTTCGGCCTCTCCGAGGCCGCCGTCGCCAATATCCGCTGCGCCCATGCCGAGCACCCGGGTTCGGCGCTGCAGAGCGGCGAAGCTATCTCGAAGAGAACGTTGCGGCCGAGGCCATTCGCCTCGATGCCGTCGAGATGAGCGCTCTCGACGAGTCTCTGGGACTTGGGAAAGTCGCCGGCCCCCGCTACCCCGAGTGGATCATGGCGACGATCGATCGCTGAGACGGAGCCGCGGGACGAAACCCCGCCGTCAGCAGGGGTCGGCGCGACGCTCGACGACTACGTTCTGCGGCCCGGCGACGCGGTAGCGAACGCCGGCCCAGTCGATCGTTCGGGAGAGCGGCGCGCCGGCCGCGCAGAGGGCATGTGCGAAGAGCCATACCGGGCGCAGCCAACGCTCGGCCCGCCACCGCCGTTCGTCGCGCGGGCCGCCGATATCGGGCCAGAGCGCCCGTTGAATGCCGCGGCGCAGCCGGGTTCGAGCTTCGGCGAGCGCCAGGATCAGGCCAAGCGCCGGCCACGCGAGGAGCGATCCTGCGGCAAGGCTTGGCGCGGCGAGGGCGAGACAGATCGGCGGGGCCCAAAGGGAAACGAGCGCGATCGCCCAGTTTTTCGGCTGGTGGATGTAGACGATCCGGTACTGGCGGACGCCGAACGCCAGGAGCTCGCGCCAGGAGCAGGCGACGGGCGACAGCAGGAGCGCCTGCCTCGGCGCGTAGGCGACGAGGCCGGATCGCCGCAGCGCTTCGGCCATCTGCGCGTCGTCGCTGATCGCGCCCCGCCAGACGTCCTCGATTGCGATCGCCTCGAGCGTCTTCCGCTTCATCGCCACGCTGCCGCCCCAGACGATCGTCATCGGCAGGGCGCCGCGCGGGAGCGCCGCGATCGACGCGTTCGCCGCAGCGAGGCAACAGGAACTCCATTGGTCGTCCGCCGGCGTCATCCAGCGATAGCCGGTCGCCACCGGTCGGCCCGAGTTGACGATGACGGCAACGAGACGCGGCAGCCAAAGCGGCGTCGGCAGGGTGTCGGCGTCGATGAAAGCGACGATGTCGTCTTCCGGCCGCAAGAGCTCGAGCGCCGCGAGCAGGTTCCAGACCTTCTGCCCGGCGTTCTTGGCCAGCCCCGCGACGGTCGTCTCGATCGGCGCGCCGGGTTCCGTCTCGGCCGCGCGAAGCAGTCTGAACGCCGGGTCGTTCGTGCTTTCGACGCTGGCGATGATCCGATAGCGCTGGTATTCCTGCGCGCGCAGCAGCGGCAGAAAACGATCGAGGTTCCGCTCGCCTCGCACTGGCAGGATCACCGCGACGTTCGGCTCCGATCCCGGGATTTCCGCACGAGGCAGCCCGCGCCGGTAGGCCGCGACCAACAGAGTCGACAACAGACTCTGAGCGCTGAGAAGCGCGAGCGCGGCTTCGGAGACGAGATTTGTGACAGCCATGATCCCCCAGAAGGCGCCGCTCTTGTCACTGCCGCACGGCGCTATAGCATGTCGCGAGTCGCGAGGCGCGGCCGGAGCCCCATGATGAGCAGACCGAAGATACCCACGACGGCGGCGTTCGTCAGCCAGAAGGGCGGGGTAGGCAAGAGCGCTCTGGCGCGCCTCCTTGCGATCGGGGCGATTCACCGCGGCCGCAAGACGCTGCTCGCCGATTTCGATCTCGATCAACTGACCTGCGTCGAATGGGGCGCGCTCAGGATGCGGGCGAGCCTCGAGCCGGAGGTCGACGCGCGCGCCTTCAAGAGCCTGAAGAGGCTGCGCAAGGACAATGGCGTCGTCGACTTCATCGTCGCCGACACGCGCGGTATGGCCGACGATCTTTCGACCGAAATCGCCGAGGACAGCGACGTCGTGTTCCTGCCGACCGGGGTGTCGCAGGACGATCTGCGGCCGACGCTCAACCTGGCGCGCAAGCTCGCCCGGCGCGGCGCCGAGGGCCGGCTCGTGATGGTCCTGTCGAAGGTCGGCCGCTCGGAGTCGCAATTCGGCCGCGCGGTCGAGACGATCGAGGAGGCCGGGTTCGAGCTTCTGAGCGAGCACTGGCCGCAACGCGACGGCTTCCAGAGCGACCTCGACGGCGGCCGCGCCGGCCGCGAGGCGCGAAACCCCTACCTGCGGGAGATCGCCGAGCGGATGGAAGAGGCGCTCTGGTCGCGCACGATGAAGGCGAAGCCGAGGGTGTGACCCAATTTTCCCCTTGCCGCGGCCCGCGACTCCGTTCTTTCAAGGGCTTAGGCGCCATTTTTCTGTCTTTTGGTCTTTTGTCTTTTTTGTCTTTTTCGCGACAATAAAGCACAATTTTATATGTAGTATAATCGTAGCGCGACTTGGTCGGACAAGAAAACAGAAACAAATGACCTTTCAATATGTTGCGGAAGATCTCGGCAGAATTTGTGCGCTGCAGCGACGAATTGCGGTTGACTCCGACATGCCGATGTGGCGAATATTCGCCCGCTACAGTAGCAATTGCCCACAATCGGCATTGCTCATCGGAGGATACGCCATGAAGGTTCTCGTGAAGGGCCTGCTCGGGGCCGGTGCGTTCGCAGGCTTCGCGCTTCCCGCCTACGCCGAGACGACGCTGACGATCGGCACCGTCAACAACGACAATATGATCACGATGCAGAAGTTGACGGATGATTTTACCAAGGCCAATCCCGACATCAAACTCAACTGGGTCACGCTCGAGGAGAACGTGCTGCGCCAGAAGGTGACGACCGACATCGCCACCAAGGGCGGTCAGTTCGACGTGCTGACCATCGGCACCTACGAGGCCCCGATTTGGGCGAAGAAGGGCTGGCTGGTGCCGCTCGACAAGCTCGGCGCCGACTACGACGTCGACGATCTCCTGCCTGCGATCCGCGCCGGGCTTTCCTACGACGGCAAGCTCTACGCCGCGCCGTTCTATGGCGAGAGTTCCTTCATCATGTACCGCAAGGACCTGATGGAGAAAGCGGGCCTGACGATGCCGGACAAGCCCACTTGGGAGTTCATCAGGCAGGCCGCCGACAAGATGACCGACAAGGCCGCCGGCGTGTACGGAATATGCCTGCGCGGCAAGCCGGGCTGGGGCGAGAACATGGCGTTCCTGTCGGCCACCGCCAACTCGTTCGGCGCGCGCTGGTTCGACGAGAAGTGGGAGCCGCAGTTTAACTCCCCTGAGTGGAAGAACACGCTGGACTTCTATGTCAGTTTGATGAAGGCCGACGGCCCGCCGGGCGCCTCGTCGAATGGTTTCAACGAGAACCTCGCTTTGTTCAGCGATGGCAAATGCGGCATGTGGATCGACGCAACCGTCGCTGGCGGCTTCGTGACCAACCCGGCGAAGTCGAAGGTCGCGGACAAGGTCGGCTTCGCGCTCGCCCCCGACGCCGGTCTCGGCAAGCGCGGCAACTGGCTGTGGTCCTGGGCGCTGGCGGTGCCGGCCGGCTCGAACAAGGTCGACGCGGCGGAGAAATTCATCGCCTGGGCGACAAGCAAGCACTACCTCGATTACGTCGCCTCTAAGAATGGTTGGGCCGACGTGCCGCCCGGAACTCGGACGTCCCTGTATAAGAACCCGGACTATCTAAAGGCCGCGCCTTTCGCACAAATGACGCTCGACTCGATCAACTCGGCTGACCCGACGCATCCGACGGTGAAGCCGGTCCCGTACACGGGCGTGCAGTTCGTGGCGATCCCTGAATTCCAGGGCATCGGCGAGGACGTCGGTCAGGACTTCTCGGCGGCGCTTGCCGGCTCGATGACCGTCGACGCGGCACTCGCCAAGGCTCAGGCGAGCACCGAAGCCGCGATGAAGAAGGCCGGCTACATCAAGTAAGTCCACACATCGGCGTCTCGAGACCGTCGGTCGCGAGACGCCGAGGGACGACCTCCCCGTCCCGGCCCCTCCTCCTTTCGCGAGGAGGGGCCAAATGGGAGGACGTTGAGACGATCAACGGCGTAGCCGTAGGCGTTTGACGCTTGCCACCGACCCGCGAACTGCGAGACCGTCGGCGGCCAAAGTCGGCGTCCGCGATCAACAGCGGGCGATCAGCGCGGGAGGGCCATGAAGGATGGCGACACAACAAACCACCACCGCGGGCCGCGTACTCGTCGCGCCATCGGTCATCCTGCTCTTCGTGTGGATGATCGTGCCGCTCGTCATGACGCTCTATTTCTCGAGCTTGCGCTACAGTCTGCTCGATCCGGACAACGTGAGCTTCGTCGGACTGCAAAACTACACCGCGTTCCTCACCGATCCGGATTTTTTGACGGCGCTGTACAACACGCTTGTCCTCGTCATCTCGGTGCTCATCATCAGCGTCTGCGGCGGCATTCTCGTGGCGCTGCTGATGGATCAGCCGGTCTTCGGGCAGAATGTGTTGCGGCTCATGGTGATCGCGCCTTTCTTCGTCATACCAACGGTCAGCGCGCTGGTGTGGAAGAACCTCCTGATGAATCCCGATTCCGGGCTATTCGCCTGGATAGCCCGATCGTTGGGGTTCGATCCGATCGTATGGTTCACCAACTGGCCCATGCTGTCGGTGATCGTCATCGTCTCATGGGAATGGCTGCCGTTCGCCAGTCTCATCCTGCTGACTGCGCTCCAGTCGCTCGATGAGGAGCAGAAAGAGGCTGCCTCGCTCGATGGCGCAGGCCCGATTTCCTACTTCGGCTACATCGTGCTGCCCCATATTGCGCGCGCGATCACTGTCGTCATCCTGATCGAGACGATATTCCTTCTGAGCGTGTTTGCAGAAATTTACGTAACAACCGCCGGCGGCCCCGGCAATGCGACGACCAACATTCCCTTCCTCGTCTACAAGCAGGCGCTGCTCAACTTCGACATTGGCGGCGCGTCGGCCGGCGGCATCATCGCCGTCATTCTCGCCAACATCGTAGCATTCTTCCTGGTGCGCATCATAGGCAGGAACCTCGAGGGCTGAACGATGGCGATGAAGCAATCAACCGGCAAGCGTATCGGGGTCACGGTCCTAGCGTGGGTCGTCGCGTTCCTGATCTTCTTCCCGATTCTGTGGACATTCATCACCAGTTTCAAGAGCGAGCTCGACGCGATCGCGATGCCGCCGAAATTCCTGTTCTTCAACTGGACTCTCGAGAATTATTTTGCGGTGCAGGAGCGGTCGAACTATCTGAAGTTCGCCTACAATTCGATCGTGCTGTCGATCGGCGCCAATGTCTTCGGCCTCCTGATCGCCGTTCCGGCGGCATGGTCGATGGCGTTTGCGCCCGGCAAGCGCACCAAGGACCTCTTGATGTGGATGCTGTCGACGAAGATGATGCCGGCGGTCGGGGCGCTGGTGCCGATCTATCTGTTGTTTCGCGACCTGCATCTTCTCGATAGCCTGTTTGGCGTTGGCGTCGTGCTGCTGCTGATCAATCTGCCGCTGCTGATCTGGATGCTCTACACTTATTTCAAGGAAATCCCGGTCGATATCCTGGAAGCCGCGCGCATGGACGGCGCCTCGCTTCTCAACGAGATTCTTTACGTGCTGACGCCGATGGCCGTTCCGGGCATCGCCTCGACGATGCTTCTCGCCGTCATCCTGTCGTGGAACGAAGCGTTCTGGACGCTCAATCTGACGACCTCCAACGCCGCTCCGTTGCCGGCCTTCATCGCCTCCTATTCGGCGCCGGAAGGCTTCTTCTGGGCGAAGCTTTCGGCGGCTTCGACCCTCGCAATCGCGCCGATCCTCATCCTCGGCTGGTTCTCGCAGAAGCAGCTGGTCCGCGGCCTGACCTTCGGCGCCGTGAAATAGGGAGAATGCGACTATGGGCAGCATCCAGCTGAAGTCGGTCAAGAAGGCGTTTGGCGCCGTCAGCGTCATCAACGGCATCGATCTCGGCATCGAAAACGGCGAGTTCGCGGTGTTCGTCGGACCGTCCGGCTGCGGCAAGTCCACGCTCCTGCGGCTGATTGCGGGGCTCGAGGACGTCACCTCCGGCCAGGTCCTTATCGACGGCAAGGACGCAACCAACATCGGCCCGTCAAAGCGCGGGCTTGCGATGGTGTTCCAGTCCTACGCGCTTTATCCGCACATGAGCGTGCGCGGCAACATCGCCTTCGCGCTCAAGATGGCCGGGCAGGGCGCAGACGTCATCGAGCAGAAAGTGCGCAAGGCGGCTGCGACCTTGAACCTCACAGACTATCTCGACCGGAAGCCGCGCCAGCTCTCCGGTGGCCAGCGCCAGCGCGTTGCGATCGGCCGCGCGATCGTGCGCGAGCCGAAGGCGTTCCTGTTCGACGAGCCGCTTTCCAATCTCGACGCGGCTCTCAGGGTGCAGATGCGCGTCGAGATTGGCGAACTGCACAATGCGCTGAAGACGACGATGATCTACGTCACCCACGACCAGGTCGAGGCGATGACGATGGCCGACAAGATCGTCGTGCTCGACCGGGGTTCGGTGGCGCAGGTCGGCTCGCCGCTCGAGCTCTACAATCGGCCGAACGGCCTCTTCGTCGCCGGCTTCATCGGCTCACCGACGATGAACATGATCCGGGGTCCGAGCGCCGAGAAGCGCGGCGCGGCGACAATCGGAATCCGCCCCGAACACGCCGACATCTCGACCACCGCGGGCGAATGGCCGGCGACGGTTCGGCTCGCCGAGCATCTCGGCTCCGACACTTTCGTCCATGCGGAAGCCGACGGGATCGGCCCGCTCACCCTGCGGCTCGAGGGCGAAGCGCCGCTCCACCCGGATCAGCGCATTTTCGTCACGCCGCGAGAGGCGCACCTGCACAAGTTCGACAAGGACGGCAAGAGGATCGGCTGACGGCGCGGCCCGCTTAAGCCGGACCGCGGCGTTCGCCGACATTTCGACGGGTGGACATAAGACAGATGACCGTCAAGCTTTCCTCCGCCGCCCTGACGCGATTGCCGCCGGGCGTCAGCGGCCCGAACTACAAACGCTCCGATCTCAGCGCCGGCATGGTCCACATCGGCGTCGGCAATTTCCACCGGGCGCACCAGGCGGTCTATCTCGACGATCTCTTCAGCGCTGGCGTCGATCACGACTGGGCGATCGTCGGTGCCGGCGTGCGCGAAGCCGACATCTCGATGCGTGAAAAACTGGCCGAGCAGGACTGGCTCACGACCGTGGTCGAGCAGGAGGCCCATGCCGCGAGCGTGCGCGTCACCGGGGCTATGGTTGATTTCGTGAAACCGTTCGACGTCGCAGCCACGCTCGAGCTGCTCGCGCGGCCCGCGATCCGAATTGTTTCGCTGACCGTCACCGAGGGCGGCTATTACATCTCGCCGGCGACCCAGCACTTCGATCCCGCCCATCCCGACATTGTTCATGACGCACGGCACGCAGGGGCGCCGAAGACGGCGTTTGGGCTCATTGTCGCCGGACTGAGGGGTCGTCGCCACGCGGGCGTCGCGCCCTTCACGGTGATGTCGTGCGACAACATTCCCGGCAATGGCCACGTGACCGAGAACGCCGTCGCCGGGCTTGCCGAACTCGCCGATCCGGAGTTCGCGCGATGGATCCGCGCGCATGTCCCGTTCCCCAACTCTATGGTCGACCGGATTACGCCCGCCACGACCGACCGCGAGCGCGCGCTCCTTCGTGAGCGATACGGCCTCGAGGACAATTGGCCGGTGTTCTGCGAGGAGTTTCGCCAGTGGGTGGTGGAGGACAAATTCCCCGCTGGACGGCCGACGCTCGAGAAAGTCGGCGTCACCTTCACCTCCGACGTCGCCCCTTATGAGCTGATGAAGATCCGCATTCTCAACGGCGGCCATGCAGCAATCGCCTACCCCGCCGGACTGCTCGACATCCATTTCGCGCACGAGGCGATGGAGGACGCGCAGATCGCGGCCTTCCTCGCGACGCTGACCAGGCGCGAAATCATCCCCGTGGTCCCGCCGCCGCCGAAAGTCGACCTCGAAGCCTATCGGACCAAGGTCGCCGAGCGCTTCGCCAATCCGAAGATCGGCGACACCATTTCGCGGCTTTGCCTCGACGGCTCGAACCGGCAGCCGAAGTTCGTTCTTCCGACG
>JAFAHO010000342.1 GCA_019237205.1 Hyphomicrobiales bacterium
GCGAACTCGGAGTGATCCTGCCGGCGATTAATCGCCGGCTTTTCGCCCTCGTTCCGACCTGGCGTTACGTTCAGACGCCGTCTGACAGGCGGCTCAATCGCGCCTTTGTCAATGTGCGGGCCTGGCTCGACGGATTGTTGGCCGACGCCCGCACCCGTTTGAAGACCGAGCCGGACCGGGCGCAGAAGCCGTCCAACTTCCTTGAGGCTATGGTCACGACCCGCGACGAGAACGGCAAGCCCTTCTCGGACGACGTGATCATGTCGAACCTCTTGACCATGCTTATTGGCGGCGAGGACACGACTACGTTCACGCTGGCCTGGGCGATCCACCAGCTTTGCGACAGCCCGCGATGGGCGGCGGAAATCCGGCGCGAGGCCGACGCAATCCTCGGCGCATCGATTCTGGGGGGCAGCCATGAAATTGCGAGCCGGCTCGTCTGCGCCGGCGCGGTCGCCAGCGAAACGATGCGTCTGCGCCCGATGGTGCCCATCGCCTTCCACGATGCAAATGTCGACACGTCGCTTGGTGAGTACATCATTCCGAAGCAGACGACAGTCGCGGCTCTTTTTCGCCCGGCGGCTATCGATCGGGCCAATTTCCTCGATCCGCTTGCATTCCGGCCGGAGCGGTGGCTCGAGGATTCACTGAGGCCACACAACGTCTCCGCCTACATGCCTTTTGGTTCGGGTCCGCGGATGTGCCCCGGCCGGTCGCTCGCGCTTCTCGAGATGAAGACCATCCTGTGTCTGCTATACAAGAACTTCGACGTCGACCGAGTCGGCGACTCTGCAGACGTCTCGGAACTTTACGGCGTCTTCATGTCGCCGGCAGGGCTCAAGGTGCGCCTGCGTTCCCGATCGCAGGAAGCCGCCAGCTAGGCTCAATCACGTCGCTTGTTCATGTGCGGCGGAGTTTGTGGAGAGCTTGGACGGTCTGGGTGGCGATGCATGGCTAGGCCTCGTGCGAAAGAGCACGCTCGCCGAGAAAGCGCCGCGTATCATCGGTGTCGTATGCGGCGTGGTCGGCCATCAGGCTGGGCCGACAGCTCTAGTCAGGGACGTTGCGACACGAACGTCGCCGAGTCGGGCTGGGCGTCGCTTCGAGCGCGACGGAACGTCCGCGCAAATCAACCATCGGGTGGATTTGCTGATGCGCCTCGCCGGCCGTCGCCCGTCGACGGCGTAGCCCTTCAGAAAATTCGCGATGGTTCGATCGACAGCTCGTTGACGACGTCCACGGAAGAGCCGGAGGGTTTCCAGGCTGACCGGCAAGGCGGGAACATCGGGACCGGAGGGCGAACGCGATAGGGATGGCGAGCAGCTGCGGCGTTCAGCAGGGGGCAGCTCGTTGCGGTTTTACTTTGACTTTCCTCTCGGGGGGCTCAAGAACTTCAATGTCACGCGGGCGGACTCAACACGTGACGACAATTGCCGCTTCCCCAAGGAAAGGAAATGCTGACATGTTAAAGGTAATCGAAGGTTCGTACGCATCCGAGTTTCCCTACGAAATGGACGCAATGTTCCGTAACAGAGCGCAGATCTTTTCGGAGCGACTCGGGTGGAATGTCTCGGTTAGGAATGGGCGCGAACGCGACGTATTTGATGACGCGAATCCGCTGTATCTGGTTTCGGTCGATCCCTTGACAAAAAAATACAGGGGATCGGTGAGACTTCTGCCGACGACCGGTCCGAATATGCTGCGGGACGTGTTTCCGTTCTTGCTCCGCGACGGTGAGTTCGTCGAGAGCCCAACAATTTGGGAAATCTCGCGGATTTGCGCTGCTCCGTCGGAGTGCGAGCTCGACCGGAGCAAGAACCGGTTGAGCCCGGCGCTCGGAGAGCTGATTGTCGGCATCGTAGAGGTCGGTCTGATGGCCGGACTAACCCAGATCGTCGCGGTGTTCGACGCTCGGGTTTATCGCGTCGTGAAAGCGGCCGGTTGCAATCCGCAGCTGATCGGAAAACCTCAGCGGATTGGAGATACGATGAGCTATGTCGGGGTCTTCGATACCGGCAACAGTCCACTCGAGGCAATCCGTCGCGCGGTCGGAATCCGGGGCTCGGTGCTGGCCCTTGAAACCCCAGAGCTTGCTGCGGCTTAGGCGATTTGCGCCTCTTGCGACTTGGGAGACGCAAGAGGCGCGTATTTTCTTGGCCGATTTGTCGGAAAATCGCGTCTGAGCATGGACCCGGACCGTACGGCTGTCGAACGGCTAGTCCTTGAACGAACTTTTATCTCTCAGCGCCGCCGCCGGGATTACGCCGGTGGCCACCGCGATGCCCACGGCATGCGTCAAGTTTATGCAGCGCAGCTTGTGGCGCGCGGTATCCAAGTGCGTCTTCACGCTCCCCAGGCTTAAGCTCAATATATCGGCAATCTCTTGGTAGGTCTTTCCCCTCGCCGCCCAGATTAGGCATTGCTCCTCTCGCGGCGACAACTGAACAGGGCTCGGAGGCGGCTTGGAATCGATGCCTGCCGCGGAATCGATCAAAGCGGACAATTGCTGGAGGTAAGTCATATTCGACTGTTTGAATATACCCCATTCTTGTTTCGTAACATCGCTGGTAAACGAAATCAGAGAGTGGGTGTTCTTTCGATTTCGCACAGGAATTGACAGTCCGTTGCGGCCGACGCCGTGACGGGCCGCGTCGGCAAGGAAATTCACAGTCGACGGCTCATCGCTATGAAGGGTCTCCCAATCGAACGGCAGAATCGCCGCGCTGCCGCGTTTGATAACCGGGTCGATTGCGCCATATCGTTTGAGAAAGTAACGAATTTGCCACAATTTTGAATAGGTAGCCACAGCCGTAAGCAAGCTGACGTCCCAACTCCTGTTGGAAGCAAAGCGTACGAACGAAATATGCGACAGACCGATCTCTGAAGCGATTGCTCTCAGGATGTCGACCAAGTCGTCGGAGTTGTTACCGAGTATTTTATCAGTTAATCTGGCAGCCGCCGAGCCAACGCCTGCTGTTCCTGCCCAGCCATGGCTTGGGACGTGCAAATCGAAAGCGGCGAACGGTGGCGGAAGCGAGCCCTGTGAGCTTTCCATTGCATCATCCTACGCCATTAACGAGGTTAACGCAACATCCATTACATTGACGCAGCGGTCGGAAGACGACGATCCAAGGGAACTCGTTCTGGGCCGGCACGGAAATTTCAGGGTGACGCAGTTCACATGTATACCCCGTATTGTCCAGTTTTGTTCACGTTATGATCTCACCAGATTTGGGCCTTGGCAGCGATGCGTCGCTTGTTTACTCTGCTCGCTTGAAGCGCTGCCTCAAGTTAAGGCGAAGCGAGGAGCCCGTGTCAAGGTCGGAGATGCTAGAGTTCATTGAAAAAGAATTGACGAGAGCGCGCAACATGGCCGAACATCCCGGTAATGATGTTCTCCGTTATCTCATCGACATGGCTATTTTGGAGGCTAGAAGCAAGAATCGTTCGCAAGGCCCGGGCAGAGACGATAGAAAGGAGTTCTCCACACGGATCCGTCGCAACAAGGCGAGCTAACAGTATTGGAACCGGGCTATCCATTTACTTGGAGTCGTGATAGCTCTGCGACGAACTTGATAATTGCATTCCGTAGCTCAGGTTGCCTGATATCCAAAAAAGCATGCATCAGCCGAAGACCCTCTTCCGGCTTCGGCCAGGAAGAGATTGCAGTCCTGTCGTCTTGCTCGCCGTTTGCCAACGCATTGTCATTGCCAATCGAATATGCGTCTTTCTTCGCCATTGCGGACCGCCCTGATTTACCAGAAATTACACAACTAGTACGACCAACATCAAGCGCAGCCCCTTTACACGCTGTCCCCGTGGGACAACATGGTGTTCGTATCCAGCACGCTTCACATTCAAACACGGATCCAAGTTTCGCGCTACCCAATACGGAAGCGACTGCGCCGGCGATCGCGCCGGCAAGGACACCCACACCTCGACGGTCATCAACGGAAAATTCTGTCTCTTCGGGACCCTTGGTAAGCGAACGCCGTCAGCTTGTCTAGCGGGTCAGTTCGCGCAAAAGAAGGCTGCCATCGAGATAGTCTTTGGTTTGTAGTCCTTCGGTGAACCAGTCGTGGACTGGCTTCAGGACCGCTACGGCCTCGTCGCGGTCGCCCCGGTCCGTGAGCATGCGCGCGAGGGTGGTGGCGGCGCGAAGCTCCCAGGATTTGGCCTGCTGGCCGCGCGCCACGTCGATCGCTTTGCGCAGCGTCGCCTCGGCGGCCTTGGGCTCGCCCTTCTGGATCGAAAGCCAACCGCTGAGGCGAAGCACCTCGGCATGATGCGCGCGCTCCTCGCCCTCCTCGATTCTGGCGATTGATTCTTCCATCAGCGCCAAGGCGCTATCGAGGTCGCCAGTCCGCGCCAGGCCTTCCGCCTGCAGCGCGCGCAGGTACCAGATCCAGATGCGATGACCCGTTTGTCTTAAGAGCTCGATCGCTTCGCCGAGCTGCTGGGCGCCGTCGGCCGTATGGCCGGCCCCGAGCCAGGCGACGCCGCGGGTGATCTCGGCCATGATCTCGCCGAGCAGGGTGATGCCATGCTCCTTGCCGATGCGCTCGGCCTCCTGGGAGCGGCGGAACAGAGCGTCGTATTCGTGCAGATAGGCATAGAGCTGCGCCCCGAGCGTCAGCGCAAAGGCGAGGTCGAATGGATGATCCCGGCGACGCGCATTGGCTTCTGTCGCTTCGTTCGCCGCTTTCGCCTGGTCGGGGTAGCCCAGAATCCAGAGAAACTGGGATCGATAGATGCCTTCGCCGGTAAACGGGTCGCTGTTGGTGAGCAACGCCAGCCGCCAGTGCCGCTCGGCATCGTAAAGCTCGTGGATATGGTCGCCCGAGCGGCGCGCAGCGAGGAAATCGCCGCGCCAGTAATTGGTCGCGACGGCCGAACGACGACCGACGATTTCAAGACTGTCGTCGCCGGTCTCCGCGGCAGCCTTCAGGAGTTCGTCGGAGCGGCGCAGCGACTCCTTGAGCGCGCCCGCCGACATATAGTGCACGGCGAGCGAGCTCAGGATCGGCAAATAGGCCGGCAGATGCTTGCGCGCCTGGGCGCGCTGCCAGGCGGGCTCTAGCACCTCTCTCACCTCGCTGTGGGCCCACCCCTGCTGCGCCACCAGCGCAGGTCCGAGCGCCGTCCTCAGCGACAGCTCCATCAGATCGCGGGTTTTCGACGGCCGAAATTTGCTCAGCGTCGACATGCCTGTCTTGAGGTGGGTAATTCCTTCCGACAAGGCGAAGCGCTGAATCGCGATCTCGCCGGCGCGCAGCCAGAGCGGCGCCGCGAGACTGTGCTGTTCTGCCGCGGTATGGTGATACGCGAGCAACTCGGGCGCGGCGTCGCGCGTCTCGGGCCACCGCTCGTTCAACAGGCGCGCGACGTCGGCGTGCAACTGCTTGCGCCGGCTCTTCAGGATTGAGTCGTAGGCCGCGTCCTGGACCAGCGCATGCGAGAATGCATAGACCGTGTTCGGGATTTCGCCGTTGGAGGTCGCGATCCCCGACGCGGTCAAGAGCCTGAGCGCCATGCCGAGCGATTCCTCGCCCATCAGATCCAGGCCCGCGATCAACTCGTACATGAATTCGCGGCCAATGACTGAACCCACCTGAGCGACCTCTTTGGCCGCCGGGACGCGATCGAGGCGAGCCATCAGCGAGTCGCGCAGGGTTTCGGGGATGGAGACGTTCGCCGCCGGACCGGCGTAACGGAGATGATCCCCGTCGACGATCAGGTCGCCCGACGCCAGGATCGTTTTGGTCAGCTCTTCGACGAACAGAGGCACGCCGTCGGTTCGCTCGACGATCTGCGCCGCGAGTCCGTCCGGCAGCGATTTGCCGCCGACGACCCTGTCGAGCAGCGAGCGGGTTTGCATGGGCGTGAACCTCGCCAGCCGGATTTCGCTGACGCCGGATCCCTGTTTCCATGGCGGCTTGAATTCAGGCCGCGCGGTGATCACCAGCAGCGCCGGGATGTCGGCGAGCTTGTCGACGATGCGCGCGAATACGTCGAGAGTGGACGGGTCGGCCCAGTGGGCGTCTTCGAACAGCACCAGCGTCGGCTCCGCATGCGCCCTGGCGCGCACGACTTCGACCACCGTTCGCATCGTGTCTTCTCTGGCGAGTTTGGGCGAAATCAGGATAGCCCCGTAGCGCTCGTGGAACGGAATCGACAGCATCGCGGCGATGAAGCGCAAATCGTCCTTGGCGAGCCCGAGCTTGCCGACGATCAGCGCCTCGAGCTTGTCGAGGCGGGCGTTGGCAACCTCATCCTGACCGAGGCCCAATGTTCGCTCGAACCAGGTCCTGATCGGATAGAATGCGCTGTTGACATAAAACGGCGAGCCCTGAAACAGCGGCGTCCGGCCGACCTCCTGCCCGAGGCGCTCGCGGAGCGTGTCGACGATCCGGCTCTTGCCGATGCCGGGCTCGCCGCGCAGAAGCACGACCCGTCCGGCGCCGCCTTCGCGCACCGTTTTCCAGGCGTCGAGAAGCGTCCCGACCTCGGCGTCGCGTCCGACCAGCGGCGTCAGGCCGCGGTGGACCGCCGCGTCGAACCGGCTTTCTGCTTCGGTGACGCCAATGACGCGATAGACATGCGTCGGAGCGTTGACGCCTTTGAGCTCCCGGTCGCCGAGGTCCTCGAATTCGAACAGGCCGTCGGCCAGCCGCCTCGCGCGCTCGCTGACGATCACCGTGCCCGGTTTCGCGATCGTCTGCAGGCGGGACGCGAGATTCATTGTCTCCCCGACCGCGTTGGGCTCGCCGGAAGCAACCACCACCATGCCGGTGGCGATCCCGATGCGGACCTGCAGCCGGCCGGCGTCGCGGATCTGAAGAGCGGCCAGGGCCTCGATGATGTCCAGTCCAGCGCGAATGGCCCGTTCCGCCTCGCCTTCATGGGCCAGCGGGTAGCCGAAGAAGGCGACGACCCCGTCTCCCAGGGTCGTGAACACATAGCCGTCGTAGCGATTGACGCAGGTCGCGCAGGCGTCCTCATAGGCTCGGACGACGACCTGGAGCGTCTCCGGATCGAGCCTGTGCGCGAGCTTGGTGAAGCCGACCATGTCGCAAAACAGCACGGTCAACTGGCGCCTCTCGCCGGCCAGAGGCCCAGCGACGGCGGAGGGCGGAGACGATTTTTCGCGTTGCCGCTCCTCGGCGAGCAGACTCAGGATTCGCTTGCGCGGCCCAAAGGGCAGTCCAAGCTCCTTCAGATCGTCGTCGGTCAGGAGGCGAAGCGTCTGCAGATCGACTTCGTTCTGCTCGAACAGCGAAGCGAAGCGCTCGAGCCCGTTAACCTTCAGCCAATCGGCCAGTGTCGAGATCAGCAGGGCCGGCCTCCACCGCTTTCCGCCGTTCTCACGAGCACGCCGTGATTGACGAGCCAGCCGGCGATAGCAAGGCCCGAATCGAGCGGCATCCGGTTCGACCACGCGCGCGCGATCTGCAATGGCGTGCGGCCTTTAGGCAAATCCTCAA
This sequence comes from Hyphomicrobiales bacterium, assembly GCA_019237205.1. Lineage (GTDB taxonomy): Bacteria > Pseudomonadota > Alphaproteobacteria > Rhizobiales > Beijerinckiaceae > Roseiarcus. Next base: position 7,485 of record JAFAHO010000342.1, read on the forward strand.
GCAGCGGCGCCAAAGCGCGACCCCCGAGATAAGCGACCGGGGTCTCGAGGCGCGGGTGGCGCAAGGCAGGAGCGACGCCGACGAATTCGCCATCGAGACAGGGCGTCTCGACAATTGCCGCTTCCGGCGAAAGCTCGACCGACATGCCGGCCATCGCGCGGGCGTCGATGGGCTCATGCGTCGGGGCAGATTCCGCGGCCTCGCGCCCCTGAGAGCGCTCTGTCCAGAATTGGCCGCCGCGGTTCGCAGCGACCGTTCCGTAGTGATCAGCCGCCCACCGGCGATGCCGCTCTGAGGCGTCGCTCAGCTGGGCGCGATAGAAAAGGATCGCAAGATCGGCCGCATCAGGCCTGCGCAGCAGGGTGTTGGCGACGACCGCGCCCGAAAGCGCGCTCTGAATGGCTTTCTGAACGCCGCTCGATGAGATCGGGTCTATGGCCAGCGCCGCGTCCCCCAGGCGGATCGCGTTCGCGCCCACGCAGTCGCTCGCGAGATAGGGAGTCGCGTCGATCGCCTGTACCGGCCCGATACGCCCGGACTCGCGGCAAGCCTCGAGGACGAGGGATCCCGCGAGCCGCTCGAGGAATCGCTGCTCAAGCGCCCCCCGCGCGCCTCGGAAGGCCTTAGGATCGACGAAGGCGAGCACATTGTAGGTCCCGTTCGGCAACGGCACACCCCAGAACCAGGCCTCCTCTCCGGCTTCAATCCGCGGCGTCGCCGGCAGGCGCGCCCCCCGCCAGTAGGCGTGTACCGCGAGCGTCGCCGCTCCTGTTTGGATGCGCGGTCGGCCCGAAGCGGCGCTCCGTCCTCCGGCTTCGGCCAGAAAGTCGGCTTCGACCGTCTCCCTGCGCTCCTCGACGTCGAGGGTGAGAAGCCATCGTCCCCCGTACTGCCGCCGGTCGACGACGCGCGCCGGTTGCAGGACCTTGACGCCGTGGGAGCGCGCGCCCTCGACCAGCCCGAGATCGAAAGCGCCGCGGTCGACGATCAGTCCCTGCTCACGCGGGTCTTCGCGCAGCCGCATTCCGTCCGCCCAATGGACCCAGACGTTGCGCACGCGCGTGACCCCTCGCGCGTCGAGCGCCGTCTCGAGGCGCGCCGATTTGAGCAGCGGTTCGACGCCGGGGCTTAAGGACTCGCCGAGGCGGCTGCGCGGAAAGCGCGCCTGTTCGATCAGCCGGACCTGGTGCCCGAGCTGCGCCATCCGCGCTGCGAACACTGAGCCCGCGGGACCCGCGCCGACCACGCAGACCTCAGCCATACGACGTCCCGATCGAATCGAGTGCGTTTCCGGCCGGCTGCGGCGAGAGCCTCAGATAGGCTTCGAGACAATAGTGCAGCCAGCCCCGTATATAATCGCAGGCCGGCCGCCCCCGGCGCAAGACCTCATGATGGCAGCCGCCGCCGCAGAGGTAGCGCGCCCAGCAGGACCGGCACGGCTCCTGCCGGTGCACATGCCGCTCGGCCAGCCATTGCGCTTGGCGCGTCCGGTCCACGCCTTCCGCGAGCGAGCCCATCGCCCCATCCTCGTCGCCGACGAAGCGGTGGCAGGCGGACAGTTCGCCGTCCGCCGACACGCCGAGATAGCCCGCCCCGGCGCCGCAGGGATAAGGCCGGTGTGTGCCCCGGTGGATCTCCCGCATGGCGTTGACCATGTTGGCAAAGGGATAGCGCTCGCCGAGCCTCGAGCGGCGCTCGTATTCCCGTCCGCAGTCGATCATTTCGCCCAGCATCAGTTCAAGGTCGTCCGATTGCAGTTCGCCCTGACCGGCTGGCGAGCTCAGCATGGGCGAAAAGCCGACGCTATGAAAACCAGCGGCGACAAATGTGTCCAGCGTTCGCCGCAGCGCCAGGTTCGTCGGCGTCACCGTCACGCGCGCCGAAACCTGCATCCTGCGCTGCATGCGCAGGAGAGGAGCGGCGCGCCGCATGACGGCATCGAAACTACCAGCCCCGCCCTTGTATGGCCTCAGCGCGTCGTGGACCTCGCGGGGGCCGTCGAGGCTGATGGTGACGGCGAAACCGAACTCCTCGAAGAACCGCGCATCGTCTTCGGTCAGCAATGTGCCATTGGTGGTGATCGAATAGTTGATGATCGCGCGGCGCGTTTCGGCAAGCTCCCGCGCGCGCCGGGCGGCCGCCCGCAGCGTCGGCCGGTTGACGAGCGGCTCTCCGCCGAGGAATGCGAGATTGAGGCGCTCGCCCCGCTCCGCCTCGCCAACCAGCAACTCGACGGCGGAGAGCGCGTCGGCCAACGACATGTTCTTGGCTGGCGCTCCGAAGTCGCCCTGTTGGGCGTAGCAATAGGCGCAGCCGAGATTGCATTTCTGCGCGATCGCGAGCGACAGCGCGCGAATCTTTGGCGGCGGGAGCGGCGCGTCGTCGATCATTGGCGGGCCGTCGAGGCCCGCCTGTCGCAACAGGTCCTCGATCTCCTCGCTGTCGCCGCGGGCCATTGCGGCCCCGCAGCGCCGGAAGAGTTCCGCCTCCGCGTCGAACAGCCGGCTGCCGTCGGCGACAAAAAGATGGAGCCCAAGCGCGCTTTCGATCAGATGGGCCTGCGGCGTCCTAGGCGCCGAGGCGCTCATGTAGCGCCGTGCGTCGTGAAGGCTCACCCTTTCTTACCCGCCTCTACTTCGCCGGACGAATCCGGCGCGTCCCGTCCCCCGATCTGGAACTTCAGCGCTTTTTCCCAATCGCGGAACAGTTCGTCGTACATGATCAGACGGGAATCGGCGTAGTCGTCGGGAACATAGGAGCCGGTGCGCGTCCGCTGGAACCAGTTGTCGCCAGCGCTGAGGCCGTTGCTGTCGAACTCGACGTTGACGAAGTCCGGTCGCGCCGACGCCCAATAGTAGCAGGAGCACTCGCGATAGTCGTTCTGCCAGGGCGAGCAGAGCCCCTGCGTTAGTTCGCCGGCCTCGGCCAGGGCTCGCGAAATGACCGCTGTGTCGTCTTCAAAAAACGAGCGCACCTCGAGGTCGAAGCTGACATACTTCGCCGGCTCCGTCTCATTCGCCTCGATGAGCGGTTGCTGCTGGTCCCAGCCGTCGTCTTTGCTGAAGTCGCAGCCCACCGTCTTGCCCGCGTGACGGAGGACGTACGCCAGCGCATTCGACCATTCCAGCGGCGCGAGCCCGGCGGGGTTCATGTCCGTGGTCAGCTGAATTCGACCGTCCGGATCCGAGGACGCAGGCCCGCTGATGTGCGTCATCATGCGGTATTCCTCCTTGCCGACAACGACGCGCAGCAACCGTTTTCCTTGAAGTTCGCCGAGTGTCATTGTGCCGTCGCGGCTGGCGAGGGCGTGCATCGTTTTGTCTGGATCGAGGCGGACGACGAGATTGTCGTATTCGCGCAACTCGATACCCTTGAAGAGCCTGCGCCAGACGGCGCGGAAGTCCACCTCGAGCCCCGGACAGCAATTGGCGACCGACGTGATTGGGCGCGAGCTAATCGGATTGCCCTTTGCCTCATGATGAATTTGAGCCGAGAGGTTGCGAGGGGTGAGCGGATGCGAAACGGCGACGGGTTTGACCGCGGCGCTGGGGTGTGGATCGGTTGCGGCCTTTTCGATGGTGTGGATCTGGCGCCAGGTGAGGGCGAGATAATTGTTGTCGGCGCCGCACATGAGCGCTGGCATCTTGCGCCGTCCGTGGTCGGTGAAGTCGGCGGCCTTGTCGGGGCGCCGCAGGAGCCGCACGAACCATGGGGCCGTCCCGGCCCGAAGCGCCGCGTAGGCCTGCTGATGCAACGCCGTGACCGCTTTGGTGTCAACGGCGCCGGGATGCATCACCGGGCGGATAGCGCGCTCGGTGTCGGCCGCTTCCTCCTCGGGCATTGAGTCGAGCGAGAGAGCGGGCCGACCCTTGAAATCGTTGCCGTTCATGACGGCTACGTTCATGAAACGGACCGTCTCGAAGGCGCGCCGGACGATATCCTGAGCGCGCGTCCTGGTGATCTCCGGATCCTCCGGGTCAACGTCCTGGTCAACGTCCGGGCCGAACACGACCTGATCGAGATCGTCGGCGAGGGTGCGGACGAACAGCGAGTCTGGAGCCATCGCCGGCGGCCCCGAGCAGATTCGCGCCCTTGCCTTCAGCTTGCTGGTCTCCGGATCCTCGCCGGGTCTGGCGACGCGCACCTCGACAAAACCGTCGCAAGCGTCGTCAAGATAGCCGCGACTGATCGCGACATTGTCATAGAGCCACGACGGCGCCGGGGGGTTGATGGCGTAGAGCCCCGGCGGCAACGTTTCGTTGTCGAATTTGTCCGGTGTCGGCCAGCCGTTATCGTTCCAAATCTGTTCGCGCTTTGCCTTCCAATCGGCTTTGAATTTATCGGCGGCCGCCTCGTCCGAAATGCCCACGGGAGCCGGAGGATCGGGATACCCGATCCAGATCCCTTTGTCCCGACCGTAGACCGAACGTTCAACGTCGTCGACGCTGAAGACAAAGGCGCCGCCGGCGCCGCTGTACGATCCCACGACCTGCTGCCCGCTTTTCGTTCCCGGTCCGTAAATCAGCCCGCGGGCCGGGGTGAAGCGAAGGCGAATTTCGGGGTGTTCGGCGTTGGGCTTGATGAAGCGCGCCTGACCGAAATCGACCGTATCGCTATCGGGCGACTCGAAGTTGTTGCAGTACCCATGCAGCGCGTGGATGTCGTGATCTGCGATCACCACCTCGCCTCTGGTCGCGACCACGTCATTCTCGTCGCCGGTTCGCCGCGCCACTTTGCGATTGGCGACGCGGACCGTCCAGGAGACGTCCTTCACGCTCAAGCCGTTCTCGCTCAATAGTTCGACCGTCAGCGGCACAAGCTCGTCCTCCTTCTTATCGCTTCTGATGACGGCGAAAACTTCGAGGAATGGTGCCACCGGACGGATCTGCTTGCGGTTCTTGCCGTCCTTCTCGTCTTTGCGGTCCACCGTGAATTTCAGAGGCAGCGTCGGGATTCGCGCGTCCTCGATTTCGCCGGAGCGTTCGCCGACGATGAGGGTCCGGAGGGGCTTGAGCGCGCGGTAGCCGAGCGGTCGATCCTGATTGGCTGGGGCGTCGAGCTCGATCGTGTAATTGTCCATCGGCTCGTCGGCCGAGCCCAGCCGTGCGATGGCGAACGGGGGAAGGATTCTGAGGCCTCTGATGGTTCGCGTCATGATCGGGCCGCCCCTTTCGGGCTCTGGCGGGGGAGGGCGACGCCAAATCGGTGGTCCCGGGGCGCGGGTTTCGCGCCCTCGCTGGCGAGGACTGCTTCGAACCAGTCCTGGGTTTGAAGGTCAAGATCCTGCAGCGCGAGCAGATAGGCCTCTGCGCCGGTCGCGGCCGCGAGGTGATCCTTCACTGTGCGGCCGACCGGGCCCGGCATGGACGCTGCCTCGAACAGCTTCTTGCAGGCCTTGAGCGAGGTCCCGATCAGTTCGTGATGTTGGCGCCAGACGTCGGCGTCCGCATCCGGCAGGGTGAACGAATACGGCATTTCAAACGGAGGCCCCGCCCAACGGCTGTCGGGTTCTTCGCTGATCGGCGTGCGCACGAGCAGCCCCGCGAGTGTCTTGATGTTGTACATCTCGCCGAAGACGCGGTGCATCAGCAGTGCGCGGACGTTCGGTCGGTCTACGGGCTGTGTCTTGGCGAGCTGGAAAAAGTGGCCAAGATAGTTGAGCAGCAGCCGGTAGCGAATGTTGAACATCTGGCCGAGACGCTTGGCGACCACGGACTCGAGTTGAGAGTACTTGGGTTCCAGCGGCGGCGGCGCGTGACGCGTGGTGGGATTCGAGCAGACGCCCTTCGCGGGCGACCACCCTGCATTCTTGTCGATCTCGGCCTTCAATTCCTTGTAGACCGCTATAAACCGGTCGAAGTGAGAGAGTTCGGACTCGGCGGAACTCTTCAGGCGCTTGTTGAGGCCCAGATGCTGCGCCTCACCCTGCTTCGCGATTCGATGAAGGGCTTCGACCGCATCGGTTCGGGTCGCCGCCCGGTCGACGCGTACGAAGGATTCGGCAATCGCCTGCGATGAGCCAAGTCGGACCACGTACGAACCGTCGTCGTCGCCGACCTCGATTTTGCGGGCCGCCCGGGTTTTGCCCGGCGCTTTGATTTTGCGGGCCGCAGCCGGTTCGTCCGGATCGTCGTCCTCGGCTTTGTTGCCCTCGGCGTCGAGCCGATAGGGGGCCGGCCGGTATCCGCGGCCCCATTGGTCCCACGACGCCTGAAATTCGTAGCTCGACTCGTCGAACGCCGAATCCGGAATCAGTTTTGGGTTCCCGATCACATCGATAATTTGCTGGTAGAGGGCCCCGACGCGATGTGCATCGAGGAGCATCACCCTGCCGTCGGGAAGGCGATGATGCGGGTCGTTGAGGCGCTTTTCGACTCTGGCGATGACGTCCTTCAGCAACGCCTTCAGCTCGGCGTCATCGATGTCCGTGTCAGGGTCGATGTCCGGCATTTCCGCATAGACGAAACAGGCGAGCGTATCGAGGGTCAGGGGATCCAGCGAGAACGGGTAGGGGTAATAGTTCTGGGCCCAAACCGAGCTGTCGCGGGCCAACGCAGCGGGTGCCCCGAGCAGGAGGAGCAAATTCTGGACCGTCAAGAGGTGGCCCATCTCCTCCCTTGCGACCGCAAGCAGATTGTGACGCCAGCTTTCGATCATCTTCCGGAGCCTGGGCGTTTCGTTGCTCTCAACCTTCAGCGAATAGGCGGCGTAGAGATATTGCACCATCAGGCAGTGCTCTGCGGTGGCGCCGAACGTCAGCAGCATGACCAGATGATCGCGCCAGGACATGTCCGGGCGTTTTTCCGGGGGCTTTATGCTGGTCGGGTCACCCCCGCCCCTATGCGTGTATGTCTTGTTGACAATCTTCCAGGCGCCGTCGATCCGAGACAGCGAGAAAATCTGGACGAACGAAAACTTGCCCCAACAGCCGTCTTCCTCGACGACTGCGGTCGCCGACTGTCCCATCTGCTTCACCGACACCAGACGCGCCCTGTATTTGCCGTCCTTGTTGAGCGGCTCCTCCTCCTGCATCTTAGTGTATTCCTCCATGTCCAGGTCCCAGCGCTTTCCCGGAGGAGGTCCCTCGCCGAACGATCGCGCTTTCTCATGAAAGATGTGCAACAAAAGCCCGACGTTGCCGGTCTTGGCGCCTTCGATATAGGTCGCGATGACCTTGGCGATCTCGTCATAGTCGTCGGTTGCGGCCATCATTACACTTCCCGCCGGGTTGCGCCCACTTGCGATTGTCCGGGACGAAACTTGGGGCCGATCGGGGTCTACTCCCCGCCGCCCGTCCACGTGTACGTCTTGTTCACAATCTTCCACTGGCCGCCAATCTTGGACATCGAGAAGATGTCGACAAACGACACGTTTTGTGGCCCCCAACAGCCGTCTTCCCCGACAATGGCGATCGCGGAGGGCCCGAGCTGCTGCACCGAAACCAGACGCGCCCTGTATTTGCCGTCCGGGTTCAGCGGCGCCTCCGCCTGATCCTTGAAGTATGCCTGCCTGTCCAGATCGTAGCGTTTCCCCTTCGGAGGCCCCTCGCCAAACAGCCTCGCCTTCTCGTGAAAAATTGGAGACAGAAGCTTGATGTCGCCTTTCGCCGCCCCCTCGATGTACTGATTGATCACCTTGGCGATCGCGTCAAAATCGTCGATCTCGGCCATTGTTGCGCTCCCTGCCCACTTAGAATCGCATCAAATCACGTCTCTCTCTCGCCGTAAACGACAAGTTCGATCGTAACGTCATGGGCGCGGGTCCGGCCCTGCACGCGCGAGCCGAGGGCGCGCCGCGCCCCCCGGAAAAATCGGGAAGGGAAGGGCAAGCGCGCGCGATCAGGCCCGCCGGACTGGCGAGGCCCCGGGACCCGGATTGGCTCAGTACTTGTGCGCGACCCAGCTGTTGACGACCGCGCCTGTCTCGGTCGGCGCCAGATAGACGTCGAGCTGGTTATTGCCGAACACGCCGAACTTCATGAGTTCGCATGGGAAGCCGTAGCCGGCCAGGACGCCGCAGGTCGTGACCTCGGACGAAACCGGCGTCCATCCCACGCGCAGGATCGCCACGTCGCGGGGCATTCCGACCGCCAGCCTCATGCCGGCCTGAAACGCATCGAAAGGAGGCGGCGACGCGCCCTGGACGGCGGGAAATCTTCCGGCGCTGCATCCCGCAACGAGCCAGGCGGCGGCCAGGCTCAGGACCAGAGAACGCATCGTGTCACCCCCAGAAAAGTGAGCGGCGATACGAGACCGCGCCGGCGGCCACCGCGTTCCTGGCTTCGCCGACAATCAAGAAAACCGGTTATTTCCCGGTTAAGCGGAACGGCCCTGGGGAGAACAGTGTCCCGTTCTCCGTTCGCCCCTGCCCATCGAACCACGCCTCGAAGGCTCGGCGCTCGGCGGGCGTCAGGCGCAGAGTGTGCTTCGTGCGCCGCTCGAGAACGTCCTCCGCCGCAACCGCGAATTCTTGCGACGCGAGGAATCGCGCCTCGCGCTCGTAGAGCCTCTCCCCGAAATGCCGGCCGAGGTCCTTGAGCGCTCTCGCGCCAAGCAGGAGATCATCGGCCCGTGTCCCGTATCGTCTGGCGTAATCGGAGGCGATCGGGGCCGGCAGCCACGGAAAGCGTGTTTCGAGCCCGCGGAGGAAGCCCGAACAATCCAGCCCCTCGAGGGCGCCGCCGGGCAGCGCCGCGCCATTCGTCCAGGCGGGCCTCATCGCCGGGAAGAACCGCCGAAGACGGTCGAGCGCCTGCTCGGCTAGACGTCGATAGGTCGTGATCTTGCCGCCGAGGATGGTGAGCAGCGGGGCAACGCCGGGGGGCGCGTCCAGATCGAACGCATAGTCGCGCGTGACCGCGCTCGCATCATCCGTTCCGTCGTCGAACAGGGGGCGAACGCCGGAAACGCTACGCAGGATGTCGGACCGCGCCGGTTGGCTGGAGAAATAGCGGCCAACGACGCCAAGCAGATAATCGACCTCGGCCTCCTGGATAGCAGCGTCCTCGGGCGCCCCTGCGAAGGGAACGTCGGTCGTGCCGATCAGGGCGAAATCCTCTTCGTACGGACTGACGAAGACGACCCGTCTGTCGACATTTTGCAGAAGATACGCCTGCTCGCCCTCCCAGAACTTGCGGGTGACGAGATGGCTGCCCTTGACGAGCCGGACGCGCTTTCTCGAACTCACGCCGGCGGCCCCCGAGACCGTCTCCACCCAGGGACCAGAAGCGTTGATGAGCGCGCGGGCGCGCGCGTTGATTTCGCTGTTGCCGCTTCGCAGCGCGACGCTCCAAAGACCACCGTCGCGGCGCGCGCTGACGAGCGCGGTGCGAGCGAGCGTGCGGGCGCCGAGCCGGCTGGCATCGAGGACATTGAGGATGACGAGACGCGCATCGTCGACCCAGCAGTCCGAGTAGACGAAGCCGCGTGAGCATTCGTGGCGAAGCGGCGCGCCCTCGGGCGCGCGCCCGAGATCGAGCGACCGGCTTGGCGGCAGGAGCTCGCGTCCGCCGAGATGGTCGTAGAGGAAGAGGCCCAACCGGACCAGCCAGGCCGGGCGCTGCCTGGGGCTGTGCGGCAACACGAAGCGCATCGGTCGGACGACGTGCGGCGCGGCCCTCAAAAGGACCTCCCGCTCGATCAGGGATTCACGGACCAGCCGGAACTCATAGTGCTCGAGATAGCGCAAGCCGCCGTGGACGAGCTTGCTGGAGCGCGACGACGCGCCTTGGGCGAAATCGTCCTTCTCGACCAGCAGGACCGAGAGTCCCCGCCCGGCCGCGTCGCGGGCAATTCCCGCGCCATTGACGCCACCGCCAACGACCGCGAGTTCGAAGTCTCCGAGGTCCGTCATGGCGACGGCTTCCGCATTCGACGACGGACGAAGACCGGGATGAAGCGGATTGCAAGTCGTTGTTCAGTCAAGGCGCGGGAACGCAAGGGTTGAGCGGACCTTCGCCCGACAGATACCGCCGCACTTCCTCTGCGGCCGCCTCCGCTGCGTGCCGAATGGTCTTGAGCGACGCGCCCGCGATATGCGGCGTCAAGGTGACGTTTTCCAGCCGGAGCAGTTCGAGATCCGCAGGCGTCGGCTCGGCCGCGAATGTCTCGAGCGCCGCGCCCCTGAGATGGCCGGATTTCAGCGCTTCCGTCAGCGCATCGTAATCGACCATCGGGCCGCGGGCGGTGTTGACGAAGGTGGCGCCCTTGCGCATCGCGGCGAATTCGGCGCGCCCGATGAAGCCGCGCGTCTCGGGCGTCACGCGCGCGTGCAGCGTCACGACGTCGCTTTCGCGAAGCAGCGTATCGAGCGCCACCTGCCTTACGCCATCGCGCGCGTCGGCGGCGGAGAGCTGGACATAGGGGTCGGCGACCAGGACGCTGCAGCCGAACGCCTTGAGCAGACGGACGACCTTCGTCCCAATATGGCCGTAGCCGATGACGCCGACTGCAAGCTCAGAAAGTTCGGGGCCGACGAGATCGGCGCGATAAAGGTCGCCCCGCCAGCAGCCCTTTCGCAAGGCGTCGTGCCCGCGCGCGATCAGCCGCGTCTCCGCGATGATGACGCCGATCGTGAACTCCGCGACCGCCGAGGCGTTTCGCCCCGGAGAGTTGACGACGAGAATCCTTCGTTTGCGCGCGGCGGCCAAGTCGATGTTCACCGGACCGCCGCGGGCGACGATGATCAGTCTCAGCTTCGGGATGCGCTCGAGCATCGTCGCGGAGAACGGCGCGAGCTGCGTGACCACAATCTCCGCGTCCGCCACCCAGCGGACAATCGCGTCCGGGTCGCCCTGGTACTCTTTTAGGCCCTCCATGCCGGGCTCGGAATAGCCGTGGCGCATCGGCTCGTCGGGCCACGGCAGTTCGACCGTCTCGATGTCGAGGACGTCCGCGCAGGCTGTGCGAATGGTCGCCGCGACCACTGAAGGCGACAGGAAGCGATCGCCGATGATAACGAGCTTTGGCCTTCGATCGGGCAACTTCACTCGCGTGTCGCCTCGGCGATCCAGACCTGCATCGAACCCGGTTCGCGATTAGCCCAAAGATGATAGGGGAGCGCAGTCAACTGGGCCTCGCGGATGGCCGGCGGCGTCGTGGAATAGAGCGCCTCCTCGCGGTCGCCCGGAGCAAGACGCTTTGCGCTTGCGGTCAAGGTCATGACGCCGCCGAACAGATCATCGCGCCACTTTTCCTCGATCGACGCCGAGCGGGGCAACGCGAGCGTCTGCACCGGATCGCCGGGATTGTCCGCCTCCTCGACGCAGTAGATGAGCGGGCCCCGCCGTAGCGCGACGCGCCCGACGTCCATTCGCACGTTCGGATGGGCGTAGAGGCGTTCGGCCGGCATCGGTAGATGGAGCGCAACGACATCGCCCGCGTTCCAGATTCGATGGATGGTCGCATAGCCGCGCACGAGGTCAGGCGCGACCGGCTCGCCATTGACCGCAACTGTCGCGCCTTTCACCCAGCCGGGAATGCGCAGCTTCAGATCGAAGATGGCCGGCCTTTCGGGGTCGACGGCAATTCGGATGTCGCCTGACCACGGATAGTCGCTGGTCTCGCGGATTCTGACCTTCCGATCGCCGATCGAAACCGTGGCTTCAATGCCGCCATAGAGATGGACGGCAAGGCGGTCTTCGCGCGCCGACAGAAAGTAGCCGCTCGCCGACGCGACGAGGCGCGAGACGTTCATGGTGCAGCAGGGGCAGACGTGCCAGGCCCAGCGCCGATGCTGGCCGCGGCTCTCGAGCGGGTTCGAATAGAAGTAATGCGCACCTTCTCGCGACAGCCCGCTGAGCGCTCCATTGTAGAGCGCCCGCTCCATCACGTCGGCGTAGCTCGCGTCGAGATCGAGATGCAGCATGCGATGAGCCCAGAACGCGAGGGCGACCGAAGCGCAGGTTTCGGCGTAGGCCATTTCGTTCGGCAGGTCGTATGGCTCGGTGAAGCCCTCGTTCGTCTCCTTGGGTCCGAGGCCCGCCGTTACGTACATTTGCGCCGTCGTGACGTCGCGCCAGAGAGACTCGCAGGCGCTCTTGAGGGCCGCATCGTCAAGCTCGGCCGCAAGATCGGCCATGGCCGAGGCCATGTACATCGCGCGCACCGCATGCCCGACCATTTTCGTCTGCTCGCGCACCGGGATGTGCGACTGGTTGTATTCATAAGTGCTCGCCCAATAGCTCGCCGGATCGTCGCCGCGAGCGAGCGCTTCTTCCGTAAAATAGTGCGGCTGACGGCCGCGTTCGTCGATGAAATAGGCGGCGAGATCCAGGCGGCGGCGGTCGCCTGTGAGGCGGTAGAGCTTGATCAGCGCGAGTTCGATTTCCTGGTGCCCGGGATAGCCGCGCTTATGACCCGGCCCAGGCCCGAAGGTCGCAGCGATATGATCGACATAGCGCTCCATGGCGTCGAGCAGCCGCCGCCGGCCTGTAGCGCGAAAGTAAGCGATCGCCCCTTCAAGCAGATGCCCCGCGTTATAGAGTTCGTGGTTGTCGCGCAGGTTGGTCCAGCGGTTTTCCGGCTCGCGCCCATTGTACCAGCAGTTGAGGTAGCCGTCCGGCGATTGCGCCCTGACGAGATCGTCGACAATGGCTTCGATCTTCGATTCGATGCCGGGATCGCGCCGGTGCGAAAGCGCGTAGCTCGCCGCCTCGATCCACTTGCCGACGTCGGAGTCCCAGAACACCTGCATCGTGAAGCCGTGCGCGTTTCGCGGTATCCTCAGCGGCGGCGGGGGCCGCGGCAACTTCAGCGATTCGAGGATGCCGGCCTCGGAAAGCTTGACGTGCTGGCTCGGAATCGTGCGCTTGAGCACGACCTCGAGCCGCTCGCGCCAGAACGCGCCGGTGATCTTGACGTCGGCGAAGGACACCGGGGAATACGACCGTCCCTTCATGTTTTCCTCTCACTCGAATGCTGAATGCTGCCCCGCGCCGCACGAATCCCGAACGACCAGCGAACATGGCAGGCGGCGAACGCCGGTGATGACCCGGCCAGCCATCATGTCGAGCAGGCACACTCCGGCCTCGCGCCCGAGCGCGTCGAGATTCATGTCGACGCTGGTGAGCGGCGGCCGCGCGCCTTTGACCATGACTTCCCAGTTGTCGAAGCCGACCACGGCGACATCCGCGGGTGTGGCGCGCCCCATTTCACGCAGGGCGTCGAGGGCGCCGCGGGCGATCTGATCGTTGCCGCAGAACAGCGCGTCGGGAACGGCGCGCCTCCGCGAGAACAGGTCCTGCACGGCATCGCGCCCCCAAGCCTCCGACCAATGCCCGGGCCGATAATCGCCCGGCCGAGCCGCGAGTCCGGCCTCCGCTAGCGCCGCGCGATAGCCGGCCTCGCGAAGTCGCACCGCTTCGAAACGCTCCGGGCCGGTGATATGAGCGATCCGCCGTCGCCCGAGCGCGGCGAGGTGCCGGACGGCGAGCGCGGCGCCGCCCTTGTCGTCGGGCAGCAGGCAAAGGGCATTCCGATTCTCGACCCGCGAGAACACGTAGATCACCGGCAGCCCGCGCGCGGCCGGTTCGATCGGCTCGCGCCGGTCGGCGCGGCGCGCAGTGACGACGAGCCCGTCGATACGCTTGCCGAGCAATTGATCGATATGCCGGCGTTCGCGCAGCGGGTCGTCGGTAGCGTTGCACATGAAGACCGCGATGCCCTGGTCGAAAAGACGCCGTTCAAGCGCTTCGACGATCGGGAACGTGAAACGGCCAAAGCTGTCATTCGACAAAATGCCGACCGTCATCGAGCGCGTTCGATGCAGGCTCTGCGCGAGAACGTTCGGGCGATATTCGATTTCTCTTGCGATCCTCAGGATCTTCGCCCGCGTTTCGGCGCTGAGCCGACCGCTTGCGTTCAGCGCCTTGGAGGCGGTCCCAATCGAAACGCCGGCGAGCCGGGCGACGTCGCGGATGGTGCGGGGGCCTCGCGGGAGGCGTTCGTCCGAGGATTCGAGGTCGTCGCGGATGAGATCGGTCATTTGACCGCGCCAGAGAGCAGGCCGGAAATGTAGTAGCGCTGCAGGACGAGATAGACAGCGAGACATGGGATGATCGAGATGATGACACTGGCTTGCAGCGCGCCCCAGTCGACGGCGCCGAATTTTCCGGCTCGCACGCTCACCAGCAAGATAGGCACGGTGAATGACGTGTCTTGATTCATGAAGATGAGCGCGGCGAGAAACTCGTTCCAGGAATTGATAAAGGCGAACAACGCGACCGTCACCAGTCCAGGGATCGTCAAGGGGAGAAAGACTCTGGTCAGGCGCTGCCACGTCGAGCATCCGTCGATCACCGCGGCTTCCTCGATCTCGCGCGGAATCGCTTCGAAACTGCTGCGCATGAGGAAGACCGAGAACGGCAGTTGCAGGATCGTGTGGACGACCGCCAGTCCGAGGTGGGTGTTGACGAGCCCGACCTTGGCGAAGTCGAGATAGAGCGGCGTCAGAATCGCCTGATACGGAATCATGATCGGCGCGAGAAGCACTAGGAAGGCGACCTCCTTCCCCCGCAAAGCGAAGCGGGCAAGCCCGTAGCCCGCCGGCGCCGCGATCGCCAGACACGCCGCAATGGCGATCGCCGCGACCAGGGCGGAGTTGCCGACATAGGTCGCAAGTCCGGCCTGGAAGCGGGTGACCTTGGCGTAATTCTCGAAACTTAGCGCAGTGGGCAGATAGTGAGGCGGCGCAGCCGACGCGTCGGCGGCTGTCTTGACCGAGGCAAGAGCGGAGAGAACGATCGGCGCGCCCATGATCGCAATCACCCCAATCGAAATCGCGCCGATCAAATAGGCCGCGCGGGCTTGCGGGCGGCGGCGGGCGATCACCGCAGGCGCTTCGGGCGAGAGCACGGCGGAGGTCATCTCGCCTGGCTCCTCGCCGTCAACGCGATTTGCAAGGTCGAAAAGACGAGGATGATAACGGTCAGCACGATCGACAACGCTGCCCCATAACCGAGTTTGAACGATACGAACGAATTCTGATAGATCCAGTAGACGGCGGTAAATGTCTGCCCGCGCGGCCCGCCGGACGTCATGATGTAGAATTGGTCGAAGGCCAGCATCGAGCCGATGGCGCTGACAAGCGTGGTCAAGAGAATGATGCGGCGGCTCAGGGGCAGGATGATGCGAAAGACGCGCGTCCAGTAGCCGGCGCCGTCGACAACGGCCGCCTCCATGATCTCCCGATCGATCGACTGGATACCGGCGATGAACAGCACCATGCCGAAGCCGAGCACCTTCCATGTGATCGAGATAACGACCGCCCAGAAGGCGAGATCGGCGCTAACGAACCAGACCATCGGCTGCGCGATGACGTGCAGGTCGGTCATGAGCTTGTTGAGCAGACCCACCTGTTCGTCAAACAGCCAGAACCACAAGAGGCTCGAACTGCTGAGCCCGATGACGACGGGTAGGAAAACGATGGTCCGGGTGAGACGTTTGAGCGGCGTGTTGTCCGCCGTCAGCAGGGCCAGCGCGAAGCCGAGGACCATGAGGATCGGGGTCAGCACGATCGTATATTTGATCGTGAACATGAGCGCGCGCCAGAAGCCCGCATCGTTCCAGATCTTGATGTAGTTCCCCAGACCGATGAACCTGCCTCCGCCGAGCAGCGAGCGGTCGGTCGTCGACATCGCGACCAACTGAAAGAGGGGGATCAGCACGAAGACGCCAACGAAAAGCAGAGCCGGCGACACGTAGAGCCAGCCCTGCCATTGGTTGGAAGGTCGTGTCCGTTTCATGTGAGCACAGAGAACGAATGGCGGAGAAGCGACTTCACTCGCCGGCGATCGCCTTCATCTTGTCGCGCGCCTCCGTGATCGCCCCGTCCACGTCGCCGTCGAAGATCGCGCGCTGCAGCATGTTGATCCAGGGGCTCGAATCTGAATTCACCATGTCGGCGAAATGATAGACCCAGGGCACGTAGCCGACCCCGAGCGCCTTCGCCGTCGTCACAATGCGGGGATCGGCGGCGAAATATTTGTTGTCGGCGAGTGCTGGGCGGGACGGGAGGATGTTGTTCTTGGCCAGGCCCTCGAGCTGGGCTTCGTCGGTCAGCTCCCAGGCTATGAAAGCCTTGGCCAGCGGCACATGTTTGGAACCGACCGGGATCGCGACGACATCGCCGCCGACAAAGGCGGAGACGTGCCCCTCCTTGACGCCCGGCAGAAACGTGACGCCGAAATTCATGTCCGGGACGTCATGCTTGAGATCGGAGATCAGAAAGCCGCCGCACCCCTGGATCCCGATCTTGGCTGACTTGAACAGGGCGGTGAAATTCGCGCCGTTGTCGGCTTGGGCGCTCTTGGGCACTAAGCCCTCGGTCCACATTTCCCTGAACGTTTCGAGCACCTGCTTGACCCCGTCGCCGGTCAGCGCGTCGTCGCTTCCGTTGGCGGGCAGGATCTTCGAACCTGCCGCCACCATCATCGGCGACGTGGTGAAGATGTTGCATCCCGGACATGACCCCGAGAAATAGAAGCCGTAGGTGTCTGCGCCGAGCGCATGAACCTTTTTCGCGTCCTCATGGATTTCGCCAATCGTGCGCGGTGGCTTGTCGGGATCGAGGCCCGCCTTCTTGAAGAGATCCTTGTTCCAGATCAGGATCGAAACGTCCGGCGTGAATCCAGCGCCGTAGATCTTGCCTTCATAGGTGGCAATGTCGACGTAGGCCTCGGCGACCGAAGCGAAATTCGGATTGGCCTTCAGGTCGGCCGTGAGATCCGTCAGGAATCCGGCCTTCATGAAATCGGGCATGTAGATGAGGTCGAATGAGACGAGGTCGGGCACCTCGCCAGCCTGAACTCCGGTCGCGAGCTTGGTGACCATCTGGTTGTCCGGGATGGTTGTCAGCTCGATCTTGTCGGAGTGGGTCGAATTCCAGAGATCGACAAGATGCGCCGCGGCGTTGGTGCCGCTGGCGCGCACCCACATTGTCATGGAGTCGGCGCAAGCTGCCGTCGTGAAGACTGACGAGGTGATCAGCAAAGCGGCGAGCGCGCCGCAGGTCGTCCGGGTGGTCATGAATTTCCTCCGGGGATGGTTTTTGTGGCGTCTTCTGCTTTAGGGACAAAGTGTCACCGCGCCGGGCGTACGAGGTCAGGCGACGGGTGAGAAAAGCTTTTCCCAACCCCTTTGTAACCCGGTCTTCGACCGCGAGCAAGAGGTGGAGCGCCCCTCGACCGACAGACATGCCGACTGTCATTGAGCGCGCACGATGCAAGCCTTGCGCGAGATCGTTCGGGCGATAGCCGATGGCGTTCGCAGCGGCGTCGATTCGTTCGCGGGCCTCCTGACGCAGCTCGCGCGGACGGGAAAGGGAAAGCTTTTCCCAAATTTGTAGCGCGGCCGCAAGCGAAGACAATCGCGCGCTTGACATTTGCTTCATAACCATCGGAGGCGCAGGGGCAATAGCAGAGATCAGCTCTCGGCCAGGGTCCGCAGCAGATGCGGCGCGAGCGG
>JAFAHO010000013.1 GCA_019237205.1 Hyphomicrobiales bacterium
TGCTCGGCTTCGCCGGCCTCGGCTTTGCCAGGTACCGCACGCGCAGTTCGGCGGTCGCCGCCGCGCTCTGACTTCCGACCAATGATCAAGCTTAAAGAGCCGCCCAAATGCGCGGCTTTCTATGAACGACGACGCCCATCAAAACGCCCGCCCTCGTCCGGTCCCGCCTTGCCCTTGTCGGCGGCGAGATTCTCAAGGCGAGCGAGCACGCGGTTCAATCGACGATGCGCCGCGTCAACGCGCCGGCCACCATGCCCAGCAGGAACGCGCTCGAGAGCGCGAGAAAGAGGAATGTGCCCACATCGTCCTCCCAGGCACTGAGCGAGGCAATATCGCCCGCGATGTCAGGATAGGTTGCGCGCTATTTCAGGCTGATTTCGGCCGATGTTTCATTTGTTTCGTGACATTCTTAAGTTAGGAGGATGCGGACATTTGCCTATCGGATCTCTACGCGGCCCGACACGCGGCCTTGATCGTCACTGGCGCGAGGTAGAGGCTATCC
Organism: Hyphomicrobiales bacterium; assembly: GCA_019237205.1. Classification (GTDB taxonomy): domain Bacteria; phylum Pseudomonadota; class Alphaproteobacteria; order Rhizobiales; family Beijerinckiaceae; genus Roseiarcus. The sequence goes on from JAFAHO010000013.1 coordinate 503, forward strand.
CTTTGGCCATTGTCTTCGCCCTTTTGGACGCCTTGCGCCACGTTCTGCTGCGACCTTAATGTTACGGTCGCTCAGACCGATCCGCAGGCCTGCGGGTTCTCTCTCGGCTTTCTGCGGCACCTTCCTATGCGGACGGTCATCGCAGCTTTGCTGGTCGTGAAGCCTGGCGAAGGGGTCGTGGCGGCGATCGCTCCCCGACGGCCAGCGAGGTGGTGCAGGGATTCGGACGGACGACCGCCTTCGGGCGGCATTCGAGGTCGTGACTGCGCCATATGGGGACGTGACGGGAACCCACAGTGTCTGGTCTTGAAGAGCAGGTTTATTCGCAAGATCGCGGGCTCGCGGCGCTGTTGCACGCGGCTCGGCGCGTCGGCGCGCGACTCAATCCTGCTACCAAGTTCAGGACGCCCGACTGGCTTCCGTCCGATGAAGAGCGCGAGCAACTGGAGGAGCTTCGCCGCATTCTCGTCGCCAAGCCGCGGCACTCCCGCTTTTTTGGCGGCGTCGGCGGTCCCAGACCGCGCATTCTCGGCGAGAGCGAAGGCGCGCTGATGAAAGCGCTCGTCAAGGAAAAACCGGAACCTGGCCTCTGGCTCAGCGATGAGCCGGTTCCCGCGTTCGGTCCCGACGACGTCCTGGTCAAGATCCACAAGACCGGCATCTGCGGCACCGACGTCCATATCTTCAAGTGGGACGAATGGGCGCGGAAGACGATCCCGACGCCGATGACGATCGGCCATGAATATGCGGGGGAGATCGCCGCGGTCGGGGCGAATGTGAAAGGCCTCAAGGTCGGCCAGCGGGTGTCGGGCGAAGGCCACGTGATCGGGATGCGAAGCCGCGCCGCCCGCTGCGGGCGCTATCATCTCGATCCCGAAACGCGGGGCATCGGCGTCAACATCCCCGGCGCCTTCGCCGAATATGTGCGGGTGCCTGCCTTCAACATCGTGCCTCTGCCGGACGCCGTCGACGACGAGCTCGGCGCGATCCTCGATCCGCTCGGCAATGCAGTCCATACCGCGCTCTCGTTCGATCTCGTCGGGGAGAACGTCCTGATCACCGGCGCGGGCCCGATCGGCATCATGGCGGGGGCGGTGGCGCGCCATGTCGGCGCCCGCCATGTCGTGATCACCGACATCAATCCGCGGCGCCTTGAGCTCGCGGCCGAGGTCGCCGACGTCGTGCCGGTCGACGTGTCGAAGACGGACCTTCGCGACACGATGAAGCGCCTCAAGATGGCCGAGGGCTTCGACGTGGCGCTCGAGATGAGCGGCGCACCCGCGGCGTTCGATCAGCTGTTCGACGCCATCGTCACCGGCGGAAGGGTGGCGCTGCTCGGCTTGCCGGCGAAGCCGACCCTGGTCGACTGGAACAAGGTCATTTTCAAGCAGCTGACGCTCAAGGGCATCTACGGCCGCGAGATGTTCGAGACCTGGCACAAGATGATCGCGATGCTGGAGAGCGGTCTCGATGTGCGCAAGGTCATCACCCACCGCCTGCCCGCAAGCCGGTTCCTCGAAGGCTTCGAGATCATGCGTCGCGGCGACTGCGGGAAGATCGTGCTGGACTGGGATGCGGCTTAGGCTCGTTCCGGGCGGGGGCGCCATGTCGGGGCGTGTTTTCAACGGTTACAACGACTTGCGGCGCCGTTTCCGGGCGATCGGGCGATCAGTCGTCGCCCGGCGAGGAAGGTCAGTGCGAATATTGATACTGAACTTAGTAGTAATAATAGCGGCGAGGGCGCTGCCGCAACGCTCAACGCGGCCGGATAGCGCGAGATGAAGATCCCCGCGTCGCCAAGCGAAGGCGACGTCAACGTCTCGCCGACGCGCGCCGCGTGGCGGGCCTTGCTCAGCGAACGGGCGCGCGCGGCGCTCGACGAGGACGAGCGTTTTTTCCTGCGCCAGTCGCTCTCGACGCCGTGCCTGACCGAGATCGTGCGGGCCGAGGGCGCGGTGCTGACCGACATCGACGGGCGGCGCATCTTCGATTTCCACGGCAACAGCGTGCATCAGCTCGGCCACGGCCATCCGAAAGTCGTCGCGGCGATCCGGCGCGAAATGGAGACGCTCCCCTTCTGCCCGCGCCGGTACGCCAACCCGACTGCGACCGCGCTGGCGCGCCGTCTCGTCGGAACCTCTCCCGCCGGGCTCGACAAGGTCTTGTTCGCCCCGAGCGGCGCGGCGGCGATCAGCATGGCGCTCAAACTCGCGCGCTACGCCACCGGGCGCCACAAGACGTTGTCGCCGTGGGACTCCTTCCACGGCGCCAATCTCGACACGATCGGCGTCGGCGGCGAGGCTCTGTTCCGGAGCGGGCTCGGCCCGATGGCTCCCGGCGCCGAACACCTGCCGCCGCTCGATCTTGCGCGGCGTTTCTTCGGCGACGACCGCCCGTTCGAACGCTTCGCCGACTACATCGACTATGTGCTCGAGGTGCAGGGCGACGTCGGCGCGCTGATCGCCGAACCGATGCGCTGGACCTCGGTCGAGGCGCCGCCGCCGGATTTCTGGCCGCGGGTGCGCGCCTCCTGCGCCCGCCACGGCGCGCTCTTGATCTTTGACGAAATCCCGAGTTGCCTCGCCCGCACCGGCACGCTCTACGCCTGCGAGCAACTGGGCGCGACGCCCGACATTCTGGTGATCGGCAAGGGCCTCGGCGGCGGGATCATGCCGCTCGCCGCGATCCTCGCCGCGCAAAGGCTCGACTGCGCGCCGGAAGCAGCGCTCGGCCATTACACGCACGAAAAGAGCCCCGTCGCCTGCGCCGCCGCCCTGGCGACGCTCGATGTCATCGAGGAGGAAAAGCTGATCGACCGGGCGCGGGAACTGGGCGTGCGCGGCCTCGAACGGCTGCACGAGATGAAGGCGCGCCATCCCGTCATTCGGGATGTCCGGGGCCTCGGCTGCTATTTCGGGGTCGAGATCGGCGGCCGCGATCCGGCCGGCTTCGCCGACAGCCTCATCTATCGCTGCCTCGCCAGGGGCCTCAGCTTCAAGCTTGGCGGAGGTAGGATCGTCACGCTGTGCCCGCCGCTGACGATCCCGCTCGACGAATTCGACGCGGCGCTCACGATCCTGGACGAGGCGCTGGGCGAATTGAGGTTTTCGGGATGATCTTTCGCCCGGCGCTATGGGGCCGGGTTGGGCGGGCGACGGCGGGAATCCGCAACAAGCCGAGAAACCCCGCAACTTTGAAACCTGAAAATCCGCTGCGCGAGCGCTCATGGCGGCGTGCGTCAGTCCGCGAATGGATATCGTGTCGGCGGCGTGCCTCTTCCGACTTCGCTAACGGAAGTTCTGCGCCGACCTCGGCGCATCCGCGTCGCACCTCGTGGCTCGCGCAGGCAAGGGCCGCGAGACAGATGCTGCTCCCGAGCGGCTGCCCCGAGCCTCTGTCCCGCGCGGCTTGATCATTCGCTCCTCCGGCGCCAAACTTTGAAACAACCGTGTGGGCTCCGGGAGGAGAGCAATGGGCAGACGGCGCCTCAGGCGATCCGTCACCCCAGCAAATCTCGACAGAGCGCGCCTAAGCTGAGGCGTTCTGTTTCAAAGAGTTATCGCAAACGGCGCCCTTGGCGCCGTTCTTGCCGAGCGAAGGGACGGACAGCTCAAGGGAGAACGGCCGTGAGGCCCGTGGTCGGCATCATCGCCAATCCAGTCTCGGCGCGCGACCTCCGCCGCGTTGTCGCGAGCGCTGGCAGTCTACAGATCGCCGACCGAGCCAATATCGTGCTGCGCGTCCTCGCCGCGCTCGCCGCGTGCGGCGTCGACGGCGTTCTCATGATGCCCGAGCATGGCGGCATTCGCGGCCACGTGATGCGCGGCATCGAGCGCTCCCGCAATCTGCATGAACATCGCTTTCCGGAAATCGCCTATCTCGACATGCCAGTCACCGGAACGGCGGCCGACAGCACGCGCGCGGCGGAGCTCATGCGTCGCGCGCGCGTCGCAGCCATCGTCGTGCTCGGCGGCGACGGCACCCACCGCGCCGTTGTCCGGGAGTGTGGCGAGGTTCCGATCGTCGGCATTTCAACCGGCACCAACAACGCTTTCCCGGAGCATCGCGAGCCGACTGTGACTGGTCTTGCCGCAGGTCTCGTCGCGAGCGGACGCGTTCCCGCGAAAGTCGCCTTCGCTTCGAACAAGCGGCTCGAAGTCGTCGTGGGGAAGCGGCCGCCCGAGATCGCCCTCGTCGATGTCGCGCTGGTCACGGATGGCTTTGTCGGCGCGCGAGCGCTCTGGCGCGCCGACACATTCCGCGAGCTCTTCGTGACCTTCGCCGATCCCAACGTGATCGGAATGGCGGCGATCGCCGGGTTGATCGAGCCGGTCGGACGCGACGAGAGCGGCGGCATGATGGTGTCGCTCGCACCGGCTGCAACCGCGAAAACGGTGCTTCAGGCGCCGATCGCGCCGGGCCTCATCGCTCCGATCGGCATTGAAGACTGGCGGCGCATGCCGGCGGGCGTCGCCTTCCAGCCGCGCCTCAAAGCCGGATCGGTCGCGCTCGACGGCGAGCGAGAGATCCACTTCAACGAGTCCGACCAGATATCGGTGACGCTCCTGGCCGACGCGTTCCGCACGCTGAACGTCCCCGCCGTCATGCATTTCGCCGCCAGGAACGGCCTCTTCCAGGCCGGGGCGGCTCAAATCGCGACTGCATTCGCCTGACCGAAAACCCGAGGAGGAAGACGCCAATGTCCAAAAATCCCTTCCCACTGAGCAAAGACGAACTTCTGAAAGCGTATCGGACCATGCGGACGATTCGCGAATTCGAGGAGCGCCTGCACGTCGAATTCGCCAAAGGCGACATTCCCGGGTTCGTGCATCTTTATGCCGGCGAGGAAGCCTGCGCCACGGGCATCATGATGCATCTCACCGACACGGATCGCATCGCGTCGACGCACCGTGGCCATGGCCATTGCATCGCCAAGGGCGTTGACGTCCACGAGATGATGGCCGAGATTTACGGCAAGGCGACCGGCGCCTGCCGCGGCAAGGGCGGCTCGATGCACATCGCCGATCTCTCCAAGGGTATGATGGGCGCTAACGGCATCCTCGGCGCCGGCGCGCCCCTCGCGTGCGGGGCGGCGCTCGCCTCGAAGTTCCGCGGCGACAAGGGCGTCAGCGTGACCTTCTTCGGCGACGGCGCCTCGAACCAAGGCATGGTTTTGGAGAGCATGAATCTGGCCGCCGTCTGGAATCTGCCGGTGATCTTCGTGGTCGAGAACAACGGCTACGCCGAGTCGACTTCCGTTGATTACGCGACCGCGGTCGATTCCTACGTAGACCGCGCCTCCGGCTTCGGCTTGCCTGGAGTGACGGTCGACGGCGCCGACTTCTTCGCCGTCTATGAGGCGGCCGGCGAGGTCATTCGCCGGGCGCGCGAGGGCGGCGGCCCATCGCTTCTCGAATGCAAGATGGCCCGCTTCTTCGGCCACTTCGAAGGGGACGCGCAAACCTACAAGGCGAAGGACGAGAATGAGCTCAACCGCGCCAATCGCGATTGCATCAAGATGTTTGCGGACCGCGTGCGCGAGGCCGGCGTGGTGACGGCCGCGGAGCTCGGGGCGATCGAAAAGGAGGTCGAAGCCCTCATCGACGATGCGGTGGCGGCGGCCAAGAACGCCCTGCCGCCAACGCCGCGCGAGCTCACCACCGACGTCTACGTCTCGTACTGATGTTCGAAAAACATGAAACTCTCGGGAGGTTCCCCATGGCGCGCAAAATCAGCATGAAGCAGGCGATCAACGAGGCGCTCGACCTCGAAATGAAACGCGACCCGACCGTCATCGTTATGGGCGAGGACATCGTGGGCGGCGCCGGGGCGCCGGGCGAGGAAGACGCCTGGGGCGGCGTGCTCGGAGTGACCAAAGGCCTGCACGCGAAATATCCGGGGCGGTTGCTCGACACGCCGCTCTCCGAATCGGCCTATATCGGCGCTGCGATCGGGGCGGCGACCTGCGGCATGCGTCCGGTCGCGGAGCTCATGTTCCTCGACTTCAGCGGCGTCTGCTTCGATCAGATCCTGAACCAGGCCGCGAAGTTCAAGTACATGTTCGGCGGCAAGGCGAAGACGCCGGTCGTGATACGGGCAATGGTCGGCGCCGGTTTCCGCGCCGCAGCGCAGCACTCGCAGATGCTTACTCCAGTTTTCACCCACATCCCGGGCCTCAAGGTCGTCTGCCCGTCCAACGCCTACGACGCGAAGGGCCTGCTTATTCAAGCGATCCGCGACGACGACCCGGTGATCTTCTGCGAGCACAAGAACCTTTACGGTCATGAGACCGACGTGCCGGCGGAGGCCTACGCAATTCCGTTCGGCGAAGCGAGCGTGGTCCGCGAGGGCAAAGACGTCACCATCGTAAGCTACGGGCTCACGGTCCAGCGTGCGCTGGAAGCCGCCGAGAAGCTCGCCAAGGACCGCATTCAGGCGGAGGTCATCGACCTGAGGACTTTGTCACCGATCGACTGGGACACGGTGGTCGAGAGCGTTGAGTCGACCGGCCGGCTGGTTGTTGTGGACGAGGCCAATCCGCGCTGCTCGATCGCGACCGACGTCGCGGCCCGTGTGGCGCAAGAGGCGTTCAACGCGCTGAAGGCCGCGCCTCAGATGGTGACGGCGCCGCACGCGCCGGTGCCGTTCTCGCCGGTCCTCGAGGACCTCTACATCCCGACCGCCGACGCGATCGCGAAAGCCGCATCGAAGATCGCATCGCACGCAATTGCGGCGTGAGGAGATCCCCACGATGGCCGATGAGAGCGTCAAACCCATCGTCATGCCCAAGTGGGGGCTCTCCATGTCAGAGGGCAAGCTCACGGGCTGGCTGAAGACGGCAGGCGATAAGATCGCAGTCGGCGAACAAATCGTCGAGGTCGAGACCGACAAGATTGCGGGCGTCGTCGAAGCGAGCGACGCCGGCGTTCTGCGGCGCACGATCGGCGAGGTGGACGCGGTCTATCCGGTCAAGGCGCTCATCGGCGTTATTGCCGACGCCAGCGTGCCCGACTCCGAGATCGACGCTTATGTCGCGAGCTATGTCACGCCCGCCGCCGACGAAGAGGAGGAAGAGGAGAAGTCGGCCTACGCCTTCGTGGATACGCCGGTCGGCTCCATCCGCTACGCGAAGCGGGGCGAGCGCGGCGACGCCGTCGTATTGGTCCACGGCTTCGGAGGCGACTTGGACAACTGGCTGTTCAACATCGACGCGCTTGCGGCCAAGACGACCGTCTACGCACTCGACCTTCCGGGGCATGGCCAGTCGACCAAGGCGATTCCGGAGAACGGCCTTCTTGGACTCGCCAAAGGCCTCCTCGGCTTCATGGACGCGCTCGACGTCGAGCGCGCCCACCTCGTTGGCCATTCCATGGGCGGCGCCGTCTCCATGTTGGCGGCTCTCGAAGCGCCGCAGCGCGTTCAGTCGTTGACGCTGATCGACTCGGCCGGACTGGGATCCGAGATCAACGCGGACTACCTGGCCGGCTTTGTGTCGGCCTCGTCGCGGCGCGAGCTCAAGCCGGTCGTCGAGCAGTTGTTCGCCGATCCGAAACTGGTGAGCAGGCAGCTCCTCGAAGATCTCCTCAGATACAAGCGGCTCGACGGCGTGGAGGCGGCGCTCAGCACGATCTCCTCGCAGTTCCAGGCGGACGGAAAGCAGCGGACGGTGCTGGGGCCCGAGCTCAAGGGGTTCGACGGGCCGATCCTCGTCATTTGGGGGGAGGACGATCGCGTCATTCCGGCGGCTCACGCGAACGCCCTCGCAGGCGCGAAGACGGAGATCATCTCCGGGGTGGGCCATATGGCGCAGATGGAGAAGGCGAGCCGGGTGAACGAGCTCGTCCTCGCGCATCTTGGCGTTTGAGCGTGCGCGCCCCGGCGGTGGTCCCCGCCGGGGCAAACCCCGACTGAAACAGTGACGAACGGCAAAAGGAGAATGGCCATGGCGGGCCACGCAAGCGAGACTCTGAAGGAGATGAACGCGCGTTTTTCGGCGTTCGCCAGGGCGACTCCCCAGGTGTTCGGCGCCTTCCGCAGTCTCATGAACGAGGCGTCCAAAGATGGTTCGCTTCCAGCACGCTTCAAGGAACTGGTGGCGGTCGCGATTGCGGTCAACCAGGGTTGCGAGGACTGCATCGTCTTTCATCTGGCGAACGCCCGCAGCCATGGCGCAAGCCGGCAGGAGCTCATTGAAGTTCTGGGGGTGGCCGTCGAGATGGGCGGTGGGCCCGGTTCCGTCTACGCCGCCAAGGCTCTGGCGGCTTTTGACGATATCGCGAGTACAAGCGGCTGAAAGTGGGGCAGCGTGTAACGGGCCCGTGTGCGAGCATGAGGCTGGTCGCCGAGGTCACTGCGAGCGTTTTTTCGGCGGGCTGGCGCGGAACGGCTCATCCCTTGACGCCCTTGTAGGACCGCTTGCCACTGACTGCGACGTCACAGCCGTGAACCCCCGATGACCGCTTGACGTCGGTTCCCGACGTTCAATCGCTAATCCTCGTTACGAGTCGAAATCCGGTCGGTAGCTTGGCGGCGAGCCCGATCGGCCCAGGCGCTGCCGAGTGGCGCGATCGGTCTTGTGAGGGTAGATTGATCGCATGACGGAGTGGACCAGTGTTGAGGATTTCGTCGAGCGGCATCGGCGTCTCTTCGTCCTGACCGGCGCCGGCTGCAGCACGAGCTCCGGCATTCCCGACTACCGCGACGCCGACGGCCAGTGGAAGCGGCGGCAGCCAGTGACCTATCAGGCCTTTATGGGCGACGAGACGACGCGCCGGCGCTATTGGGCGCGCAGCCTGATCGGATGGCGACGCATTCGCCGCGCGCGGCCAAACGATGCGCATCGGGCGCTGGCCCGGCTCGAGGCGATGGGCAAGAGCGAGATTCTTTTGACCCAGAACGTGGACAGGCTGCATCAGGCCGCGGGCTGCGCCCGGGTGATCGACCTGCACGGGCGGATCGATTGGGTCCGCTGCATGGGTTGCGAGCGGAGGGCCTCTCGCGACGAGTTCCAGGACGAACTCTGCCGGCTGAACGCCGGCTGGCTCGATCTCGACGCGACGGATGCGCCGGACGGCGACGCCGACCTCGGGGGCGCCGAGTTTTCGTCCTTCGCCGTGCCGTCCTGCCGGCGCTGCGGCGGCGTGCTGAAGCCTGACGTCGTCTTCTTCGGCGAAAACGTTCCCCGCGACCGGGTCGATGCGTCCAGGCGACATCTCGAGGAGGCCGACGCCATGCTGATCGTAGGCTCCTCGCTCATGGTTTATTCGGGCTACCGCTTCGTCCAATGGGCGGCGAGCGCCGGAAAGCCGGCCGCTGCGGTCAACCTCGGCCGGACCCGCGCCGACGGGCTCGTCGCCTTGAAGGTCGAGCAGGCCTGCGAAGAGGCGCTGGCTTTTCTGTTGTGACGCCCGCAGTCGTGAGCGCTTGACAGCCGAAGGTCGAAGGCGGAGACGCTCGGTCGATTGTACGGTCAGGCTTGCCATGACAAACCCCACCTCCGAAGCCGACCTGATTGAGTCTGCTTACGAGGACCAGGTCAGGACTATCTACAACAATCTGTTTGCTTGCTTGCAGGAGCTTGGCGGCGTCCCGACTCCTGGCGTGGAGCAGCAGTGTCTCCAGCATTTCAATCTCGGATTGAGACTGGCCAGGAGGGCGAGGGAACTGGCGCTCTCGGCGCTGACTGCGCCAGCGGCGCCACCGCCGGCGCCCTCTCCGCGCCACGAGAAAAAAAGAAAACGCCGGACGCATTCGTCGAATGAGACGTAATGATGCGCCGCCGCGATTGCGGCGAGACGGCCGGTTTCGATCCTTGCGCTCGCCAAGCGCGGGCTCCCTCGGCGCGACCGCAAGGCGCGAAAAATCACAAGCCGCCAAATCCGTTCGGCTTGGCTGAGAGAATTGATCGTCGAATAATTCGCTCGCCCTCGTGTTTCTTCGGCTCCGGAGATCAACGGAGAGGGAGTCCACGATGTACGCTTCTGAAAGGTCGTATCACGCGTCAGGCAAGAAACTCGTTGCTGCGCTGACGTGCGGGATTTTCGTTCTCGGCCTGGCGCTCGCCTCGCCGGCCTTCGCGTCTGGTGGCGGCGGCGGAGGGGGAGGCGGAGGCGGAGGGGGAGGCGGCGGGTCCGGAGGGGGAGGCTCAGGAGGCGGCGGAGGAGGCTCAGGCGGAGGAGGCTCGGGCGGAGGAGGCGCTGGCGGCGGAGGCGCTGGCGGCGGAGGCGGCGGCTCGGGAGGCGGCGGCTCGGGAGGCGGCGGCTCGGCAGG
>JAFAHO010000043.1 GCA_019237205.1 Hyphomicrobiales bacterium
CACCCAGTGTCCTGAGACGAGCGCATAAAGGACATAGAGCCCCACCAAAGCCAGGACCAGTTCGTTCGGGATCCTGAATTCTCGCAAGTCCGTCAGGGCGACCCAAAACAAAGTCACCGCCGTGACGACTAAAATCCATAGCGCGACCTGTGGATAGACTGTCATCACGATCCGTCCTAAGCCTATGAGACCGGCGGAGATGCGGATGCGCACGCGCAGGTAACCAAGAAATGGGCCGACGAAACCGGCTTTTGCGCTGTGGGTGACTGTCGGCCGTCGGCCCGCACTGGAGGAGCGGGCGCCGAAGAACCGAGCCAATTCCGTCGACGAGCCAATCCTGTCACGCGACGCTTGCGCGAACCTTAAAACGGGCGCGAAGCGGCAGCCCGCCTGCCTCCGCGCTCGCCAGTCCGGCCGATTTGCTCCCTTCGCCCTTCTGTGCTGATTGCGTCTTCGACAACGGGGTGCATGATGTCGGCGCCGAGCCATGACTCCATTCCGGCCTGGACCTGGACCGCTCCCGTGCTCGCGAGCGGCCTGCTGGCGCTCAAATTCGCCCGCATCGTGCCCTCCGACGCGGCGCCGGTCCTCGTCCTCGCCGGCGTCCTGCTTGGCGCGGCGGTCTTTGCGGCCGTCCACCATGCGGAGGTGCTGGCGCTGAGGCTGGGCGAGCCGTTCGGCTCGATCCTGCTCGCGGTCGCGGTGACGGTGATCGAAGTCGCGCTGATCGTCTCGATTATGCTCTCCGGCGCGGAGGGCAGCGACTTCGTCGCGCGCGACACCGTGTTCGCGGCGGTGATGATCGTGCTCAACGGCGTGGTCGGCCTTTGCCTCGTCCTCGGCGCAGGCAAGCATTTCGAGCAGACGTTTCAGCTGCAGGGCGCGTCTTCGGCGCTCGCCGTGCTCGGGACGCTGGCGGCGCTCGCGCTGATCCTGCCGAACTTCACCGAGACCACCGTCGGCCCGTCCTATTCCATCCTGCAGCTCGAAGTGATCGGCTTCGAGGCGCTGCTGCTTTGGGGCGTCTTCGTCTTCGTCCAGACCATCAAGCATCGCGACTATTTCCTCGACATGGGGGGGACCGCCGGCTCGGCCGAGGCGCCGCACGAGATTCCCCGCGCTCGCACTGCGCTCGTGAGCCTCGTGCTGCTGCTGATCTCGCTCGCAGCCGTCGTGCTGCTCGCCAAGGCGCTGTCCTATCCAGTCGACGCCGGCATCGCGGCGGCGGGGCTGCCGAAGTCCTTCGTCGGCGTCGTGATCGCGGTGATCGTGCTTCTGCCGGAAGGACTTGCGGCGACGAGATCAGCTCTCGTCAACCGGCTGCAGAACAGCATCAATCTCGCGCTGGGCTCGGCGATCGCCAGCATCGGCCTCACCATTCCGACGGTCGCGGTGGTGTCGCTGGCGCTCGACCGGAGGATCGCGCTCGGCATATCGCCAGTTGACATGACGCTTCTCGTTCTGACGCTCTATATCAGCGCGCTGACGCTCGGCACCGGGCGCACGACCGTGCTGCAGGGCGCGGTGCACCTCGTCATCTTCGCTGCGTTCCTGCTCGTCTCCGCCGTGCCTTGAGAGACGCCGCGAGCCGATTGGCGCTGAGCAGCTACTCCCCGGCGTTCTCGACCCGGGATTTGCTCTCCCGCAGGAAGGCGCAAACAGGGCCGGTCTCGCCAGGCGCAAGCCGCCTCAGGAACCGCTCGACGCCGAACTCGGCGACGATCTGGTTCGCCTCATGGGCGGGATCGATGCCGTTGCGGCGCAGATAGGCGTAGAGCGCGCCGTTTTTGGTGTCGACCGGCCGCGTGTGCCTGACCGCAACCGCGCCGACGACGCCGATGCGGTCCGGCCCGAAGGCCACGCGCGCAGCGGGCCCAAGAAGAAGGTCAGTTCCCCAGCCGCCGACCGCTTCCGCAAAGACCCAGCCCAGGCGTTGGAGCGCGCGCCGCGTGAAGACAGGCGCCATGATCTCGACTGAGGATACGCGGAAGGTTTTGTCTTCGGCCCTGGGCTTCTTCAAGTAGGGCCAGGCCGACTTGGAATCGGCGGTGAGCGCCGGCTGCGCCAAATCGAGCCCCTCGCGCGCCATTGTGGCGAACAGCGCGTCGATGTCCTCGGCGCGGATCTCGACGTCGTCGTCGAGAAAGAGAACCGCCTCGTAGCGCAACAGCAGGTCGGGGCGCAGTTCGAGCAGGCGGCGGGCCGAGGTCGTTTTCGTGCCGGCCTGATAGAGGACCGTATCTCCAAACGGATTCGGCTCGCTCCCGTCAAAATAGTTGAGAAGGACGTCGTAGCCGCGCGGCTCGCGCAAATAGCTCGCGTCGAATCCCTCGCCGCACTGGACGAGGACGAGGAGCTTGCGGCCGCGGTCCGGCGCCTCCCTCTCGATGCGCATGCGGCCGCTGGCAAAGAAGCGCTCCTGGCGGGCCCTGAGTTCCTGCAGGCTGAGCGGCGGCTTGAGGTCGCCGTCGCGCCGCTTGGGATCGAAGACGCGCAAGGCCGCCTCCTCGATCGACCGGCCTCTGGCCCGGATCACGTCGCGAACGAACGCCATGTCGATGTCGGACCTCGGCCGCCGCCCGGCCTGCAATCCGACCTCGAGGAAATGCAGGAAGGGATGCGGGTGGGTTCGACTCCAGTCGGGGTTTTGCGAGGCGTACCAGGCGTGGTCGAATTCGGCCGAGGGGGGAGGGGCGTCGGGCTCCGGCCGCGCAAGATAGCGCTGCATGAGGCCGGTCGCCTTCGAATCGAGTGCCGCCGCCTGGCGAAAAAACTTCGGATCGAAGAAGCCGTTGGGACGGTAACCCAGCCGTTCGCCGATGAGCGCGTAGTGCGGGGCTGCGAGCGCCTGCGCGCGCTCGGTTCCGAGCCGCCGCCGGGCGTAGAGACGGCTCCAGAACGCCCGGCGGGCCATCTCTGAGGGGGAAAGCGGCATTGCCGCGACCATAGGGTCAGACGCGAGCGCGGACAATCGTCAGGCCGCCGCGCGGAGTTCGGCGGTCGGCCCGAACATCGTCTCGAACGCGGCGCGCAACGCCGCGTCGGCCTCGGGCAGCGACGCCGCCCGGCCGAGATCGGCGAGGCTCGTCACGCCATAGTGCGGCGAGGCGATTCCGCAGGGAACGATGCCGGAAAAATGCTTAAGGTCCGGCGCGACGTTGAGCGCGACCCCGTGAAACGTCGCCCAGCGGCGCACGCGAACGCCGATCGCGGCGATCTTGTCCTCGGCCAGGCTTCCGTCGGCCGCGCGCGGCTTCTCCGGACGGGCGACCCAGACGCCGACCCTGTCCTCCCGCGTCTCGCCGACGACGTCAAAAGCCTTCAAGGCCTCGATCAGCCAGCCCTCGAGCGCGGCGACATAGGCGCGCACGTCGGGCCGGCGGCGCTTGAGGTCGAGCATCACATAGGCGACGCGCTGACCCGGCCCGTGATAGGTGAACTGCCCCCCACGGCCCGTCCGGTGGACGGGAAAGCGCGGGTCGAGCAGATCCTCAGGCTTGGCGCTCGTGCCTGCGGTGTAAAGCGGGGGATGTTCGAGGAGCCAGACCCGCTCCGGTGCGCGGCCCGCGGCGATCCGCTCGGCCCGCGCCATCATCTCCGCCACTGCTTCCGGGTAGCCGGTCAGGCCCGGAGAGACGACCCATTCGACCGGAGGCGCGCCGGGGGAGGCGAAGAGAGGTTCGGGCGGGGCAAGACGCGGATTGGGCATGGGCGCGCCTTCTAGAACAGATCGAGTCTCAACGGAACCGTTTGCAGGGGCGGTCGGTATCTCGTCAGGGCGGTTTTGAGCGCTTTCAAAGGCTTGCGGCGACTTTTTGCATCGCATCCGGCGTTCCGAGATCTCGCGCGCCCTGCCGCGTCATGACCCGTGCGTTTTCTGGCTCCTGCTGAAGTTTTCCAAGGGGTTAGGCGCCATTTTCTGACCTAATCACCTAATCAAAGCTCACTGGATTCGAAGTTTATATAAGTCTTTCAAAAACTTATTCGCAATTTCTAATGAATTACTGCACCAGCAGGGCGACCCCCGAGACCGGCGAGTATCTCCTCCACATCTACGCCGCCAAACTGAGCGGCCTCACCACGATCCGCGACCGGAAAAGCAAACCATGGATCCATTCGTTTGGCAAGAAATTGTCGGTTTTCAGAATCGCTCCCAATAGCGCGTCGGCGGCGGATGGCGAGGCGCGAACCTCAATTATCACAGTTTTGTGAACGCGGGAGTCTTTTTGGCTTGACGCACCGTCATCCGCTGGACATTTCTTAGGCAGGGCGGGGGTCGAGGCGTCGCCGTCGCGCTCCGGCGTTGCGGCGGCGTCTCGATTTGAGCGTATTTGCGTTCGGGGGAGGGGAGCGACGTGGCCGCCTCGGGCAGCGGTCCTTTGCGCGCCGCAGGCGCCGCGGTCGCGTTTGCGATCGTGCTTGCCGCCCCCGTCGCCGCGCTGGCCGGCGCCTGGACGGAGCCGCAGGGAAGCGGACTTCTCATCGAAACGCTGTTCGGCTGGACCGGAGCAGGCTCGCCCTGGGGCGACAATCCGGCGGTCAAGCAGAACCGCGAGGACGCGCAAACCTATCTCGAATACGGGATCACCAACGAACTGACCATCTTCGGCCAGACGGCGCTCGAACGCTACGCGCTGGGCCCGCCGACGCCAAACACCTATACCGGCTTCGACTATTCGGACCTGGGCCTCAGGGCGAAACTCTGGTCGACGGGCGAGTGGGTCTTCTCCGGCGAGGCGACGCTGTTCGTGCCCGGCGCCCATGACGGCGCCGCTCCCGCCCAGGCGGGCGACACCGGCGGGGCAGCGGAGGCGCGCCTGCTCGCGGGCGCGAACTTCGCGGTCGGCTCGACGCCCGCCTTTTTCGATGGCGAGCTCGGCTATCGCCTGCGCACCGGCGGCCCGCCGGACGAATGGCATGCGGATCTGACAGTCGGGTTCAAACCGGCGCCCGGATTGATGCTGATGGTCCAGGACTACACCACGGTTTCAACCGCCGCGGTGAACCGCTCGTTTCCGGCCTGGAGGACGTCCGTCGTCGAGGCGAGCCTCGTCATCGCGCTCGACGATCGATGGTCGGTGCAGTTCGGCCTCTTCACCAGCGTTTGGGCGATGAAGACCAACACCCAGCATGGCGCAGCGCTGGCTGTGTGGCGCGCATTTTGATAGAGGACGACCGCGCTGGCCGGCAATTGGGCATCAAGCGACTATGGCGCGGCGGGCAATGGCGGGTTCTTGCCCGCGCGCTTGTCGGCGAGCCACTGCTTCCATTCGGCCGTGTTGTAGGGCCACTTCTCCATTTCGATGCACCAGTCCGGCGGCTCGGGGGGCAGGAAGAAGGTCTTGCGCTGCGCGAGCGTGAGGCAGCGCGGGACGGCGGCCTTGGCGGCTGACAGGAGCGATTGCGTGTCGGGAAAGACATCCCAGATACGTGCCGTTTTGTCAAAAGACGCGCTGACGATGTGCCGGCCGTCGGGGCTGAACGCCGCGCTCCACACTTGATCCCCATGGCCTATAAGTGGCTCGATAATCGGCTGTCCGCTCGCGGCGTCCCAGACCCGGATCGTCTTGTCCGCAGAGGCGGTGACAATGCGCTTGCCGTCGGGACTGAACGCCGCGCTATACACAGTGCTTTCATGACCTTTCAATGGCTCGCCGATCGGCTTTCCGCTCGCCGCATCCCAGATGCGAGCCGTATCGTCACTAGACGCGGTGACAATCCGGGTCCCGTCCGGGCTAAATCCGGCGTTTAGCACAAAGTCTCTATGACCTTTGAACGGCTCCCCGATCGGCTTTCCGCTTGCCGCGTCCCAGATTCGCGCCGTATTGTCTTTAGACGCGGTGACAATCCGCTTGCTGTCGGGACTGAACGCCGCGCTTTCCACCGGACCGTCATGGCCTTTGAGCGGCTCGCCGATCGGCCTTCCACTCGCCGCGTCCCAAATTCGCGCCGTGCCGTCCTGAGACGCGGTAACGATCCGGGTCCCGTCCGGACTGAAGTTGGCGCTATCTACAACATACTCGTGGCCCTTCAGCGGCTCGCCGATCGGCTTACCGCGCGCGGCGTCCCAGATTCGCGCCGTGTCGTCGTCCGAGGCGGTGACGACGCGGGTCCCGTCGGGGCTGAACGCCGTGCAAACAACATAATCTCCATGTATGGCGGATGGCTCGCCGATCGGTCTACCGCTCATCGCGTCCCACACGCGTGCTTC
The DNA here is from genome assembly GCA_019237205.1 of Hyphomicrobiales bacterium. Taxonomy (GTDB): domain Bacteria; phylum Pseudomonadota; class Alphaproteobacteria; order Rhizobiales; family Beijerinckiaceae; genus Roseiarcus. Next base: position 6,212 of record JAFAHO010000043.1, read on the forward strand.
ACAGAGCGCCGTCTCGTCAACCGTCTCGTCACAGGACGCGCTGAGGATGCGCCGGCCGTCGAGACTGAACGCCGCGTGAACCACGCCGTCTTTGTGCCCTTTGAGCGGTTCCCGGGTGGGCTCCCCCTCCGAGTCCCAAACGCGCGCCGTCTTGTCCCAAGACGCGGTGACAATGTGCTTGCCATCGGGGCTGAACGCCGCACTGATCACAAAATCCTCATGGCCCCTGAGCGGCTCGCCGATCGGCTTGCCGGTCGCGGCGTCCCACACGCGCACCGTCTTATCGTGAGACGCGGTGACAATGCGCTTTCCGTCGGGGCTGAACGCTGCGCTGTTCACCTCTTTGTCGTGGCCCCTGAGCGGCTCGCCGATCGGCTTGCCACTCGCCGCGTCCCAGATCCGCGCTGTCTTGTCGTCAGACGCAGTGAGGATGCGCTTGCCATCGGGGCTGAATGCGACGCTCGTCACTGGAAGACCCCCATGGCCATTGACCGGCTCGCCGATGGGTTTAAAGCTCGCGGCGTCCCACATGCGCATTTCCGAAGACGCAGTAGCGATGCGCCTTCCGTCGGGGCTGAACGCTGCGCTGAACACAGCGCCATCATGCTTGAGCGGCTCGCTGATCTGCTTACCGGTTTCGGCGTCCCAGACGCGCGCCGTCCAGTCGCGGGAGCCGGTGACGATACGCTTGCCGTCGGGGCTAAACGCAGCGCTCAACACCACATCGTCGTGGCCTTTGAGCGGCTCGCCGATCGGCTTGCCGGTGACGGCGTCCCAGATGCTCGCCGTGTTGTCTGCAGTGACGATGCGCTTGCCGTCGGGGCTGAACGCCGCCATCAACATCTCACCATAATGGCCCTTGATCGGCTCGCCGATCGGCTTGCCGGTGACGGCGTCCCAGACGCGCGCCGTCTTGTCTGAAGACGCGGTAACGATGCGCTTACCGTCGGGGCTGAACGCGGCGTGATTGACCGGATCGCCGTGGCCGAGAATGAGCCGCTCGCGCAGATCGCGCCGGGCGCTGTCGAGTTGCAGCTCGGCTTCGGGGACGTATGGCCAATCAATTTCGGCAGCGATGTCTGGCAGCGCCTCCAGCGCGAGCAGGGCCGCGGCTCCCATGTCGCCGGCCGAGCGCCGCTGGCGGGACTGATCGGCCAGGAACAGGGATTGCGTGGTCTGCGCCTCGCGGAGATTGGCCTTGGCTTGCGCCGCACTTGTCTGGGCTTCCAATTTTGCCTTATTGGCTGCGCCCTCCGCTTGCACGGCGCGGTCGCGATCCGCCAGTGCGTCTTTCTTTGCCTTATCGGCGGCTTCCTGCGCGATTTGCTCCTCGCGCAAGTTGGCTTTCGCCTGTTCCGCGTTAGTTTGGGCTTCTAATTTTGCCTTGTTGGCTGAGTCTTCCGCCTGGACAGCCCGGTCGCGATCCGCCAATGCGTCTTTCTTTGCCTTATCGGCGGCTTCCTGAGCGATCTGGGCCTCGCGCAAATTGGCCTCCGCGCGGCCAGCGTTGGCTTTCGCCTCAGCGGCGTTGGTCTGGGCCTCCGCCTTTGCTTTATTGGCTGAGTCTTCCGCTTGGACAGCCCGGTCGCGTTGGGTCAGAGCGTCTTTCTTTGCCTGATCGGCCGCGTCTTTCTGTTGCACCGCGAGTTCGCGTTGCGTCCTGGCGTCGAAGTACTGCCAAAGCGCCGCCGCCGCGACGAGCACAGCAACGACAAGTCCGACAAGCACCGCGCGCGTCGCGCGCCTCTGCGCGCTCGCAGCCTTCTTCTGCTCCTCGGCGATTCGTTCCGCGTCCCGTATCCGTCGTTCCTGTTCTTTCCTTTCTGCAGCCTCCTTCGCCCGCGCCCGTTCGACTTCCTCCGCGCGCCGCTGGTCGTCGGCGGCGACGCTGTCGCGCATGAAGGCGAGGTCGGCCGGCTCGAACTCGGGCTCGGCCCGAGTCTGCAAGTAGCTCCGTGCGATCGCGAGCTCGCGGCCCGCAAGCAGGCCGCGCTGCTCGGCCTCGAATGCAATGCGCGCCTGGCTCAGCCGATCGCGCCACATGAGAAACTCACGATCCTCGGCCAGCCACTCGCTGAACGGCGGCTGGCGCAAGAGCGCCTCGTGCGCGACTTCGAGGACGTCGACGTCGTTTCCGTCGGCGTCGCGCCGGCGGTCCTTGGTCAACAGCCGCTGCTCGGCGAAGCGGTCGATCAGCGGCCTCGCCTCGGCCGGAATCTTGTCGCGCGGTGTGACCCGGCGCACGATATGTCCCGCCGCGTTGATTTGCGCGAGATGCGGAATGAAGGCCGAACGAGCGAGCTTGAGCTGCGCCTTCTCGTCTCGCGGCGCCTCGCCCTTGGCCGAGGCCTCGGCGAAGCCTTGCGCGACTGTCCTCGCGATCACGCCGTTGACGCGCCCGATCTGCTTGTAGCCGTCGAGGGTCAGTTCGTTGTCGGCGCGCGCGTTGTCGTAGAGGTGGGCCAGCGTGAAGGCGAGCAGCGGCAGCGCGTCCTGCCCGGAGATGTCTTCGAGCAGCGCGTCGACGAGCTGAGCGTCGATCTTGAGCGGCTGCTCAATGAGCCGCGCCGGGCCTTCGATCACTGCGCGATAGGATCCCTCGAGCATCATGTCGAGGGTGAAGGCGTCCTTCGGCAAGGCGGCGAGGCGCGGATTGTTTTGCAGGAGCGGGACGGAATCCGAGCGCATGACAAGGATCATGAGCGTGCGCGGATCGGCGGCGAGCGTTCGGGTCAGAATGGCGACGAAACGCTCGGCTTCGTCGCGGCCTTCCGCGTTGAACAGTTCCTCGCCCTGATCGACGGCCAAGAGGATTGTCGGCGGCGCCGCGTCGTCGCTCGCCTGCGCGATCTCGCGCAAAGCGGCGAGAAGCTGCGCGAGCCCGTCGTCGGTCTTTTCGACGAAGTCCTGGATGTCGGCGCGGCTGCGCGGCAGCCGGCGCCGGCGCATGCCGTCGGCAAAGCGCGGCTCGCTCACGATCCTATAGAGCGCCTGCGCGAGCCCGTAATTGCCGGAGATCGCGGCGCGCTCAGGCCGGATGACCGGCAGCGGCAGCCACGCGCGGTCGTCGCGCTTGAGCCGCGGCCACAAGCCCGCGCGCAGGAAGGACGACTTGCCCGATCCCGAGGCGCCGAGGATCACGAACATGCGGGTCACGCCGGCGCGCGCGAGCCGACGGATCTCGTCGAGCCCGCGCACGATCTGCGCGTCGCGGCCGAAGAAGACCGCGGCGTCCTTTTCGTCGAGCCAGGCGAATCCGGGATAGGGCCGGCGGCCGGCCTCGAAGGGGAAGGTCGTCGGGTCGAGGCCGGCGCGCTTCAAGCCTTCCTTGAGGCGAAGGTAGGCGTTCGGGTCGCCGATGAGATCGACATATTGCTCGTCGGTGAGGTCCGGCGGGACCTGGCTCCTGTCGATCCCGACGAGCGCCGCAATCACCTTCTTGCCCATCATCCGCGCGGCGTCGACCTCCGACTTGCACCAGCTCGACGCGAGCCACTCCTTCGAAACGAGCGCCAGAACGACCTCGCAGCGCCAGGCGGCCTTCTGCAAGGCTTCCTTCCAGCGCTGGCCGGCGGCGATGCCGCGAACGGGATCGAGATCGAGAAAGACGTCGTCCCAGCCGTTCTGCTTGAGCCAGTCGCGGACCTCGATGGCCTTATCGTTGTTGAGGCTCGAATGACTGATGAAAAGGCGCG
>JAFAHO010000208.1 GCA_019237205.1 Hyphomicrobiales bacterium
ATGATCTTAAGAGAATTGGTCCCCGCACGCGGTTGTGGGGATGTCGCTTAGTCGACGTCCCATACGCCAGCCAGAACTTTGGCGGCGCGCCGGCCATGAGAAATTTCGATCTCTCGCCGAGTAAGTTTGGGTCGGATGCGCCTCGCAGACGTGAGCGCCGCCCGAGCGAGTTCGGTCCGCCCTAGCGTCGCCTGCGCTGCGGCTTCGAGGATCAACGGTAGGTGAAGGCGTGGATCGCGCCGCGCGGCGATCCGAGCCTCTTCCAGCGCTTCCCCCGCTCGGTTGGCGCGCAGAAGAAACATTCCCAACACCCAGCCCCAGTATCCCAGTCGCCGATCGCGCGGGCTGATTTTAATCCCGAGACGCATGTGTCCTATTCCCGCATCGTGATCGCCCAACATCGCGAGTGCCGCGCCAAAAGCCACCTCAGCTTGGGCATTGCTTGGATCCATCTCAGAAGCTTGCCGTAGAATATCTGCTCCCCGCCTGCGGTGTCCTAGATCAGAGAGCGCGCAACCCGAATAGCCCAAAACCTCAGAACTGCCTGGATCATCCGCAATCGCCCTTTCGGCTGCCGCCAGCGCCTCTTGAGTAAGCTCGGCCGAGCGTTCGACAAGACCGATGTTTTGCGCAATTGCCGATAGTAAGCCGAGGTGTGCACGCGCCAGGGCGAACTTGCTGTCGAGTTCGAGGGCCCGTCGCAGAAAGTCTTGTGCCTCCGCAACTGTTTGCTCATTCCACCCATGACCTCCAAGCGCGTCGATGGCCTGGTGGTAGCATCCCCAGGCGTCGACATTGTCCGGACGCTGGCGCCGGATCACCGCGACCTCGGCGCGGGTAAGCGCAGGCTCCAGTTCAATAATTATTCCGCGGGCGATGTCGTCTTGCAGCTCCAGTGTCTCGGCGCGCGAAGCCGCGAACTTGCCAAACCAAAGAATGCGGGCTGTCGCGGCGTCAGCAAGCTGAGTTGAAACGCGGACTTGGTCGCCCGCGGCCCGTACGGTTCCCTCCAACACATAGCGGACACCCAGTTGCTGCGCGACAACGGACGTCGGTGTCTCCGGATTGCGGAAGGCAAATGACGATGCCCTCGAGATTAAGAAAAAACCGGGCACCCGCGCGAGCAATGCGGTGACGTCTTCCGCCAGCCCAGTGGCCAGGAACTCAAGTCCTCGATCTTCAGCCAGAACCACGAACGGCCGAACCGCAATTGACGGTCTTTCGGGTCGACCGGGCGCGCCAATATTGTCTGCTACGGCCCATGCGGCATTTGGGCGATCGTCGGCCTCGAACATAACCTGAAATGCGCGCACCGGACGCGCGATGTTCTTCAGGGATAGTTCCCCAAGGTCGCGGAACTCCGCGTTGACGCGATTGGTCGCGGCATCGCGGACGACAGCGGAAATGACGATGCCGCCCGGCTCGGCAATCCCTTCCAGGCGGGCCGCGACATTCACGCCGTCGCCAAAGATGTCGTTGTCTTCAACAATGACATCGCCGACATTGATCCCGATACGAAACTCTAGACGCTTATCCTGTGGCACGGAGGTATTGCGCTCCCTCATCCCGTGCTGAACGTCCAGTGCGCAGCGGGTGGCGTCGACGACGCTTGCGAACTCGATCAAGAGTCCATCCCCGGTGGACTTGACGATACGTCCCCGATGCTCGGCAATCTTGAGATCAAGAAAATCGCGCCGGTGGGCCCGGAGCGACGCGAGCGTGCCTTCCTCGTCGGCGCCCATCAGGCGGCTATATCCCGCAACGTCGGCCGCGAGAATCGCGGCAAGTCGGCGCTCGACTTGCTCCTTCGACATTTCCGCGTCCTCGACACGCCCAGCGTGTGAGCAGAGTGTAGGCTCAGCGCCGCGGGAGTGTCCATCGACTCTGGGAGGCCCGCTTTAGGCGATGAAGCCTATTTCGGGCCCTACCCGCTATGGCTGCTCGGCGACAAGGGTGAAGTTCACGCGCTGCGGGTCCCTGAGCGCAAGGAAGTAAGGGTCCGCCGCGAGCGCGCGCCTCGCCATCGCCTCTACGGCAGGCCAGGGAGCTGGACTTTGCAAGGTAATGGTCAGCCGGGTTTCGAGGGGCGCCGCCGTGTTGTCGCCGAGCCCAAACATTGCTCCGTCGTCGAAGTCCATCTCGACATCGACGCCCACCGACTCAAGCGGAATGCCTTCACGCGCCGCGGTCATCTTGATCCCGATGGCCACGCAACCGATCAGTCCCGCTCGGACAAAGAAGCCGGGCGTAGGGGCACTCCCATCGCCGCCAAGCTCCTTGGGCATGTCCATCCTGACATCGAGTTCGCGGGACGAGACGGTGCAGTGAAGCCCTTCGTCGAGGCGCCCGCTTGCCTTGGCGGAGCTCAAGGCTGCCGACGGCTTTCGCTCGAAGATGGAGAGGGCTCGCTCTTGAGCGGACCGAATGTCATCATCCCGATCCATCCCCCTCCTCCGTTCATCGAACGAACGACGTCAGGCGCGGACTTAACCCTGCAACCTTTCCCACAAATCGCTTTTGCGGTCTAGCCTATCTCAGGTTCAGGCTGCATCCTCGGAGTCTTTTTTCGAACGACCGCCTCCCGCCATTCGCGACGATCTGCTGGATCAACGTTTGGTCGGTGAAGCCTATTTCGCGCTGGCAATGTCTGCTATAGTGGAGGGTTTCGGGCGCCGGCCCTTTGCGACGGTGGGGCTGGGTCCGGGGCCGGCGCTCGAAACCCTTCACCAAAACGGTCGTCGCCGTGCAGGCTGATTGAACTCTAACTCAAGCCGTTTGCGGGGGTGACACGGGCCTGGAACGGCCATCTTGGCATTTGCGAATTTTTCTTGACAGCGCCTCGTTGTTCTTGTTATGTTCTCGCTGTCGCTGGATCGAGGCGCGCCAAATGCGCCGACGAACCGGCCGCTTTGACCTCGCCAAGGGGATACGAAAGGATAAGCGTTTGAGATGAGGCGTTGCAGACGCCGCAGCACGAAGGGCTGGCGCCTGTCCGCTCAAAAAAGCTCGATTGCGCGTTCGGGCCGAAAACGCGGATGTCACCCTGAGGGACAGTTCTGCATTCGCCCTGTCTTGCCCGGACCCCCGGCTCATGAGCCTTAAGGGGGTGCGGGGTAACGACCTCCTTTCGGATCGATCCTTTGAGGCTCGCGGCCGAGCTTTTGTTGGCGCGAATGGGGCGCGCAAAAACCAAGGATCCCGAGCGACGAAACGGCGCCAGCCCTTCTCTCTTTCGAGAAACAGGAGAGTTCAAGACGAAGTCCGGAGCAAATAGCATTTCCGTCGAGTCGGGCGCTGTAGGGCGCTGTAGCGGCGCGGTCGCTGACCGCGCCGCCCGCGGTCAGCGACCGCGGCTACAGCTACAATGGTCGCGTCGACCCAAAAGCAATCCGCTCTAAAGGCGGCGGAAGAGGGAACGAAATGGCGCCGCAAGTCCTTGGAATCGCTCAAAACCGGAACGGAAATGGCACGCTCCCCACGAGCCCGCGATCGGCAAGTCCGGGAGCAACTCCTTCACCAAATCCTGACGCGGACCGTATCGGTTACGGTCCCTTTGGCCTTCCCCTGGCGGCCGTCCGCGCTTAAGTAAGCGGCTCGTTTTCCCCCAAAAACCGATGCCGATGCCTGAAGAAAACCCCGTCGCGCGCCGGCGCACCTTTGCGATCATCTCGCATCCCGACGCCGGCAAGACGACGCTCACCGAAAAGATCCTCCTGTTCGGCGGCGCCATCCAGCTCGCGGGCGAGGTGCGCGCCAAGGCGAACCGCCGCAAGACTCGATCGGACTGGATGGGAATCGAGCGCGAACGCGGCATTTCGGTCGTGACTTCGGTCATGACCTTCGAATACGCGGGTTGCGTCTTCAACCTGCTCGACACGCCCGGCCACGAGGACTTTTCCGAGGACACCTATCGCACGCTGACCGCCGTCGATTCGGCGGTGATGGTGATCGACGCCGCCAAGGGCATCGAAGCGCGGACGCGAAAGCTGTTCGAGGTCTGCCGCTTGCGCGACATTCCGATCGTCACCTTCATCAACAAGATGGACCGCGAGACGCGCGACCCGTTCGATCTCCTCGACGAGATCGAAAAGACGCTGGCGCTCGACACGGCGCCGCTTAACTGGACCATCGGGCGCGGCCGCTCGCTCGCCGGCGCGTACGATATCCGCCGCAAGACGCTGACCCCGCTCGGCAAGGACGCCGAGGCGATCCCCGTCGCGGGTCCCGACGATCCGCTGGTCGCAGGACTCCTGCCCGAGCATGAGCGCGGTGAAGCGATCGACGAGCTCCATCTCGCCGTCGAGGGCCTGAAGCCATTCGACAAGCAGGCCTTTCTCGAGGGGCACCTGACGCCGGTCATGTTCGGCAGCGCGCTCAAGGATTTCGGCGTCAGGGACCTCATCGACGCGTTGGCTGAATTCGCGCCCTCGCCCCGCGCGCAGGCCGCCGCGAGCCGCACCGTCAACGCGGACGAAGCCAAGATGACCGGCTTCGTCTTCAAGATCCAGGCGAACATGGACCCGAACCATCGCGACCGCATCGCCTTCATGCGCGTCTGCTCGGGCAGGCTTTTGCGCGGCATGCGGGCGAGGCTCGTGCGCACCGGCAAGCCCGTCACGCTCTCGGCTCCGCAGTTCTTCTTCGCCCAGGACCGTTCGCTCGCGGACGAGGCCTACGCCGGCGATGTCGTCGGCATCCCTAATCATGGGCTCTTGCGCATCGGCGACACGCTGAGCGAAGGCGAGGAGATCGTTTTTCGCGGCGTGCCGAGCTTCGCCCCGGAGATCCTGCGCCGCGTCAAGCTCGCCGACGCGATGAAGGCCAAGAAACTGCGCGAAGCGCTGCAGCAGATGGCGGAAGAGGGCGTGGTGCAGGTGTTCCTGCCGCACGACGGAGCGGCCGCGATCGTCGGCGTGGTCGGGGCGCTCCAGCTCGACGTGCTCATCGAGCGGCTAAGCGTGGAATACGGCCTGCCTGTATCGTTCGAGCAGAGCCGCTTTGAGGTCTGCCGCTGGGTGTCGTCGACGGACAAGGCGGAGATGGAGAAGTTCCTCGCCGCCTATCCATCCTCGATCGCCTCCGACCTCGACGGCGCGCCGGTGTTCATGGCGTCGAGCGCCTTCAACCTCCGCTACGAGCAGGAGCGCTGGCCGAGGATCGCCTTCGCCGACGTGAAGGACTATCAGAAGGCGGCGGCGTGAGCGACGCGCAGCCGGGGGGGCCTCAACGCGTCGCTCGTTCGAAAGCGATGCCAATCCTTCACCGAGCCTTCTCATGAGTACGCTCTCCCTGGCCATGATCGTGAAAAACGAGGGCGCGACGATCGAGCGGGCGCTCAATTGCGCAAAACTGTTCTCGGACGAGATGGTCGTCGTCGACACCGGCTCGACCGACGACACCGTCGCCAAAGCCGCTGCGATGGGCGCAATCGTGCATCGTTTCGCCTGGATCGACGATTTCGCCGCGGCTCGGAATTTCGCATTTTCCAAATGCGTCAAGGACTGGATCATCTGGCTCGATGGCGACGACGTGATTTCGCCCGACAACCAGGGGCGTATTCTGGAGCTCAAGCGGTCCGTTCTGAACGACGAGTTGCAGGCGATTTATTTGCGTTACCTCTACCCTCCGTTCCAGCAATGGCGGGAGCGGATGGCGAGACGGGATCTGTTCGTCGAAGGAAGACTTCGATGGAAGGAGCCAATCCATGAGTTCATCGACGGCATTGAAGGACAGAAAGCCAAGTATTTCGACAACATTGCGATCCTGCATGCGACGCCGCCCGACCGACACGTGCTCAAGAAAGACCGTAACATTACGATTCTGCGGAAACATTTCAACAATGGGGCCACCGACGACCGCAGTCTCTACGTCTATGCCGTCGAATGTTTACACAGTTTACTGAAAGTCGAAGGCGAGCAGATTCTCGCCAGGTTTTTTGCCCAGGTCAAAATTCCCGAATATCGATATGAGATTTGCTGCAAAATGCACAATTTCTACATGCATTTCAGCGAGCCGCAGCGTGCGCTCGAGGCGCTTTCGAAAGCGATTGTCGAGGATCCTTCCCGCGCCGAGGCCTACTATAAGCTCGGCCGACGTCTCAACGAGACCGACCGGCCGGCTGCTGCCATTCCCCTGCTCGCGCTCGCCGGCATGATCCGAACCCCCTCGTACGGGACCCCGGAGGCGGAAGCCTATACTTACGGCCCATGGGAATCGCTCGCCCATGCGCATTTTCGCCTCGAGCAATGGGACGCCGCACGTCAATCTGCGAGAAAAACCCTCGAGCATGATCCGCCGCAGCCGCAATGGCTCACCGAGCTCGCGCGCTGGGGCGAGGCTGAATTTGCCCCTGAACCTCTGCCGCCGCAATGGCAGGAATGGACTGAGGGCAACCTCGGCAAGAGTGTCCCTCGCTGGACGGTGATTCGAATCCTTGAGGAAAATGGGTTCGGCCCGAATCAAATTCGGTCGGGCATAATGACATTCGATCGAAAGCGGGCGGCAGGAGGCTCGTGATTCTGGGAAAAAGAGGCCCTGCATTCGGGGATCCCGTCCGGAGGGTCTCGGCGAGCGACAAAAACGCGTTCGTCGGCCTCTCGAAGCCGCGCTACAAGCGGTTCGCTTACAAAGCAATAAGCAACCTGGAGCGGGTAACGCGTCTCCTGAACGCCAGGCGGCGCCCTCAGAGCTTGGCGACA
>JAFAHO010000359.1 GCA_019237205.1 Hyphomicrobiales bacterium
GCTCTGCATCGAACGATTTGGGGGCGGTCGGTCCTGGCGATCGGGCAGAACATTCGCGCCGCGCGGCTCGCTGGCGTCAAGGTCGAGCCGGTGCGCTTCGCCACCTATGCGCTGTGCGGCACGCTCGGCGGCCTCGACGGGGCGCTGTTTCTGGTGCCGTTGCTTACGATGCTGAACACGTTTGGCGTCAGTGCCGGCGTGCGCCTTCTGCTGACGGGGCTCATCATTGTCGCTGTCATCACCGCCGCCGGCGGTGAGAAGAGGGCCCCGTAAGCTTCGTGCCTCAGATCACGAACGGAACGAGCGCCGGCACGCGCGCGGCGTATTCGGCGTAGGCCGCGCCGAACTGCCGGCGCATCACGCTCTCCTCGATCCTGAGCTTGCGCCAGTATGCGCCGGCTGCGATGGCCACGCCTAGCACGGCGCGCCATTCTCCGACGGCGAGCGCCGTTCCGATCAGGGCGATGAGAATGCCGGTGTAGATCGGATGGCGGACAATGCGATAGGGGCCTTCCACGATGAGCTCGTGGTCCCGCTTCAACGTGACGCTCGAGCTCCAGTTGCCGGCGAGCAGCGCCCGCGCCCAGATGGCGAACGCCACGCCGGCGACAGTGAGCGCGGCGCCAAGCTGGACGGGCCACAGCGCGAGCGGCACGAAGCGGACATCGAGTGGAAAGAGCGGCAAGCGCGGCGCTGCTAGAAGATAGATGCCGACGGCGAGCGGCCCATAATGCGAGAGCGTCGAGAAGGCGGATTCGTGCTCGGCGACCGTCTTGACGCGGCGCGCCATTGCGAACCAGACCGCGATCAGGACGAGCCAGGACGCGAGGATGAGCCAACCGTAGATCATGTCCTCGCGAGCCCTAGCCCTCGATCTGCTCCACCGTCTCCACGTCCGGCAGGAAGTGCTTGAGCAGGTTCTGGATTCCGTGTCTCAGCGTCGCCGTTGAAGACGGACAGCCGGAGCAGGCGCCTTTCATCTTGAGATAGACGACGCCGTCACGGAAGCCCTTGAAGGTGATGTCGCCGCCGTCGCCGGCAACGGCGGGCCTCACACGCGTCTCGATCAGTTCCTTGATCGCCTCGACGGTCTCAGCGTCCTTAGGATCGAAGAACTCGCCGGTCGCAGCGGCCTCGGCGCCCTCGATGAGCGGTGCGCCCGAGAGGAAGAATTCGGTCACGACGCCGAGCACGGCAGGCCGCAGGTGCTGCCACTCGCCGTCGGTCTTGGTCACCGAGATGAAGTCGTTGGCGAAGAAGACCCCGCTGACCCCTGGCAGCTCCATCAACGCCCTGGCGAGCGGGGAACGCTCGGCCTCGGCGGCGTCGCGCGCCTCGAACGTGCCTTCCTGCATGACGACGCGGCCTGGCAGGAACTTCAGCGTCGCCGGATTTGGGGTCGCCTCGGTCTGGATGAACATGGTGCGCACTCCTTGACCCACTAGATAGGCCGCGCCGCCCGGGGGAGCAAGGATCGGCGTCTATCTGATTTTGGCGCGGGCGCCGCGCGAAATGGGAGTTTCGCGTCAGTCGCTCGGGCCATACCATTGGCCAAACGCCGCACGGGCGTCGCAAGGGCCTTGCATACCCGGAACCAAGCGATGATCAGCGTCTTCGAGCTTTTCAAGATCGGCGTTGGCCCGTCCTCCTCGCACACGGTCGGGCCGATGAAAGCGGCCGCCGCCTTCGCGTCCGGCCTCGTCGAGCGCGGGGCGATCGGCCGGGTCGCGGAGGTCGGGATCACCCTTTACGGCTCGCTGGCCTATACCGGGAGGGGCCATGCAACCGATAAGGCGGTGATCCTCGGCCTCAGCGGCATCGAGCCCGACGCCGTCGATCCCGACGCAGCCGAGGCGCTGGTCGCCGGGGTTCTTGAAACCAAGCGGCTGCCACTTGCCGGGCGGCGGACGATCGCCTTCGACGCGGCGAACGCGATCGTCTTCGACGTCCTCACTCCGCCGCCGCGTCATCCCAACACCCTCCGGCTGATCGCGAGGGGTTCGGACGGCGCGATGCTTGCCGACGAGACCTGGCTTTCGGTTGGCGGCGGCTTCGTCATCCGTGAAGGCGCGGACGACGGCTCGCCCACAGGTGAGGTGCGCGTTCCCTATCCATTTCGTTCGGGCGCAGAGCTTTTGGCGCGGGGGCGCGAGTCCGGGCTCTCGATCGCCGACCTGATGCGCGTCAACGAAGCGGCGTTGCGGGGCGGCGAGGCGGTGGATGCCTATGTCGAGCGGGTGCTCGAGGCGATGTTCAAGTGCCTCGATCGCGGGCTCGAGCGCTCGGGGCCGCTCCCAGGCGGCCTCAAGGTGACGCGCCGGGCCAAGGCGATCTACGACCGCCTCACCGAGGGCGCGCGCCGCAATGAGCGACCGGCCCATGAGATCATGGATTTCGTCAGCGTCTACGCGATGGCGGTCAACGAGGAAAACGCTGCCGGCGGACGGGTCGTCACCGCGCCGACCAACGGCGCGGCCGGCGTCATTCCGGCGACGCTGCGCTATTACCGCGACCATTGCGAAGGCGCGAGCCGGGCGGGATTGGCGGACTTTCTGATGACGGCGACGGCGGTCGGCGGCCTCTTCAAGCTCAACGCCTCAATCTCCGGCGCCGAGGTTGGCTGTCAGGGCGAGGTCGGCGTCGCCTCCTCGATGGCGGCCGCAGGCTTGTGCGCGGCGCTCGGCGGAACGAACGCGCAAATCGAGAACGCCGCCGAGATCGCGATGGAGCATCATCTCGGCATGACCTGCGATCCGGTCGGCGGACTCGTTCAGATCCCGTGCATCGAGCGCAACGCCTTCGGCGCGGTCAAGGCGATCGCGGCCGCCTCGCTCGCGTTGCACGGCGACGGCCGCCACATGGTGTCGCTCGACAGCGTGATCGCCACGATGCGCCAGACAGGCGCGGACATGCAGTCGAAATACAAGGAGACGTCGCTTGGGGGCCTTGCGGTCAATTTCGTCGAGTGCTGAGCGCTACCGCTCAACCCGGCTCCACCCGTGCAGGCCGAGGCGCTCCTGCGGCAGATAGGC
>JAFAHO010000398.1 GCA_019237205.1 Hyphomicrobiales bacterium
CGTTTGGCGCAGGGATCCACTTCTGCCTCGGAGCGCCGCTGGCGCGCCTCGAAATGGCGACCGCGCTGCCGATCCTGTTCGCCCGCCTTCCCCGCCTCCGGCTGGCCGAGCCCCCTCGGTACCGCGACTCCTATCATTTCCATGGGCTGGAGGCCTTGAGCGTGGCATGGGGATAAGCCCCGAGACGGTCTCACTTTCGCCATATCGACGGATTCTTTGCGGCCGACTTCGGGGAAGGCTATAGCGGTCAGTTCAGGCGCCGGGCGGCGCTAAGGGGGCCGTCAGTCTGAGCACGGTCCACAATTTGCCCCTGAGCAAGCGAGGCGAAGGCAATCTGGGTATGGTGTTTTCCTCGATCACGTTCCTGTTCTACTTTCTGCCGATTTTCATCGCGTGCTATTTCCTGACTCCGACCGTCGCCGGCAAGAACGTCGTCACGCTCATCTTCTCCCTCGTCTTCTACGCCTGGAGCGACCCGCGTTTTCTCTCGATCCTGCTGTTCGCCATCGTCTTCAACTACGCCGCGGCGATCGCCGTCGACAGGCGGGACGGCCCGGCGCGCAAGTCCGCGCTTGGCCTTGCGGTCGCCGTCAACCTTCTCGTGCTCGGACTCTTCAAATACGCCAACTTCGTCACCGGGAATGTTGCTGCTCTTCTCAAGCCGCTGGGCTGGGACTTCGGCCAGACCAGCATCGAGCTGCCGCTGGGCATCTCGTTCTTCACCTTCCATTGCCTGTCCTACATCATCGACGTCTACCGCCGGCGCTTCGGGGCGAACCGCAATCCGATCGACGTCGCGCTCTACATCTCGCTCTTTCCGCAACTCGTCGCGGGCCCGATCGTCCGCTACAAGACCGTCGCCCGCCAGCTCGACGCGCGAAGGGCGACGCTCGGCCGCGCCTCGGTCGGAGCGCGCATCTTCATCGTCGGCCTCGCTCAGAAGGTGCTCGTCGCCGACGTCGTCGCGCCGCTGGCGCGGGTGGCGTTCGACCAAAGCCCTCATCGGGAGCTCGCAGAGGCGTGGATCGGCCTCCTGGCCTACACCGTGCAGATCTATTTCGACTTCGCCGGCTATTCGAACATGGCGATCGGGCTCGGGATCGTGCTCGGCTTCACCTTCCCGCGCAATTTCCGCATGCCCTATACGTCGCTCTCAATCACCGAGTTCTGGCGTCGCTGGCACATGTCGCTGTCGTCGTGGCTGCGCGACTATCTCTATATCCCCCTCGGCGGCAACCGCGGGACCGACCTTCAGACCTACCGCAACCTCGTGACCGTATTCGTGCTCTGCGGGGCATGGCATGGCGCGAACTGGACGTTCGTCCTCTGGGGGGTGTGGCATGGCGCCTTTCTCGTCCTCGAACGGCTGGGTCTCGGATCGCTTCTCGCCCGCATCCCGGTCTGGCTGCGCTGGGCCTATGCGCTGCTCGCGGTGATGGGCGGATGGGTCCTGTTCCGAGCCGCCGATCTGCCGACCGCGCTCGATTACTTCGCAAGCCTTCTCGGCCGGAACGGCGCCGGCGACGTCAGCTTCGACATGCATGACGCGCTTAACGAGCGGGCGATGGTGATGCTGATCATCGGCTGCACGCTCGCCGTCCTGCCGCGTTGGCTGCCGCGGCTGTCCAGCCCGGTCATCCTGCGTGCCGCGGCCGACGCGGGCTGGACCTTCGCCCTCCTGATCTTCTCGATGATCACAGTGGCCTCGGGCGCCTATAGCCCGTTCCTCTATTTCAAGTTCTGACCCGAAATGCTGCTTCGCCATCGCCGCTTCTTCGCCATCCTGGGCTTCCTCCTCATCGCGACGCCGCTCATCTGGGGAGTGGTCCTGCCCGACAGCGCCGGCCTGATCCTGAAGGACGGCCGTAGGCCGACGCCTGCACCACCCGCGCCCGAATCTCTGGCTAGGTACGCAGCGTTCCCAGGCCAGGTCGATGCCTATCTGAAGGATCATTTCGGTCTGCGCCACGCCATGATCCGCACCATCAGCAGTGCGGATTCGATTGCAGCTGGATCGACAGGTTCCAACCCGACGAGGCTTGGTCGGCGCCGGTCGGACGCTTCCTGGTTTGCTGGCTTGGGCAACGCCCGAAAGGGCTCGCTGGAGAAGAACGAGGGACGGGCCGAGTTGTGACGGAGCTTTTGACGGGCTCGCGCGCCCCCCAACTGCAAGACGGAGGTCTCCGACTGGCCGCGTCCCGCGAGACGTGGCTGGTCGTCGGGTCTCGGTCCTCAATGCTGCTTCGCCACCGTCGCTTCTTCGCCGTGCTGAGTTTCCTCCTCGTCGCGACGCCGCTGGTCTGGGGCATGGTTCTGCCCGACAGCCCAGACCTGGTCTCCAGAGAGGGGCGCAGACTCGCTCCGCCGCCTGCCGCGCCGCACGCCCTGGCGGGATGGATCAAGCTTCCGGGCCAGGTCGACGCCTATCTCAGGGACCGTTTCGGCCTGAGACACGCGATGATCAGGCTACACAAGGACCTGACCAATCCCGTGCTGCTCAAGGTCAACACCGCGGCGCTGATCGGCCGGGATGGGCGCATGTTCTACGAGGGCAACGAAATGGTGCGCCAAAGCGCTGGTCTCGTGCTCAGGGACGAGCGCGTGGCCGAGGCGGCCGACCTGATCGCCGCGATGCGCGATGCGCTGGCCAGGCGCGGCATCGGTTTTCTCGTCGCCGTTCCCCCCAATTCGTCGACCATCTACCAGGACGATCTTCCGATCTGGGCGCAGGCGCACGGCCGGAAAACGGAATACGACCTCTTCCTCGAGGACCTCGCGGCGCACAGCGTCAAGACGGTCGACTTGCGCCCGGCGATGAAGGCGGTCCGGGCCGAGGGCGAAGAAGCCTATCTCTTCTACGACGCACACTGGACCCCGCGAGGCGCCCTGGCCGGGTTCAACGCCGTGGTCGAGGCGGACGGGCGTCCCGGCTGGCGCCTCGATCCCGCAACCGCCATTGGACCGCCGGAGGAGCGCAAGGGCGGCGATGTCGCGCGCATCCTCGGCGTTCAGGACGACGTGACCGAAAAAGCCGAGACGCTGGCCCTCGCGTCGCCCGGAAAGGACGTGGCTTTGTCCCAAGACGTCATGCCCGACCATATCATCACGATGGGCAAGCCAGGCCCGACGGTCATGGTCATCGGCGACTCCTTCACCGCAGGATATTTTCCGCTGATGTTGTCGCAGCATGTCGGGCGCGCGATCTGGGTCCATCATCATCAATGCGGGTTCGACTGGAAGCTTATCGACCGGTTCCGCCCGGACGAGGTCTGGTGGACGCCGACGGAGCGTTTTCTCGTCTGCGATCCCGGAGTCCGCCCGACCGATTTCGCAGGGTGACGGCGATGACCGCGCTGCCCAGCGCCGCCGAGTTCTGACCGCGCATGCTGACGAGCTGGCGCCGATATTTCGCTCTTGCAGCCTTTCTGCTTCTGGTCACGCCGCTGGTCGTGGGCCTCCTCTGGCCGGACAGTCCGGCGGCGGTCCTCAAAGAAGGGCGCAGACTTGCGCCTGCGCCGAGGCCGCCACGGTACGGCAAGGACTGGCTTGCGTTGCCGGCGGGGCTCGACGCCTATCTCAGCGATCATTTCGGGCTCAGGCAGGCGCTCATCCGGGCGCACAAGGATCTGACCAAGCCAATGCTCGGGATGGGCGACGATTCGGTCCTGGTCGGCCGCGACGGACGGATGTTCTATCTCGGCGAGGAGACGGTGCAGCAAAGCGCCGGTCTCGTCCTGCGCGACCAGCGCGTCGCCGACACGGTCGCGCTCATCAAGGCGATGAGGGACGAACTCAGGTTGCGGGGCGTGGGCTTTCTCGTGGCTTCGCCGCCAAACGCCGCGACCGTCTATCAGGACGATCTGCCGGACTGGGCTCAGAACGCCGGGAAGCGGACCGAATACGATCTTTTTCTGAAGGGGCTCGCCGCCGATGGGATCAAAACCGTCGATCTGCGGCCTGTCATGACAGCGGCGCGGGCAGACGGGCCCGCCTATTACCGGCACGACACCCACTGGACAGCGCGGGGCGCACTGGCGGCTTACAACGCCATCGTCGAGGCGGACGGGCGCCCGGACCGGCGCCTCGACCCGGACACGGCGCTGACCCCCCTCTCAGAGCGCAAGGGCGGCGATCTCGCGCGCATGCTCGGCGTCCAGGACAATGTGACGGAGGAGACGGAATACCTGGCGCTTCCGGTCGGGCCGAAGGAGTTGCTGACGTCCGACCCGTACGGCGATTACGTTCAGGCGTCCGGCAGGCCAGGGCCGACCATCATGATCATCGGCGATTCGTTTACCGCGGCGGATTTCGCGCATCTGGTCCTTCAGCACGCCGGACGCGTCGTATGGCTGTACCATGACCACTGCGCCTTCGACTGGAAGGCGATCGACCGGTTTAGTCCCGACGAGGTGTGGTGGATGCCGAATGAGCGCTTTCTGATCTGCGGTCCGAGCGTCCGCCCGCTCGACTTCGCCGGGTAGGGGGCTTGCCGGAGATGGAGCCGAACGTCGTCGCTGCCCGCAGCCTGCTTGTGCTCGGCGGCGCGCGGTCAGGAAAAAGCGCGTACGCCCAAAGGCTTGCCGAGGGCGCCATGGCCGAACGGCTCTTCCTCGCCACCGCCGAGGCCAGCGACCCGGATATGGCGGCGCGGATCGCCCGCCATCAGGCCGACCGCGGCGCCGGCTGGACGACGCGGGAGGAGCCGCTGGCGCTTGCCGAGGCGCTCGGCGCCGAGGCGCGGCCCGGCCGGGTCATTTTGATCGACTGCCTGACGCTGTGGATTTCGAATCTCATGTTTGCCGGCCGCGGCGTCGAGGCCGAAATCGCCCGTCTTACGCAGGCGATCTCGACGCTCGAAGGGCCGGCGGTGATCGTCTCCAACGAGGTCGGGCTCGGCTTGGTGCCCGAAACGAAGCTCGGGCGGGATTTTCGCGACGCCCAGGGGCGGGCCAATCGTGAGGTCGCACGCGCCTGCGATGCGGTCGTTCTGGTCGCCGCCGGCCTGCCGACGCTGATCAAGCCGACCCCCCCGCCGGCGCTCAGATTGCGGTGAAAACCGCTGGCGACTCAGTGCGCGAGTAGACTAAGCATTCTTTCATGTCGCACTTGCGCGGGATCGTCACCCCTATCGGGCGGGCCGCGCCCGCCGCGCGTTCCCGCCATGAGCGGGATGGGTTGGCGCGCGCCTGCGGGCGGCTCATCGCGGCGAGGCGGCAATGAAGACGCCCGGCATGTTGCGCCTGTTCGAGCGCCCTCAGCCGGAGCCGGCGCATATCGAGGTCTCGCATGACGGTGAAGTCTACCGGGTCGCGCTGAAGCGCTCGCCTCGCTCGCACCGTTTCACGCTGCGGATCAGGACCGCCACGCGCGACGTGCTGCTGACGGCGCCGGCGCGCGCGTCTCTCAAGGCGGCGCGGGAATTCGCCGAGCGCCATTCCGCCTGGATCGGCGTCAGGCTCGCGCGCCTGCCGCTTCTCGTCCCCTTCGAACCCTCAGCGATTGCGCCGCTGCGCGGGGTCGACCATCGCATCGTTCATAGGCCGGCCGCCCGCGGCGTCGTCTGGATCGAGAAGGGCGAGGATGGGCCGCTCATCTGCGTCGCGGGCGAACGCCCGCACGTGCCGCGCCGGATCGCAGATTTCTTGAAGCGCGAGGCGCATAGGGATATCGAGGCCGCGGTCGCGCGCCACGCAAAGGCGATTGGCGTCAAGCCGAAGCGAATCGCGGTGCGCGATACGGTGAGCCGCTGGGGCTCATGCTCGGCGACCGGCGGGCTCAGCTTTTCCTGGCGCCTCATCCTGGCCCCGCCGTTCGTGCTCGACTATCTCGCGGCGCACGAGGTCGCACATCTCGTTCACCTCAACCATTCGCCGAAGTTTTGGAGCCTCCTGCGCCGCGCGTGCCCGGAGACGAACCGCGCCGAAGCCTGGCTCAAGGCGCATGGCCAGAGCCTGCATCGCTATGGGGCGGAATAGCCCGCTCTCGCCTTGCGCGCCAAAAAAGCGGATTGTACACCGTCGCTTGTCTTTCAAAGGCTTGGGCGCCTTTTTCTGCAACGTCGCAACGTCGCAACGCCCAGGCGGGGCGCCAGATCTTCGGGGCGCCAGGCTTTCGGGGCCATCCCATATCGGGGCGCGGAATCAATCTTTTCAACCCTTTGCGGCGCCTTTCCGGGCCCCTGCCTTTGGCGTGCAGCCGCGCTCGATGAGTGCAGATAGCAACCGCGCCACCAGCGGCGCCCCGTGGTCAAATCGAGCTTCATGCCTGTCGCGCCTGCTTGCCGCATTGCGCGGTCCTTGAGAACATAACATGAACATCGAAGATTGAAAAGGAAAATTATGGTGACACTAAAATTATGGTGACACTTGCATATCTCCCACTAGGAGAGAGGCGCAGATGGGTCGATGACAATTTTGCAAATATGTATGTGTCACCGTATATCCCGCGTATATCCCGGGTATATCCCGTATATCCGCGTATATCCGGTATATCCGCGTATATCCGAAGCGCTGAGGAGCCCCGATGCCGCGCGCCTTCTCTTGTGCGATAAATTCCGTTAATCGATCAACCTTAAGTGCGTCTGCGAGTGTTAACATGATCGAAGTCTACCACACTGGAAAGCCCTTGTCTTTCGCCATGCGCTGAGTCCTAATGGTTGCGTCGACGGTCTCTCGACGCCATGGATGAAAGTGTCGCATGGGTCGCGCGCCAGAGCAGTTGCAGCTAAACCTAACGATACCGCTCAAAAAGGATGTACGTCTTCTGAGCGTGTCGGAGATATTTGCGTCACTCGATAGATTACCGACCGTCGAGTTGCGTGAAGATCGAAGGATTGAGAGAAAAGTAGCAACGATCCACGCGAAGACTCTAGGGGAATATTTTTCGATATTCTCAAATACGGCACCGGAAGGCGGCCTAGTACTTATTGGCGTTGAGGACGACGGCACCATAAGCGGATGTCGACGTGTTGAGCAATCGCACCTCAACGACTTGGAGCGCGCTGGCGACATTCATTGCTCTGATGCTAGGTACGAATGTAAAACTGTTCGAACGATAAACAAAGACGGAATCGACGATTTCATTATCGCGATATGGGTGCATTATCGATCCGACAAATTGGTCGAGACAAACGATGGGAGCGCCTACATCCGCCGTGGGTCGTCAAAACGCAAACTAAGGCCGGACGAAGCGAGAGAACTCCAAAACGCGAAAGGCCAAGTCGACATCGAAAGAGAGGTGGTGGACCTCAAATTCCCAGACGACTTTCGAGCCGAACCAATTAGTCAATTCGTCACGTCTGTGCGCGAAGCGCGGAATCTTCCCCCGGACCGATTGACGGTTGAGGAAATCCTAGAACTCAGGCATCTCGGGAAAATTGCTAACGGCACCTTTCGCCCAAACCTCGCGTGCGCCCTCCTTTTTGCGAAGGACCCGGAGTCACAAGTGCCAGGATGTCGCGTGCGCTTTTTTCGTTATATGGGGATCGACGAGAAGACAGGCGAAAACTACAATGTAATCAAAGACATCAGTTTAGAAGGTACCGTCCCACAGCTTATCCAGGAGACCGCACAAGTTATCGACGCTCAAATCCGCGAATTTGCGCGCCTAGGCAAAGATCAAAAATTCTACTCCATCCCAGAATACCCGAAACAGGCGTGGTACGAAGCTCTTGTTAATGCTTGTGTCCACCGCTCTTATACATTGAAAAACATGAATATCTTTGTAAAAATGTTCGATGACAGGCTTGTTATAGAGAGCCCCGGTGGGTTCCCGCCCTTTGTCACCCCGGACAACATCTACGACATGCATCAGCCGCGCAATCCCTATCTCATGGACGCGATGTTCTATTTGAAATTCGTTCAAATGGCGCATGAAGGTTCTAGGCGCATGCGCGATGCTATGAAGCAAATGAGGTTGCCAGATCCAATCTTTCTCCAGAAAGAAATAGGCAATACCCTTGTCCAGGTTATATTAAAGAACGATATTGAACACAGGAAGCTGTTCGTCGATTCTGATGCGTTCCGCGCCCTAGGCGGGGCGGTCGCCAATAGCTTAAACGAATACGAGAGGCGTATCATCAACTTCGTGATGGAAAACAGAACAATAAACGTTACGCAAGCTCACGAATTAATCAATCGACGATGGCAATACACAAAAAAGATACTCACTGCACTGGTTGAAAAAGGAGTATTGGATCATTTTCATAGCCCCACCGTCACGAGGGACGCCTTTGCCTACTACACCTTGCCAAAACGGCTGAGCGATCGGATCGCTAAAACGAGACCAAAATGACATGCCGCCAAAAGCAATGCGCTCATCGCATAGCTCCAACCCTTCCGTACGTCAAGGGGATCCCCATTTCGTTGCCTGCCCAACGGCAAATCATAGGCTCGGCAAACTTGTAGGCACGCTGACGCAACGGCCGTGCGTGCGACCGCAGAGAACCATTTGCCGCTCGCTTCAGGTCGGTCAGACCCGCCGGATGGAGATGAGATTTCCAGGAATTGAGGCCCCCACGGGGGAGAACCCTTTTTGCCGCTGGCTTCGGCCGGTCAAGCGCTTGATTTGAAAGGGAGGCCGCCTTGTTGAAACGCGCACAAGGTCTCATCGGCGCCATCGCACAAGGAGAAAACTCATGAAGCGTAGCATCGGACTGGCAATGGTTGTGATCGCATTCGGCGCCGTCGCCTCGGCAGGCTTCGCAGCGCCGGCGGAGGCCCAGACGGTGAGCGGGTCGTGGCCTCATTACACTGTCATTAATCTGGGCACACTTGGGGGTTCGCAGAGCAACGGATACGGCGGCGTCACCGATAGCGGATGGGTGAGCGGGGATTCCTATCTGCCGGGCGACCAGAGCGAGCACGCCCTGGTTTGGCGGCGCGACGTCATGGGGAAGTTCGTCATAACCGACCTCGGCACGGTCGGAGGGGCGAACAGCAGCGCACCTTTTCCCCAAAAGAACACCCGTGGCCTGATCGTGGGTCAGGCCCAAGGTTCCCAGCCCGATCCGTTACGGGAGTGGTGGGGCGTAGCTTACGTTTGCAACACCCCCACCGGCCTTTGCACGGGGTACCAAAACCTGCAGTTCGGATTCCGTTGGCAGGACGGCGTTATGACTGCACTTCCGACGCTGGGCGGCAATAACAGCTCGGCGTTTGGGGACAACAACCTGGGCCAAGCGGTCGGATTCGCGGAGACCGCCGCCAAGGACCCGAGGTGCGTCCCGCCGCAAGTGCTGGACATCAAGGCTGTCGTCTACGGGCCTAGAGGCGAGGTCCAACAAATTCTCCCCGCGTTTCCTGGCGACGAGGCCGCGTATGCTGTCGGGATCAATGACAACGGCGACGTGGTGGGCCTGTCGGGGGGTTGTGGGGTCCCTGATTACGCCAATCTCCCCGCAGCGGCCCGTCACGCCGTGGTTTGGCGAAACGGCTCAGTCTTCGACCTGGGCGGCTTGGGAGGCCTGATGAACAACGCCGCCTTCGTCATCAACAACGCCGGCCAGATCGTCGGAACTTCAGACCCGACCGGCGACGCCACGACATACGCGGTTCTCTGGCAGAATGGCGCGATTACCAACCTTGGCACGCTC
>JAFAHO010000302.1 GCA_019237205.1 Hyphomicrobiales bacterium
CCGGGCTTCGACGCGGACAAGATCGCGAAGTTCCTGATGGACCCGCACCCGAAGATGCCCGACATGCAGCTCGGCCGCGACGAAGCCAAGGACCTGGCCGCCTATATCGCGAGCCAGGCGAAATAGCATTCCGCCCCCGGCGGGCGCTAGGCGTAAGGCGTCCCGTCCTTGTGGACGAAGCGCCACCCGCCGGCGGCGGCGACAGCGGCGATGTCGTCGTCGGGATAAGTTGCGCCGTCGCCCGGCAGGCGGTCGCCGATCTCGAGATAGACGACGTCGTCGGCCGTCTCGTTGACAAGATGGTGGGCGTCGCCCGTCCCGCCCTTGAAGCCGGCGCACATGCCGGGGTTCAGCCGAGCCCGCCCGGCGTCGGTGATCAACGTCGGCTCGCCCTCGAGGATATAAACGAATTCGTCCTGCTTGACGTGCGCGTGGCGGAGCGCGGACATCGCGCCGGGCTTCAGCGTGGTCAGATTGACGCCAAAGCTCGCCAGGCCGAAGAGATCGCCGAGCGGCCGCTTGATCCGCCCCTTAACCCGCGAGGCGAAGGGCTCGGGGTAGTTGCTTGCCTTCGCCCGCGGCGCGGCCTCGGCGGCGGCGAGGGCGACGGGACGGTTCGAAACGGAATCGGACATGGGCGGCCTCCATCTCTTTAGATCGCGATCGGCGCCCATCAAACGCGAGTCGCCGCCTCCCCGGCAAGCCCCCTCTGGCGTTTGTGGCTCCCCGTTCCTACCTATGCGGCGACGATCAGGAGCGGTCATGAACGGGTTTCTCATTCGCGCGGTGGTGGTGGGGATCGGGCTCTGGCTCGCGTCGCAGATCGTGCCCGGCGTTCATATTCAGTCGATTGAAAGCCTGATCGCGGCGGCGCTGCTGCTCGGCATCATCAACGCTTTCGTGCGGCCGATCCTGGTCATCCTCACCTTTCCGATCACGCTCCTCACTCTCGGGCTCTTTCTCCTCGTCATTAACGGGCTGATGATCGAGCTCGTCTCCTATTTCCTCAAGGGCTTCCTCGTCGACGGCCTCTGGGCGGCGATTTTGTGCTCGATCGTCGTCACGCTGACGAGCTGGGTCATGTCCGGCTGGGTCGGCCCGCCGCACGGGCGGATCGATGTGGTGACCGTCCGCCGCGGCGGCCGGTGGGACTAAGCCCAACGCTCAACAGCTTGCTGCCCGGACGATTGCGCCGGTTTCCGGGGTTTCGTTCGCGAGGGCGTGCCTAGCAGGCGAGCCCGCAACCGGCGCCGTGCTCGTGGAGGCGAGGCGGCGGTCAGCCGTGCTTGCGGCGGTTTGCAAAGAGAAGCTCCCGCCGTCTCTTGAAAGGCGGAACACAACCCCGCCGATCGGCGTTACCGCAGCCAGACCGTGGACGCGGGGAGTTGCGCTATGAGCGAACCTCGAAAGAAAAAATGGTCGGCCGAGGTAACTGAGCATTCGGATGCTCTCGACCTTGAGCCGCAAGTCTTCACCAAGTCCAGTGCGGACGAGATTGCTCGGTCGCTGAAACATTCAGCCGAAGCCAGCGACCGACGAAAGTCGAGCTCTTTTCGCTCGGCGATGTCGATGCTGAATCTCTACATCAACCGGGCCGGCCGAAACCTGCCGCCGGCGCGCAAGCGGACGCTCGAGGCGGCCAAGGGCAAGTTGCGCGCGCTATTCGGCCGCAAGGGCTGACGGCGTCGCGCTCTTTCAAGGAGATCGGCGGGCGGAGCGTCGCCGCGCGCCGCGATCATGGCGAGCGCGAACGGCGCTTCACGATGACGATTCCGCCGCCTATTGATTGAACAACGAGAATAGCGACGGCAGCCCCGGAGCGGGTGCGTGTGGCGGTTGGACGCTAGCCTGGAGGGGCGTCGGATAGCCGGGCGCGACCGCAGCGACCGTCGATGGTTTGGCGCCCGGGATTTCGCCCGTCACCACCACCGACGTATTGGCCATCTTTTGCTGCTTGACCAGCGCCCACAGCGTGGCGGCGTTGCTCACCGACAACCGCACGCAGCCATGCGACACCGCATGGCCGAGATCGCGCCAATACTCGGTGCCATGCACCGCGTTGCCGGTCATAGTGAAAAAAATCGAGTAGGGCATCGGCGCATTTTCATATTCGTCGCTGGTGTGGTCGATCTCCATCCGGAACGGCCTGAAGGCGCCGCTCGGCGTGTCGTAGCCGTTCGCTCCGGTCGACACCGGCCATTTGTAAAGCTGCGCGCCGTTGACCGTGACCGTCATGCGCTGGGTGGACTTGTCGATTTCGATCAAGAGGTCGGCTTTGGCGGCCGGGCCGCAGATCAACACTGCAACAGTTGCGGCAGCGAGCGGGGAGATCAGACGGCGGATGCACATCGTCGAGCCTGCCCTAAGCCTCCGGCGCTCACCCACCCCGGGTCGGAGCCCAGGGAGAGAATGGCGCGTGACCGCGGAGCAATCGGCTCATCGCCGAGAGACGTCCTGTCAACTATCGTAGGAACTGTCGCTCGGGCTTTCAAGGGGCAGCATTGGCGCGGGGGCGCTCGCGCCTCTTGCGCGCGAAGACTTCATTTCCCGAGCCGTCGAGAATGCGCAACGCGATGGTTCGAGGCGGCCAGGCAAGATTCGCGGCCGCGATGATGGCGGCGGACACGTCGGAAGCCTGAATTTCGACGTCCCGCAAGATCGACGCTCCGCGATCGGGCGCCGCGCCGACCAATTGGATCCGGAACTGCTGCAACGCCGCAGCAAGCGCGCGTTCGGATTCCTCCGCTGGCGCGCCTTCGGCGGAAGACGGAGGCTCACGCGCCGCGGACTGATCGCCTTCAGGCGCGAAAACCGCATTCATCGCCATCCGGATCGAGGCGTCGGGGCCGATGTGCCTTCCCGTCTTCTGCGCCACTGCCGCGGCCACGAGTCCCCAATCCCGTGCGATTGGATCAGAACTGGCCTCTTGCTCCCGCCGGCGCGCTTGGGAATAGGCGGCGATGCCGAAATCGCCGATCAGCGCTTCGGCCTCGGCGTCAATGCGTTCGGTCCTTGCGCGTCGCCGCGGCAACCAGGAAAGCATCGCCAACCCCTTCCTTCCGCAAGGTCAATTCCTGCATAATTGGCCCCCATGTGCAACTTCTGAAGTGTGCCGCGTTAAAACAGTGTTGAGAAGGTGATTTCGGGGCAACGCGGTCGCCTTCGGACCGCGCCCGCGCGAACGGCGTGTGTCAGGCTCATCGTCACCGCGCCTCGCGACCGCGCCCAGCCTGATCGCCGATCGTCACGCGAGCCTCGCCGCCGCCACTTCGCCGTCGGTGACATAATGGTTGACCCGCCCGGTGTGGAGGCGCTCGCCCCGGCGGTGCCATGTCACGTCGGCGATCGTCCCGCACCGGTTCAGCTCGCCCACAATAAAATCGCGTTCGGCGTTCGTATCGTCGTCGGTCGCGTGCGTGACCTGGAAGGTGAACGCCGTCAGCGAGAAGCCGGTGTCGCGTGTGCCGGCGCCGACCCAGACCGCGGGCGCATCGAGCGGCGGCCGGTCTTTGTTGCGCCAGAAGGCGGTCGTCCCCAGGGCGTCTTCGCCGCGCTCCAGATTCGTGGCCCAGAAGCGGATGTGATGGCGCTTGCGCGGGCTGCCGTCGATCGCCTTCTGAAAGCCGATGTCCTGGCCGCGGCCAAAGAGGAAGAGCGTGCTGAACGGCGCGGCCGGATAGGGGCGGTTGAAGACGAAGGCCACGACCATCCGCCAGGAGCTCACGAGCCCGAGGCGGTCCGCCTCCGTCCAGCCGGCCTTCGCGAACGCGGCGCGGAGCGTCTCGAACTCGCCGATCAGCGCGAGGTTGACCGGATCTCCCGGGAGGCCGTCGCCGGTCACGGTGAAGCTCGGCACGCTTTTCCGCTGCAGGATCTTCAGCGCCATCCGCACGACGCGCGGCAGGATCACATAGGCGGCGATCGCGTAGGCGAGGCTGAGCGCAAGGATCGACGGAAGCCGCCGGTCGGTGATCCGGAAGACGAAGACGATCAGCCAGACGCTGACGATCCCCAAGCCCAGAACCATCAGGCGCCGAATCCAGCGAACGAGCCGCCTCAAACCTTCCGCCCTCCGCGCCGGGCGGCCGCGCCCGGATGAAGCCGCAATAGCCAAAATCGCCGCCACGCGGAAGCCGCTCCCTTCTCCCGCTTGCGGGAGAAGGGAGCCCGAAGGGCCGGATGAGGGTCCTCTCCCTTCTCCAGCTCTGCTGGGGAAGGCGGCGCGAGGCGGGACGGCCTTCGCGTCGCGCGCTCGTCGGCGAAAGCAAAACCGTGATAGCGGTCGAGTTCGCGCACGATTGTCACGACGCGGTCCACCGCCTGAAGGTTGGCTCCCGACATCGCGCTGTAGGCGACGAGCAACGCCTCGTTGAGGCGGCTCACCTGCAGCGCCCTGAACTCGGCGGGCGGTTCTGGCGCCCGGCGGGCGAGAAGGCCGCGGACGTATTTGCGCATGCCGCGCTCCGTCACGCCTTGACAATCCGCAATCTCGGCGATGGACACGCCCCGGTTCAGGAAGCCGACGATCAGCGTCTCTCGCTCGGCCTTCTTTCGCCGTGCCGCCCTTCGCCCCGCAGGCGAGCGGTCGCGGCGGAGGGCTGGGGCGGGTTCGACGGACTCGGACAAGGGGCGCTCTCTTGAGTGGTGGAGAACAAATATAGAACAACGTTCTGGCTTTGGCAAGAAATTGTCGTATGCATGGAGACTTCCCCAAAGTCGCGTGCTGAGCCTCGTCGGCGACAGCGAAGCCGCGATAGCGGTCGAGTCTCCGCACAATCTCGTCACAATCCGGAGTCGAAAGCCGGAAAAGGGACTGTCAGGCAGATCGGTCGGAGCTACAATGTAACCCAGATTCGCTTTTCGCGAGTGCCGAATCGCGACAGCGGGCCGACCGGCGGCCTGCGGGAATCCAGCGAGATCCGTTGAAAATAACCGGGCTTAAAGGCGTATGCTGGGCCGTGTGGACGCAATTGCCGAACGGAATTTATGGAATAGGCGGGGCGAGCGGCCGTGATCAGACCGGTCGAAGCTTCATCTGCTCCAAAACCGCGCGACCGAACAAACTATAGGGGTTGGCAAGTTGCTCCGAAACCTCAAAGTGATTGTACCCATGACGGAGAGTGTGACGGGCTTGCCCGCCGCCTTGACAGCGGCGGCGAAATCGCGGCTTTGCCGCTGGAACTCCGGCGTTTCGGCAGTGCCATAAACCAGGGCGACCGGCGCCATCAGCTTATCGAGATGGCGCTGGGAACTGAGAGTTTCCTCAACCTCATCGGTGAACTTCACATAATTTGATCGCGCGGACAGCCGCACCGGCTTCAAATCGAACATACCGCTGCCAGCAACTCCACCTTTGATCATAGTAGGCGGCATGCCGAAATCCTTTTGCCAATCGGTGGTGAGCAGCACGCCCACCCAATGGCCGCCGGAGGAATGGCCGCCGATATAAACCCGCTCGGGATCGCCGCCGAAGCTTCTCGCGTTTTTGCAGACCCAAGCGACGCCACGGCGAATCTGGTCGGCCATGGTCATGAGATCGCCGCCAGTCTCGATAACGTTGTTGAAATCGAGCACGGCGAGATGGGCGCCGGCATTCACGAGCATTTCCGCTTGGGCCG
Source organism: Hyphomicrobiales bacterium (assembly GCA_019237205.1). GTDB lineage: Bacteria > Pseudomonadota > Alphaproteobacteria > Rhizobiales > Beijerinckiaceae > Roseiarcus. The sequence continues at coordinate 5,619 of JAFAHO010000302.1, forward strand.
CATTGTCCTTCGCGACCCCGGTGCGCCAAGCGCCGCCGTGCACGAAGACATTGACCGGCGCGCCCACCGCTTTGGTCGCATAGAGGTCGAGTGTCTCGATCGACGTCGGTCCATAGGCCAGACGCTTTGGAATGCCCAGGCGCTCGCGTACCAGCTCGCTGTTGCGGTGGATCCGCATCCGCACCTGCTGCATGTTCGGCGCGTAGACGCTTTGATCGTAGGCATCGTCGAGCTCTTTCTGGTCCATGTCGAGCCAAACCAGCGGACCTCTCACACGCGCCGCTGCTGCAGGCTGCGCCAAAGCGTGGTCGCTGACCGTCATGACCGCGCTCGCGGTAGCGCCCGCTGCCAGATGCGAGCTAGATGCGAGAATGCGCGGCGAGGAAGATTCAAGGTGTTTCCAAATTTCGAGGATAGCTTTGGACCGACATCCGCCGGATGGCCGCAGGCTCCAGCGCAATCTGCGCCCGTTTCGAGCGGCGCACAACCCGCGTCCGCCGCCGGAGCCGCGGCCAGCTCGTCGGCGGACGGTACAGAGGCGCGCCGAGGCCAAGCTGAACGCTGAGAGCGCCAAATCTTCATCAATCAAGACGCACGTCTCCCGTTTGTTGCTGATGGAACGCGTGACACCGAACGCCTCATGCTGTTGACGTGACTGGCGGCCTCAGCTCCGCGATCATTCGCAGGATGTCGGCGAAGAGATTTCGGGGAATGGCGGCCTCGGCCATCTGGAATGCGATATGGCGGCCGTGGCTCACGACTTTCGCGCCGATCTTGATCAGCTTTTCCTCGAGGCTCGTCAGCGACCAATCCTTCATGGGCTCGGGCGTGGCAAGGGTGCGCAGGAAGTTGCCGAGATTGTAGGCGAGCGCATGAAGCTGAAGGCGGACGGCGTTGGCGGCCAATGAGCGACACGAAAGCCGTGTCCATCGAATCGCTCCCTTGCCCGCCTTGATCCGCTGTTCGCAGGTCCCGCGTTTGTTGTAGAAGGCGACGACATTCTCGGCCGGCCTCGCCATGTTGGTGACGATGAAGCCGACGCGCAGATAGAGTTCGCCTGGATGCCACTCCACCTTTGCGACGACGCGACGCGGCTTTGACCAGCTTCCCGCTTGATAGGTGAAGTTCGCGTAGGAACGCCGGACATCAAGGGAGGGGCGGCCGACAGGGCGCTTGAGCAGGGCGCCGGCCAGCCCCGCCCGACCGCCCATTTCCCAAATCCCCCGAACTGCCCTATTTCCTCCGGCTCGTGAGTCCGGGCCGGTCCGCGGCTGCGCGGGAGATGAGCGTTCATGAAGCTGCCGAATGAAATCGGCCCCATCCACTTTGTCGGCATTGGCGGCATCGGCATGTCCGGCATCGCAGAAGTGCTGATGAATCTCGGCCATGACGTGCAGGGATCGGATGCGAGCGACAACGCGAACGTCAAGCGCCTGCGCGAGCAC
>JAFAHO010000368.1 GCA_019237205.1 Hyphomicrobiales bacterium
TGCATCACCCAAGCGCTGTCGAGCGCCATGTCGCCGGCGAACCTGCTGGTCTGCGATGGCGGCCGACCTTTGTGCGCCTTCGCCCGACGCGCGAAGATTCCCGTCCGCGTGGTTCCCGCCCCGGGAAAGCCACTGCCCGGCGAGCCCAATATCCACATCAACAACGTCAACGCCTACCATTCGCGGCTCAAGCAGTGGCTGCGCCGCTTCCACGGCGTCGCGACCAGGAACCTGCCCAACTATCTGGGCTGGCGCAGGGCCCTCGAAGCCTCCGCCGAAATCAATCCGCGAAGCTGGACCCTCGCAGCACTCGGCCAGGGGTGCCTACCAACAGCTAACGCTATAAGAGCATTTTCTTACGTTAGCCTCCAGTCAGGTCTGTGCTGAACTTATTGGCGTTGCGCGATTGATGTCGCACCCCAAAAGGTCTTCGGGTCAAGGTCGGCGGCGGTTTGGATAGGCGCAAAGATCGACGCAAAACATTTGCGATGGCTCCATCGACTCTGTAGCGTGCTGCCGAGGAGCAACGTGAACGGCTTCCCAGTTCCTCGCTTCCAGGGTCCAAGCGGGCGGCCATCGCGACGGCCGTCCCTGACAAAGGGGATGAGGCCGGACATACGCCGTCTCTGAACCCGCTTCTGCGACGTGACGGAATCGAGAAAAGGGCGTCGATGGCCTCTAGCGAATCAGGATCTCTCCCGGACGTCGCTGCGAAGGGCCTGGAGCCGAATCGTCGCGCTTGGCGGCGGTCGGCGACTGGATTGCGAAGCCTCCGCAAGCCGAGCTTGCGAATAGCGATCGCGGCAGCGACGTGCGCCATTCTGATTGGCGTTTCGACGAGACTAGTCGACCGACCGGTCGCGACATGGGTGCACGCACATCTTGGGGATGAGCGATTTGGCTGGTTCACGGCAAACTATGAGGGTCATTTGCTCAGGCTGGGTCCGTTCAGCCTCATGGCGAGCCCCGCCCAAGCGCTCGAACAGCTTACTGCGTTCGTCTTCGCGGTCCTCGCGATAGCCGCCTTGGCAGGCTGGCGTCCGGGAATTCGCGGCCGAATCGTTCTGGCCCTGTGCTTTTCGGTTTTTGCCGTCATGGGGGTCACCAGCGCCGCAAAAGCGGTGTTTGGACGGACATGGCCAGAAAGCTGGCTGGGCGACAATCCGTCCTGGATTCGCGACAGCGTATTTGGGTTCTTCCCGTTTCACCAAGGCGCCGGATGGGGCTCCTTTCCGTCCGGCCACACGGCGGTCATTGCGGCGACTGCAACCATCCTCTGGCTGGTCTGGCCTGAACTGAGAGCTGTCTGGGTCATGTTGGTCGCTGTCGTCGTCGCAGGTCTGATCGGGGCGAATTATCATTTCGTGTCAGATATCATCGGCGGTCTTTATCTCGGTGTCGCAGTGGGGCTCGGGATCGTCGGGTTGTCGCTGTCGCCGAGCGACCGTCTGGCGTCAACCCGTCGTTCCCGCTAAGTCCACCCGATCTAAGCCGATTCCCTTTGGCCAACCAACGGATAGGCTCTTTGCGGTTCGCCGCGTTGCGCCGGGTCGCAAGGCGAGCCCGCCAATCGGAACGATCGAATTTTTGACCAGCGGCAAGGAGATCAGGTTCATGACCCAGGTTTTATCTTGTCTTGGCGCCGAACCTGGCAGCGTCATCCGCCGAACAAAGAATTTGCTCTTTTATGGCAAAAGAGATTTGACCCACGGTGTCGGGGGGCGACTCCCTTACACCGATTATATCTTTCATTCGTGACAGGTTAGACTTACCGATGGCCACATAACAACGTTATCATAATGTATGATTTCCATCAAAAGTTGCAAAAAAAGGCGCCTGAGCGACTGAAAAACCTCGAGCGGCTGCGGATTCTCATCTACTCTGCCACAATTCCTGCCGGCGCGGCCGCCGATCGACTTGGGGCGTCGACTTGCATCCCGATCCGTTCGCCATTCCGCGAATGTCTGCTTAATCGCATCGGCGTAGCGAATCGTTGCTTCAAGGTTCAGACTGGTCAGGCTTGGATTCGGGCCAAAAACGCAGATTTCCACGAACGCCCTCTTGCGCTCCCGAGAATGTTCTGCAAATGTTCTGATCGGGCAAACTGAGAGGGGCAAGATGGTGTCGCGCGTTTCAACCGTGTCGTTCGAGGGGGTCGAGGCCCGTCCCGTTGACGTGCAAGTGCATGTCGCGTCGGGGAGCGTCGTGTTCAACATTGTCGGCCTCGGCGACAAGGCGGTCAAGGAATCGCAGGAGCGAGTGCGCTCCGCCCTGATCGCCTCGGGCCTCGCCCTGCCCGCCAAGCGCATCACCGTCAATCTCGCGCCCGCCGACCTGCCCAAGGAGGGGAGCCATTACGACCTGCCGATCGCGCTCGGCGTCATGGCGGCGATCGGCGCCATCCCGCACGACGCGCTCGAAGGCTATGCGGTCATTGGCGAACTGGCGCTCGACGGAACGATCAGCCCGGTCGCGGGCGTCCTGCCGGCAGCGATCGCCGCCAACACCAATGGCAAGGGCCTCATCTGCCCAGCCGCCTGCGGACCCGAGGCGGCCTGGGCGTCAGCAGACCTCGACATCCTGGCGCCCCGGTCGCTGATCCAGCTCGCCAACCATTTCAAGGGAACGCAGGTGCTCTCGCGACCGGAGCCAGCGCTCAGGGCGGCGCCTGGGCTCCAGCCGGACCTCCGCGACATCAAGGGCCAGGAGAGCGCCAAGCGGGCGCTCGAAGTGGCGGCGGCCGGCGGCCACAACCTCCTGATGAGCGGCGCGCCCGGAGCGGGCAAGTCGATGCTCGCCCAGCGGCTGCCCTCGATTCTGCCGCCGCTGACGCCGCGGGAGTTGCTTGAAGTCTCGATGATCCACTCGGTCGCAGGGATTCTCGCGGGCGGCGCATTGACCGACCGGCGCCCGTTCCGCGCGCCCCATCACTCGGCCTCCATGCCGGCGCTGGTCGGGGGTGGCGTTCACGCGAGACCGGGCGAGATTTCGCTCGCCCACAACGGCGTCCTCTTTCTCGACGAGTTGCCGGAGTTCCAGCCGCAGGTTCTCGACAGCCTCCGGCAACCGATCGAGACCGGCGAGGTCGCAATCGCGCGCGCCAACCACCGCGTGGTCTATCCCGCGCGTTTTCAGCTAGTGGCGGCAATGAACCCCTGCCGCTGCGGCTCGGCCAACGAGCCAGGCTTCGCCTGCCGCCGGGCGCCCAACGAGCGCTGCGTTGCGCAATATCTTGGGCGCCTTTCGGGGCCGCTTCTCGATCGCTTCGACCTCGTGGTCGAGGTTCCTGCGGTGTCCGCGGCCGATCTGATGACGCCGCCGCCACGCGAAGGCTCCGCGGAGGTCGGCGCGCGGGTCGCCGCCGCGCGCCGAATTCAGCTTGCGCGCTACGCCGATCTCGGCCTCGACAGCGTCGCCTGCAACGCAGCCGCCCCGGCCAATCTGGTCGAGGAGATCGCGGAAGCAGACGACGCGGGTCTTCGCCTGTTGCGCGAAGCGGCGGAGCGTCTGCGTCTGTCGGCGCGCGGCTATCATCGGGTGCTCAAGCTCGCCCGCACGCTCGCTGATCTCGACGGCGGAGGCCCGGCCAGGCGGGCGCACCTGGCCGAAGCCTTGTCCTACCGCGGCGCGCCGGACCGCGCCGCGGCGGCGGCCTGAATCCACGCCCACCTCAATTGACCCTGCGGGATCCGCACGTCCCCGCGCGGTTCGAAAGGGAATCTCAATCGTCGCCTGACAGTGTTACCTCGTCGAAGCAGCTGGCAGGCAGGAACTTTGTTTGACGCAGGCGCAATTTTCGCGGCTCACGCGCTCGCAATTGAAGCCGGCGCAATGACGGCTCTCACCATCGCTCTCGCGGCGGCGCTCGCCCGCGCAAAGGGGCGGATCGCGGAACGGTCGGCGAGCGCCGCGGCCGAGAACGAAGCGTTGCGCGACGAGGTCTGGCGGCTCAAGGAGGCCGCTGCGGCGCGCGACCGCGCCGAAGCCGCGAGCGAAGCCAAATCGCGATTTCTCGCGACGGTCAGCCACGAGATCCGCACGCCGCTCAGCGGCATTATCGGCATGGCGGACCTCATGCTCCTGACCAAGACCTCGCTCGCCCCGGAAACCGTGAGCTACGTCGAGGCCATTCGCAGTTCCGGACACGCGCTGATCGCGCTGATCGACGAAATTCTAGATCTCTCCAAGATCGAGGCCGGGCATTTCGAGCTCACGGTCGAGCCGGTGGATCTGAGACGGCTTGTCGAGGGCCTCGTCGAGTTGCTCGCGCCCAAGGCACAAAGCAAGGGGCTCGAGATCGCCGCATCGGTCAGCGCTGCAGCGCCGCGCTTCGTTGAGGCCGACGCGATGCGATTGCGACAGGTTCTGACCAACCTCGCGGGCAACGCCATCAAATTCACGGGCTCTGGCGGCGTCTGCGTCTCGATCGGTCGGGTGGAAGGCGACGCGTTGCGGTTCGCCGTGACCGACACCGGCCCAGGGGTGCCAGCGGATCGGCGCAAGGCCATATTCGAGGATTTCGAGCAGGGCGACGGTTCGAACGCTCGGCGGTTTGAGGGCGCGGGACTCGGCCTTGCAATTTCCAGCCGGCTGGTCGATCTGATGGGCGGCTCGCTGACTTATGAGGACAATCCTGGCGGCGGATCAATCTTCGCCTTCACCGTTTCCTTCCAGGAAATCGAAGCCGACCTTGCGGCGGTCGCCGCGGACCCCGCGCCGGTCGCGCTTGAGGGACGGCGTGCGCTGATTATCGCCAATTCGCCGTTTGAGGCGCCCTCCATTGCGGCGCGCCTCACCGAAGCCGGGGCGAGCGTGACGCGAGCCGAAGGCCTCGAATCGGGCCTGGCCGCGCTCGAAGCGCCGGACCGGCCGGATCTCGTCATCGTCGATTGCGCGCTCGGCCCCGAGGCGACCAATCGACTGGCGCGCGCGGCGCGCGCGGCAGGCGCGCCGCGCAGCCTCGTCTTGTTCTCGCCGTTCGAGCGGCGCGCCTTTGGCGAGACGTCGCTGCAGGGTTTCGACGGCTGGCTCGTGAAGCCGGTTCGCCTGCGTTCGCTGTTCGAACGACTATCGGCGGAGCTCCCTGAGCGGCTGCGGGTCTCGGCGTCGCCGCGGCCGAAGGCGGAGCCGCGCCGAGCGCTGCTCGCCGAAGATAACGATATCAATGCCCTGATTGCGCAGAAGGCCTTGCGTCGTCTCGGCTTCGACGTGACTCGCGCCAGGGACGGCGACGAGGCGCTGCGGCTCGCTGCGCCGACGGCGCCCGGGGCGTCGTTGCCGTTCGACTTGATCCTGATGGACCTCAAGATGCCGGGGGTCGACGGCGCCGAGGCGACACGGCGGCTCCGTTGGCACGAGGCAGTGCATGGGTCGTCGCGGGCGCCGGTCGTCGCGCTGACCGCCAATGCGCTCGCCGACGACCGGCGCGCCTGCATGGAGGCCGGCTTCGACGCCTATCTGGCGAAGCCCTTCGAATTCCGCGATCTGGCGCAGACAATCGAGCGCGTCTGCGGGCGGGAGTCAGCCCCAGGCGCGCTCACGCGAGCATCATAAAACCGTCCGGCGCCCATGCTTGTGCTCTTTGAGGCAAGAGCAGGGAAGATCACCGGCGTGCGCCTCAGGAGCATGGCGGGGGACTGGCGCTGCCCGCTGTCCTTGGGGCCGCCGCGCAGGCGCAAACAGCGAGCGTAGAAGGCGATCCACTGCCTTCATGGAGCGACGGACCAGCGAAGCAGGCCATTCTTGATTTCATCAAGGCGACCACCGACGCATCGAGCCCGGATTTCGTCCCGCCGCCCGAACGCGTCGCGACCTTCGATCCGGATGGCACGCACTGGGGCGAGCATCCGATATACACGCAGGTCGTCTATTGTTTCGACCGCGTGCCGGCGGCCGTGAAAGCGAAAGCCTGAACTGGCGAACGAAGGTCCGTTCAAGACCGTGCTCTCGGGCGACCGCGAGGCGGTCGCGAAGCTCTCGATGGACGACCTCCTCAAAATCGTCGGCGCGACGCTGACCGGTATGAACGCCGATACGTACCGCGACGAAGTAACGGCGTGGATCGGCGCGGCTCGCGATCCGCGGTGGAAGCGCCCTTACACCGATCTCATCTACCAGCCGCAGATCGAGCTTCTCAAAGATTTGCGCGCCGCCGGTTACAGGACCTACATCGTCACCGGCGGCGGGCAGGATTTCGTGCGCGCTTATTCCGAGCAGACTTATGGAATTCCGCCCGAGGAGATCGTCGGCACGGCGGGAGGCCTGAGCTACCGGTACGCGCCGAACGGGAAGCCCGAGCTCGTCAGGGAGCCCAAGCTGACCCTCAACGACGACAACGCCGGCAAGCCCGAGGGCATCCATCTGATGATCGGACGGAGACGCCATTTCGCCATCGGCAACTCGACAGGCGACCGCCAGATGCTGGAGTACACGAAGGCGGGCGAGCGTGCGCGCCTGGCGATGATCGTGCTGCCGACGATGCGGAACGCGAATACGCCTACGGACCCGCGCAGGGGCTGCCCGACACCAATGTCGGAGCGTTGACGCAAGAACTCTACGACGAGGCGAAGAAGGACGGCTGGTTGGTCGTCAGCATGAAGGACGGTTGGAAGCGCATCTTCGCGTTCGAAACGTGAGGGATGGGCGGTAGCGCTCGGAGCGAAGCCTCAGCCGCCGGTCAGGCTGGGGCGGGCGCCGCCGACTTCGCTCTGCGGCATGCCCCAAACCCGAGCCCCATAAAGCCGATCAGCATCATCGCCCAGGTCGAAGCCTCGGGCGCGGCGAAGGCGACGCCGCCGTAGCGCACACCGAATTGCGGGCCGTCGAACACTGAGAACTTTTCGCTGGTCGGCGGCGAAGTGTCGCCGAGGACGTCGTTGATCATCACGATCTCGTTGGGATCCGCGCCGTTGTCGCCGGAGCCGCTGGTCGTCGCGGTCGTCGCCCAGAGGGTGACAGTTCCGTTGGCGTTGTCCCGGCCGGTCAGGTTGCGCAGACCCGAGGTCGTTTCCGTGTAATCCCAGTTCGTGACGTCATAGGTGACGCCGATCAGGTTGTCCTGCAGCGTATAGTCGAGATGCCATGTCCCGCTCGATAGCGTCCATTTTTCGAGTCCGGCGTGGACGGCCGCGTCGGTGGCGTTTCCGGAGCCCTCGTCGGCCACGTAGAGGGTCGTCGGATCGGCAAAGAACAGGCCGAACGGGGTGTAGTCCGGCCCGGGCGACTTGGCCGGCAGGGTCGGAAAGCCGGGCAGGATCGAGATGGTCGCGCTATTCGCGGTCGCCGCTGTTGGCAGCTTGCCCCCCGGCTTGCTCACCGTATAGACCGTGTCGATGCCGTTGCCGCCGCTGCCCTTGGTGAAGTAGAGATTGCCGTCGTAATAGGTCAGCCCGCGAAAGTTGCTGCTCTTGCCTGCCTTGTCTTTGGGGAGGGCCTTGAATGTTGGATCGATCATCGTCGAGTTCTGCATCGGGCCGGGCGTCACGACCTCGAGGCCAGTCGTCGTGGTGAGCTGAGGCGCGGTGGTCGTGCCGCTGTTGGAATTGCCGACCGTATAGTAGAGCCCGTTTGGCGCCAGCACGGCCGCCCGGTTGTTGTCGCCGCCATAGGCGAGGGTCGGGGTGATCGAGTAGGCGCCGTTGGCGGTGACCGCGACGACCGACCGATTGAACGCATAATCAGTGTACGACGACTTGTAGAATTGCGAGGCTACATTGGTCGGGTCGACATATGAGGTGCTGTCGGCATTCGACACATCAAGCATGCCGGCGGCGGTGGGCGGATAACCCGCGCCGCCGGGCGCATAGCCCATGAAGGTCGCCACCAGACCGCTGGCCGTCTGCGTGATGCTGAGCCCGAGCTCCGACTTCGAGCTGAAGCTGGTGACCAACTTGCTCGGATCGAGGGTTTCGCTGGCCAAGAGCGCGCCGCTCGTTGCGCTGAGGTCCTGAAGCGTGAGCGGCGAGGTGACGCCGAACTGCCCGTCGACCGAGGAGTTGTTCCAGACGGTGTTGATGTCTCCGTCCGCAACCGCAGTCCCGCCCGGGATCGCGGTAACGCTCGCCACAAGTCCGGCGACCTGGCCAACGTCCTCATACGTCGTCATCGTGACGAGGAGCGAGTCTCCGCTGATGAGATTGCCGGCGTACGCTCCGCTCCTAGCGGCGATGAGCGCGAGCGCGCTGCAGCCGATGGTCAGCGCAACACGGCGTGCGTTTGTGATGGTGCTGGACATGGGCGCCCCAATTCGAGATTCGTTCCACGAGCGGGGCTACTGAAGCGGCATGACGCCGCAATGACGCCGACATGACAATGCCGTCATTCGATTCACGCATTTGATTATGGAAGACGGCGTTAACCAAAGCAAAGCGGGAACCATCCTGAAGGAAAGGCGCTTGGCAAAATCGCCGTGCCTTCAACGTCTTTGCCTCGCGTCGCTTGGCGTAATCGTGCGTTCTTACAGGACGTGCGAGCCGTCGCCGACGCGCTTCGCCGCCTTCTGGAATTTCTTGATCACCCGGTCCCGCTTGAGCTTCGAGATGTGGTCGATGAAGAGGACCCCGTCGAGGTGGTCGATCTCGTGCTGGAGCACGGTCGCGAGCAGCCCTTCCGCAAGGATTTCGCGCGTCTCGCCCCCGCGGTCGAGATAGCGGGCGCGGATCGAGGCCGGGCGCTCGACCTCGGCGTAATATTCGGGGATCGAGAGGCAGCCCTCCTCGTAAGTCGAGCGCTCGTCCGACGACCACACGACCTCCGGATTGATGAAGACCTGCGGATTCGGCGGCTCTTCCTTGCGCGCGACGTCGATGACGACGAGGCGGATCGGCTCGGCGATCTGGATCGCCGCAAGGCCGACCCCCGGCGCGTCGTGCATCGTCTCGATCATGTCGTCCATGAGCTTTTTCAGCGCCCCGTCGACACGCTCGACCTTCTCGCTGATGAGGCGGAGCTTGGGATCGGGCAGGATGATGATCGGGCGCAAGGCCATGGAAAGCTCGGGGGAAACGGAATCGGTTCAGTTAATCGTCCGGACGGGCGCGGTCAAAGGCTCAACACTCTCCGGGATGGTGAAGACGGCGCATGGGGATGCGATGCCGCGCAGCGTATGCAGTCCGAGCGGGGTCAGCTGCGCTCTCGTTTCAGCGGCGGCCGCGCCCGAAACCAGGATTCCCTTGTCGAGCGGCCGGCACAACCCCTCGAGCCGGCTGACAAGATTGACCGCTGGCCCGATCGCGGTGAAATCCAGCCGGTCGGCTGCGCCGATATTGCCCCACAGGACGTCGCCGAGATGCACGGCCGCGCCGAAGGGGAGCGGCGGCAACCCCTGCCGCCGCCGGACTTCGTCGAGATGCGCCATGCCGGCCCGGGCGGCGGAGACCGCGTTGAGCGCCGCGTCGCAGGCGGCGCCGGGGGAGCCTCCGGCGACCGGGAAGATCGCGAGCATGCCGTCGCCCAGGAATTTCAGCACTTCGCCGCCGAAAGCGTGCACAGAGCCGGCGATGCGGTCGAACCAGGCGTCGAGAGCCGCAATCACCTGAGCCGGCGGCGCGGTCTCGGAGAGGCTCGTGAAGCCGCGCAGATCGGCGCAGAGCAGCGCTGCCCGTATGGTCTCGCCGACGCCGCGCCGCAGCGGACCGGCCATGACCCGCTCCGCGCTGCGCCGTCCGAGATAGGCTTCGAGGGCGGCAGTCAGGGTCGCGCGCGCCATCAGGGCCGCCAGCGGCGCCGATGCGAAACGCGCGGCCAAGCGGAGCTGGTCGATCTCGGCGGTGGTCAACGGACGCTGCCCGATCCAAGCGAGCGCCGGCCCGTCTGGCCCGGGCCCGACAAGATCCTCATGCACCGGCCCGCCTCCGAGTCCAGTGAGCCAGGCACGGCCGGCCTTGCCGGGCGGACCCGCCGGCCCGACGTCTGAGAGCCCCGCCGTCGCGAACCCCAGGGCCTCGATCACCGTCCTAGTCTCGGCCCGCCACAGCCAGGTGCGGCGGGCGATGATCGGATGCGGCGCCGCGAGCGTCAGGGCGCCGCCGGCGAGCGGCAAACCGTCATCGATCAGCCGCGCGCCGAGCTCGGCCAGGAAGAGGTCGGCGTCTGGCGAGGCGCCGGCCTCGTCGATGAGCCACGCAAGGGTCGAGGAAAGCTGCATATCGTCGATCATGCGGGGGAGGCGATCCGTTGTCATGAGCCGCTCTCCGCGCAAGTTAACTCTGGCGCGCGGACGTGCTTTCATGGGGGAATGCACGATCTTCCAACCCGCCGCCGTGAGAAATCCGCCGGTTGTCCGGACGGCGGCGCCCTCGCGCGTCATATCAGCGACCAAGGAGGTTTTCGATGGATGAATCGCTTGTCGTCCGGCGGGAGACCGAAATCGCGGCCCCGCCCGCCACCGTCTTCGCCTTCCTGACCGATCCAGAGAAGATCATGCGCTGGATGGGCGCGGAGGCGACCACGGAGGCGCATCCGGGCGGGCTCTACCTTCTCAACGGCGTCAGCCGCAGGGGCCGCAATGCGCGCGGCGCCTTCCGCGAGGTCGTTCCGGTTCACCGCCTCGCCTATAGCTTCGGTTGGGAGGGCGACGAGGCCGTTCCGCCGGGATCGAGCCTGGTCGAGATCGACCTGATCGAGCGGAACGGCGGTACGCTCTTGCGCATGACCCATACCGGGCTGCCCAATGCCGAAGAATGCGCCGGCCACGCGCGCGGTTGGGCCCATTACCTCGAAAGGCTCGCCGTCGCGGCCGCCGGCCGCGATCCGGGACCAGATCCGGGCCCCATTCATCACAGGGCGGCATGAAGCCTTACGCCCGGGACAACACCGATTCGGCGCGTGAGTGCGTTTTGCCGAGGGCGACAATCTGACGATGCGGGCGACCCCTGCGCCGTTTCAAGGAGGTTTTCGATGGATGAATCGCTCGTCGTGCGGCGGGAGACCCACATTGCGGCGCCGCCAGCGACCGTCTTCGCCTTCCTGACCGATCCTGAGAAGATCCTGCGCTGGATGGGCACGGAAGCGACCACGGAGGCGCATCCGGGCGGACTCTACCTCGTCAAAGGAGTCGGCGGGAGGAGCACCGCTCGCGGCGCTTTCCGCGAGGTCGTGCCGGTCCACCGCCTCGCCTATAGCTTCGGCTGGGAGGGCAATGAGGCTGTTCCGCCGGGATCGAGCCTGGTCGAGATCGACCTGATCGACCGGGATGGCGGCACGCTTTTGCGCATGACCCATACCGGGTTGCCCAGCGCCGAAAGTCGCGCCGCCCACGGGACAGGATGGGCTCACTACCTCGGGAGGCTTGGCGTAGCGGCCTGCGGCGGCGATCCTGGGCCCGATCCAGGCGCCCAGCCCAGGGCGGCGTGACTTCGAAATGTGGGGAATTGCGATGTCGGACGAGTTCTTCGCCTGGACGGGCGCGCTCAAATATGTTCTACTTTTGTTCGATTCATCCGCCGGCCTCGCCCATGACCCCCGCCTCGCCAATCGCCGTCATCAACGGCCTGCCGATCCACCTGCCTGAAGCGCTTGGCGCGGCGCTCGCCGCGCTGGCGACCCTTCTGCTCGCGGCGCTCCTCATGATCATGCGAGCCTCCGCCGTCGGCCGGCGCGAGGCGGAGGCGGCGCTCGAGCGGCAGGAGGCGATCGAGGCGCGGTTCGCGGCGCTCGCCCAATCAGGCGCCGAGCTCAGCGGTCGGGTTGCGGGCATGGCCGAATGGCTGGGCTCGCGCCAGACCGATCTCGCCCGGGTCGTCGCCGACCGGCTCGATTCGGTCGGCGCGCGGCTCGGCGCCGGGCTCGAAAATCAGACGCAGACGACCGGCGAGAGCCTCGGCAAGCTCAACGAGCGGCTCGCAGTGATCGACGCGGCGCAAGCGCGGCTGACCGAAATGACCCGCGAGGTGGTGTCGCTCAAAGACATTCTTTCAAACAAACAGGCGCGCGGCGCCTTCGGCCAGGCGCGGATGGAGGCGATCGTGCGCGACGGCCTGCCTGCCGGGGCCTATGATTTCCAGGTCACGCTCTCGAACCGCGCGCGGCCCGACTGCGTCATCCGCCTGCCGGGCGATGCTCGACTGCTCGCGGTCGACGCCAAGTTTCCGCTCGAGGGCTTTTCGACGCTGCGCGCGGCGCGCGACGACGAAGCGCGGAAGACTGCGCAAGCGCGCGTGCGCGCCGACGTCATGAAGCATGTGAAGGACATCGCCGAGCGCTATCTCCTGCCAGGCGAGACGCACGACGTGGCGCTGATGTTCGTGCCCTCCGAGGCGATCTATTCCGATCTCGTCGAGCATTTCGACGACGCGGTGCAGAAGGCCCATCGCGCCCGTGTCGTCATCGTCTCGCCGACGCTGATGATGATGGCGATCGACGTCGCCCAGGCGATTTTGCGCGACGCCCGCATGCGCGACGAGGCCCAGGCGATCCAGGCTGAGGTCGGCAAGCTCGTCAACGACGTGCGCATGCTCACCGAGCGCGCGGCGAAGCTTGAGACGCATTTCCGCCAGGCGCAGGACGACCTCGCCGGCGTCGGCGCGGCAAGCGCGCGGATCACTCGGCGCGGCGAGCGGATCGAGGCGATGGACTTTTCGCGCGAGGGCGAGGCGGAGCCGCCGGACCTCGTGCGGCTCGCGCGCGGGGCGGAGTAGGGGCACGCGCCTCAGTCCGAAACGAGGCCCTCGGTTTCCTGCGCCAGTCGCCGGACCAGCCCCGGCGACAGCACCTTGTCCAGTTTCGCTTGCGCCTTGCGCCACATCGGAACGGCCCCCTCGAGCCGCGCTGCCCCGGCGTCGGTCAGCCACGCCATCCGGCGGCGAAGATCGCCCTCGACATTGGCGATTTCGACGAGCCCCTCGCTCTCGAGCGTCTGGAGGTTCCGCGACAGGGTGGATTGCTCGAGGCCGATCCGGGCCGCCAGCGCGCCGAGCGTGTCGTCGGACGCCGCCGCGATCTGGGCCATCAGGCCAAGCTTGGCGAGGGTAAGGCCGCTCTCCGCCATTTCGCGGTCGAAGAACTGGGTGATACGCCGGGCGGCGAGGCGGCTGTTGGCGCCCGCGCAAACCTCGATGAGGCGGGCCGCGTCGGTGCGGAGCGTCTTTTTCGCTTGCCTTGCGGGAGCCATGGGTCTATGTGGATACATTATTTGTATCTACATGCAAAGGGAAAAAGCCATCAACATGAGCGCAGTTCTCGATTATGGCGTGGCGACCCCGACCGACATCGAAGGCCTCACCGGTCGCCAGATCCTGCAGGCGATCATCGACGGCGCGCTGCCGGCGCCGCCGATCGCCCGGCCCCTGACTTTCTGGCTCTGCGAAGTCGGCGACGGCTTCGCCGTTTTCGAGGGCGAGCCCGGAGAGCACCTGCTCAATCCGATGGGCAACGTGCACGGCGGCTGGGCGCTGACCCTGATCGACAGCGCCTGCGGCTGCGCTGCGCTGACGACTTTGCCCGCCGGCGTCAGCTACGCCACGATCGAGACCAAGGGCAATTTCAGCCGCCCGATCGTCAGGGACACCGGCCGCGTTCTTTGCCAAGGCCGCATCGTCGCGAAGGGCCGCCAGATCATCTCGACCGAGGCCAAGGTGTTCGACCGCGATGGCAAGGTCCTCGCCCACGGCACGTCGACCGTGATGGCGTTCGGCGCGAAATGAGGCTATGCGGGGGAGCGGGATCAACGCAGGATCACGTGAGATCTGGAGGCATCGGCGTGCCCAAGCTCGCCATTGTCGGAAACCTTGAAATTGCCGCGGGGGCCTGGACCGGCTCCGACCCCTGCTGATGGCGCACAGGGCGAGGTGTCTCGCCGACGAGCCGGGAACCCTGGAGTTCGAGGTCCTGCTGCCTCGTGACGACGACACGAAGGTGTTGCTGTACGAAGTTTACGCAGACGACGCGGCATTCCAGGCCCATTGGAACGGACCTTCAACGAACCGGCTGCGGGAAGAGGCTGTGGGGATGGTCCTGAAGGTCAGCGGCACAAGGTGCGCCCTCGCCGATTGAGCGAGCGGGCGTCCGCGCCTCGTCCTCCGATGAGCCGCGAGCAGCCGACGCCGGTCGTCTTGACGATGCGGCCGCCGAGGCCCGCTATGATCGGCCGCGCCGCCTCGCGATGCTCGCTGACCGCCCGCGCCGTCCCCGCCTCATCCTCCCCCATGAGGCGCGAATAGCCGACGACGTCGGCGGCGAGGATCGCGGCAAGCTTTCGGGTTTCGGACATGGCATCGCCTCGGCTTTTGACAAGCTTATCATGAACGACGCAGGCGCGCGTGCGCAGACCGTGGCGTCATGACTCGGCGGAGAGCTCCTGCCCGGCGGCGCAACGCTGACCGGCATGATTCCAGACAGCGTCTCGTCGGAGCTCAAGGCCAAATTCATCGATGCGGCGATCATGGCGCGCGGCTCGTCTGGCTCGCCTACGAGCGCTCGGACGGCGTCACGGGGCGGCGCTTCGTCGCCGCGCGCTGGCGGGCCGACCTGCCGGAGGCCGAAGCCGCGCTCGCGGCGTCGGACGACGCGGGCTGGACGACCGGAGAAGGAAGTGCCAGAGGGCCGGCCTTGCCAGCGCGGGCAGGCCGCGATAGGCGAAGCCCATGCCCATGATTTCCGGCTCCATGTCCGTCATGCCTTATGCGGCCGCGCCGGGCCGCGAATGCGGCAGCTGCGGAATGTGCTGCAAGGTCTACACCTTCCCCGAGATCGGCAAGCCCGCGGGCGTCTGGTGCAAATATTGCGCGCCGGGCAAGGGCTGCAAGATTCACGACGCGCTGCCCGATCCGTGTCGAGAGTTCTTCTGTCTCTGGATGACCGACGCGACCATGCCGGCGGAATGGCGGCCGGACCGCGCGAGATTCGTGCTGACTGTCTATCCGACGAACGGGTTCGTCTACGGCCAGGTCGATCCCGGCTCGCCCGGCGCCTGGCGGAAGACGCCCTATTACGACCGTCTGCGCGCGATGGCGAAGGCGCTCCTCGATCAGCGACGCCATGTCATCATGTTCGCCGGCGAAGAGGCGACGCTCATCATGCCGGACGACGCGCTGCCGCTTGGCAGGTGGACGCCCAAGGACAATTTCCGCGTGGAGCAGGTCTTCGGATCCAGAGGCCCGACCTGGCGCGCCGTGAGGATCTGAAACGGGACGACCGCCGGGCGGCGCGGACTCTGGACGCAGAATCGCAGCAAGGGTAGTTTCGCGCGCGCCGGCCCGGCCGGCGCTTGAGTCGTCAACAGCCAAGAGGGCAGGGACTTTGAAACGGTTTCTACTAGCGACGGGTCTCTGCGCCGGCATCGCCGCGCCGTGCTTCGCGGAGCCCGCGACCACCACGGCGCCAGCAACGATGCGCGGGGCGCCCAGCGCGCATTCGCACATCGTGCAGACCATTCCGCCCAACGCCCAGATCGATCTTGAGCATTGCGCCGACGGCTGGTGCTATGCCTCCTGGCGCAATCTGTTCGGCTATATCCCGGCTTTCACGGTCGCTCAGGCGGGACCGCCGCTGATGTCCCCTTCGCCTCCGCCCGTCGTGGTCACGGCGCCGCCGATCGTCGTCGCTCCGGCCTTTGGGTGGGGCGGCCCCTATGTCGGCGGCGGCTGGGGTTACAGCTGGCGCAACTGGTAGGCTCGTTCGGCCGGCGCCTCTACCCTTGAGCGCCCTTCGGCCCTATATGGCCTTTCGACCCCCAAATCAGGAGACGAAGCGCGTGACCCAAAGCCACGAGCCCGACAAAGTTCCCGTCACCGTCCTCACCGGCTATCTCGGCGCCGGCAAGACGACGCTCCTGAACCGCATCCTCAGCGAACCGCATGGCAAGCGCTATGCGGTCGTCGTCAACGAATTCGGCGAGATCGGCATCGACAACGAACTCGTCATCGGCGCCGACGAGGAAGTGTTTGAGATGAACAACGGCTGCATCTGCTGCACCGTGCGGGGGGATCTCATCCGCATCATCGAAGGGCTGATGAAACGAAAGGGCAGGTTCGACGCGATCATCGTCGAGACGACCGGGCTCGCCGATCCCGCCCCGGTGGCGCAGACCTTCTTCGTCGACGAGGATGTGCAGAAGGCCGCCCGGCTCGATGCAGTGGTGACCGTCGCCGACGCCAAATGGCTGGCGGCGCGGCTCCGCGACGCGCCCGAGGCCAAGAGCCAGATCGCCTTCGCCGACGTCATCATCATCAACAAGACCGACCTCGTCACGCCGGGAGAACTCAGGGAGGTCGAGGCGCGAATCCGCGCGATCAACCCCTACGCCTCTCTCCATCGCGCCAACAAGTGCGACGTCAAGATCGCCGACGTGCTCGAGCGGCGCGCCTTCGATCTCGATCGCATCCTCGACATCGAGCCCGACTTCCTCGTCGCCGAGGACCACGATCACGAGCATGGTCACGATCGCGGCCACGATCACCATCATCATGGGCTCAAGCACTATCACGATGAAGACATGCAGTCGGTCGCGGTCAGGCTCGAGGGCGAAGTCGATCCGGCGAAGTTCATGCCCTGGATCAACCGCGTCACCCAGGAGCAGGGACCCAATATCCTGCGCTGCAAGGGCATCGTGGCGATGAAGGACGATCCCAAGCGGTTCGTGTTCCAGGGCGTGCATATGATGCTCGACGGCGATTCACAGCGTGAGTGGAAGCCCGACGAGAAGCGCGAGTCCAAGGTTGTGTTCATCGGCCGCAACCTCGAAGGGGAGGACATCCGCCAGGGGTTCCTCGCCTGCGCGGCTTGACGGGCCCTTCATGACCGAAGCCCAGGCCACAAGCAGCCTCGCCCAGCATGTGCGCCTGCTCGAAGCGGGCGCGGAGGTTGTTGCGGCAGCCTTTGTCGGCGAGGCGCCGGCGCTGGCGCTCGCCGACGGCGCCGTCCTCGTCGGTGAGCCGGACGAGCAGAAGCACGTCCTCTCCCATCCCGATGCCTCGATCCTGACGGCGATTTCCGACGGCAGGACGCTGCTGACCGGAGGCGACGACGGGCGGGTCGCAGCGATCGGCGCCGATGCCGTCGCCCACACGATCGCCGACGAAAAGGGCCGCTGGATCGACGCGCTGGCGCTGCGTGGCGGCTCCTACGCCTGGAGCGCTGGCAAGCAGGTCAGGGCGCGCGACGAGAACGGAACAGTCCGGACCTGGAGCGCCCCGACGACGGCGCGCGGGCTCGTCTTCCAGCCGAAGGGCTACCGTCTCGCCGTCACCCACTACAATGGCGTCTCGCTCTGGTTTCCCAAGGTCGAAGGCCCGCCGCAGACGCTGGAATGGAAGGGCGCCCATCTTGATGCGACCTTCTCGCCCGACGGGCGTTTTCTTGTGAGCTCCATGCAGGAGAACGCGCTGCATGGCTGGCGGCTCGCCGATTCGCGGAACATGCGCATGACCGGCTACCCGGGGAAGACGCGCTCCATGTCCTGGTCGCACGACGGCGCTTGGCTCGCCACGTCCGGCGCGGAGGCCGCAATCGTCTGGCCGTTCAAGGACAAGGACGGACCGATGGGCAAGGCGCCGCGCGAATGCGGGGTGCGCGAAGCGCGAGTGACCAAGGTAGCGTTTCACCCTCGCGCTCTTGTCGTCGCCATCGGCTACGCCGACGGCCTTCTCCTTCTGTGCCGGCTCGCCGACGCGGCGGAGATCTTGGTCCGCGCGCCAGGCGGCGGGCCGGTGCGCGCGCTCGGCTGGGACGCCGCGGGCGCGCGCCTCATCTTCGGCCTCGAGTCCGGCGAGGCCGGGTTCCTGAACTTGCCGGGCTGACGCGCCAAAATGGCGCGACGCGCCGACATGCGCCGAACGAGAGGCGCTGTCGACCATCTGGCGTTGGAAGACGCCAAAATCCACGGGCCCGCTCGGCCTCCTTGCCAGACCGGTCGGAAAGCCTGATTCTGGCGCGAGCGGAGACGCGCGAACGCCATGAGTGAGGCCTTTATCGGAGTGGATGTCGGCACGGCCAGCGCCCGCGCCGGCGTTTTCGACGAGAAGGGAAGGCTCGTCGCCAGCGCCAGGCGCGCCATCAAGATCTGGCGCGATCCTGGCGCGGTCGTCGAGCAGTCCACCTACGACATCTGGCTCGCGGTCACGGAAGCCGTGCGCGAAGCGGTCGAAGCGTCCGGCTGTCCACGCGACGCGTTCGCCGGCATCGGCTTCGCCGCAACCTGTTCTCTGGCGGCGCTCGACCCGGGCTTGCGCCCGCTGTCGGTGAGCCTTTCCGACGCGCCCGAACGCGACGTCATCGTGTGGATGGATCATCGCGCCGCCGATGAGGCCGAGCGCATGACGGGCGCCGGACATGACGTCCTGCGCTACCTCGGGGGCGCGATGTCGCCGGAGATGCAGCCGCCGAAGCTCGCCTGGCTTGCGCGCATGAAGCCCGAGACCTTCGGCAAGGCCGCGCATTTCCTTGGTCTGACCGACTTCCTGGCGTTTCGCGCCACGGGCTCGCTCACGCGCTCGCTTTGCACCGTCGCTTGCAAGTTCTGCTATCTGGGGCATGAAAAGCGGTGGCCGGGCGAGTTCTTCAAGAGCATCGGGCTTGCCGCGCTCTGCGACGACGGGTTCGCCCGCCTCGGCGCGGACATCGCAGCGCCCGGAACGCCGGTCGCGGGCGGGCTCACCGCCGAAGCGGCCGCCGCGATGGGGCTCAATCCGGGAACGCCGGTCGGGGCGGGCCTCATCGACGCGCATGCGGGCGCGCTCGGAACGCTGGGAGCAGGCCTCGAGGGAAAGCCAGCCCATCCGCGGCGTCTCGCGCTGATCCTCGGCACGTCCTCGAGCTGCATGGCGCTCTCGGACGAGCCGCGATTCATCGAGGGCGTCTGGGGCCCGCATTTTGCTGCGCTCACTCCAGGCCAATGGCTGATGGATGGCGGCCAGTCGGCCTTCGGCGCGGCGATCGACCGCCTGCTGCAAATGCATCCGGCTTTCGGCGGGGCGTCGGCGCGCGGCTTCGAGAGGCTGGAGGAGCGGATCGTCGGACGCGCCGGCGGATTGTCCGAGGCGGCGTTGATCGCGGACGCGCTGCATGTCCTGCCTGCCTTCATTGGAAACCGCGCGCCGGTCGCCGATGCGTCGGCGCGCGGAGGAATTGTCGGACTGGACTTGCGCGAGGACGAGGCTAGTCTCGAGGAGCTTTACGTCGCGGGTCTTTGCGGCCTCGCCTACGGCGTTGCGGAGATCATCGGCGCGTTCGAGAGGGCGGGCTATGTCTTCGACATGATCGTCGCTTCCGGCGGCGCGTCGCAGAGCCGTCTTGTGCGCCAGATCGTCGCTGACGCCTGCGGCAAGACGGTGGGAGCGCCAGAAACGGCGGAGCCGGTGCTCCTGGGCTCGGCGATGATCGGCGCTGTCGCAACGGGACGCAGAACGATCACGTCGGCCATGGCGTCGATGTCGGCGCTTGGCGAGCGCGTCGCTCCGGCGGGCGGCGCCGTCGCCGCGTTTCATGACAGCAAGCGCCGGGCGTTCGACATTCTGAGCCGGGCCGAACGGGAGTCGCGCGCCGTCATGCGGAGGGCGCGCTGGCCGGACGTCGTTATCTTCGACTGCGACGGCGTGCTCGTCGACAGCGAGGTGATCGCGCTCGCCGTCACGCGCCGCATGCTGGGCGAGGCCGGCCTTCGCCTCAGCGACGAGGAGACGCGCGAGCGATTCCTCGGCATGCAGCAGGACTCAGTGCTGCGGCGGGTCGAGGCCGAACTCGGGGCGCTGCTGCCGAAGGCCTTCCCCGACGATCTTGCCCGCGAAATCCTTTCGACTTTTGGGCGCGAACTCAAAGGCGTCGAAGGCGTACGCCAGGCAGTCCACGGCTTAAGGGCGCGCGTCTGCGTCGCCTCGTCGAGCGCGCCCGACAGGTTGCGCTTCGCCCTGCGCGTGGCAGATTACGAAACGCTGTTCGCCCCGAACATCTTCTCGGCCGCCGAAGTTTCGCGGGGCAAGCCCCACCCCGATCTTTTCCTGTTCGCCGCGCGCGCGATGGGCGCAACTCCCCGGGATTGCTTGGTGATCGAGGACAGCGTCGCAGGCGTCGCCGCCGCGCGCGCCGCCGGGATGACGGTGTTCGGCTTTGTCGGCGGCAGCCACTTTTCCGGACCGGAACAGGCGGCGCAATTGACGGCGGCGGGCGCCGATCTCATTTTCGACGACATGGCGCGGCTGCCGGAGATCCTTGCGGGAGGATGCGGGCCTGCACACTCGAGGGCAGGCTGATGGCGCGCAAGGCGGACCAGGACGGTCTGAGGCTGGACGAAGCCGCGCGCGCAGGCTGGCTCTACTACGTCGCGGGCAACACCCAGGATCAGATCGCCCGCAAGCTCGGCATTTCGCGCCAGGCCGCGCAGCGCCTGGTTTCGCTCGCGATCACCGAGCGGCTGATCAAGGTCAGGCTCGACCATCCGATTGCGCGCTGCATGGAGCTCGCGGCGGCGTTGAAGATCCGTTACGACCTGCGCTTCTGCGACGTCGCGCCGAGCGATCCGGATTCGACCTCTTCGACCCTCGGCATCGCCCAGGCCGCGGCGGCCGAATTCGAGCGCTGGCTGCGCAGACCGGAGCCGGCGGTGATCGGCATCGGAACGGGACGCACGATGCGCGCGGTCGCCGATCAGCTGCCCGCGATGGAATGTTCGCAGCACAAACTTGTCGCTCTGGTCGGAACCACCAAGACCGACGGCTCGGCCTCGTTTTACGACGTCATCATTCGTGTGTCCGACACGGTGCGCGCGCCGCATTATCCGATGCCGCTGCCCGTCATCGCGCGGTCGGTCGAAGAGCGGGAGCTTCTGACGAGCCTCGCCTCGGTCAGGAGCCTCTTCGACCTCGTCGAGCGCACAGACGTTTGCTTCGTCGGCGTTGGCTCGGTCGGCGATTCCGCGCCTCTGGTGCAGGACGGCATCATCACGCGCCAGGAGGCAGAGGCCTTGCGCCATCTCGGCGCCGTCGGGGAAATCACCGGCTGGGCGTTCGATGGGGGTGGCCGGGTGCTAACCGAAGGTTCGAACCAGAGGGTCGCGGGCGCGCCTTTGCGGAAGGCGCGAAACCGGCTTGTCATCGGCGTCGCCATGGGTCCGTCGCGCCGCGCACCGCTCAGGGCGGCGTTGACCGGCGGGCTCATCTCCGGCCTCGTCACGGACGAGTCGACGGCGGAGCACCTTCTGCAACGGTGAGCGGCTTCGTTCGGTCGAGCCGCTGTTTGACCCCAAGCCGGTCGATGTCCTCGGCGGGCTGCTCGGACCTTAGCCCACGATCTCGTTGCCGGAGAACCATTGCGCGATCTCCTGCGTCGCGGTTTCCGGCGCGTCGGAGCCGTGCACCGAGTTCTCGCCCATGGACAGAGCAAAATCCTTGCGGATCGTGCCGGGGTCGGCCTTGGCCGGGTTGGTCGCGCCCATCACGTCGCGATAACGCTGGATCGCGTCCTCGCCCTCGAGCACCTGCACCACGACCGGCGCCGCGGTCATCATCTCGACGAGTTCGCGGAAGAACGGCCGCTCGCGATGCACGCCGTAGAACCTCTCGGCTTGCGCCTTCGTCATCTGCACGCGTTTCTGCGCGACGATGCGAAGCCCAGCCGCCTCGATCCGCTGGTTGACGGCGCCCGTCAGGTTGCGGCGGGTCACGTCGGGCTTGAGGATCGAGAAGGTGCGTTGAAGGGCCATCGGTTTTCAAGTCTTTCGGCGCTTGTCCATGAAAAGCGCGGCGCTTATAGCGGCCGCCCTTAGGGCCGGCAAGGCGGGGACGCGACTGAAATAAGAGCTTCATGAAAGCGCGCGTCTCACGTATCGTGGCTCGAACGATGTCATGGCCGCCAACGCCGGCATCCAGGGACCGTCGGTGCCGCCAAAGGCTGCGGCGGTGATCTCACCCCCGGAGCCGACGCGACGAGCGACGACGCGCGCGGCGGCGGTTGAAACCAAGGCCAAACGAGCGACGATCGAGGAGTAGCCGTCGACGAAACAGACGAAAGGCAAGGCCGATGTCGAGAGTCCCGCGTGTTGCGACCGCAGCGCTGCTGTCCACGCTGGCCCCTGGCCTCGCCGCCGAGATTTACCCGGTGGACAATTGGCCGGCCGACATCGACAGCATCCCTTGCTCGGCGTGGCAGAAGGCCGGCGACGGAACCTGGGTGTTGACGGGCTCGATCAAGATCGGCGCGTCGGAATTGACCAACGTCGGCGTCAAGGGCGATGCCGCGGCCCGCAAAGTCGAAAAGAAATGCGGCAAGTAGGCTGGCGAGCGAGCGTCCCAGTCAAGCAACTGACGCGATCCGCCCATTGCTCGCGGGCTGAGCGTGCGGCCCCTTGTCCCCTTGCGGGAGAAGGGGCCGGCGGAGCCGGCCGGATGAGGGGTCCGCGCCGCAGGGCGCGCAAGCTCGTCAGGAGGACTGAGGGCCTGCACGCGGAGAGGGAGCGAGGGCTTCCGTCGAGCTTCCTCCGCCGTCCGCGCGTCCCTATTGACTTTGTGGCCATGGCCATCCATATGCGCCCCTGTCGCTTCGAAGCGGCCAAAAGCGCGCCGGCCGCGTGACGGGCTCCTCGCCCTCCTGCCGCGTGCGAACGACATTCGCTCTCGACGCCCGGACACGCGGGGCGTTCCCCAAAAATCGAGCCGCGCCTCGCGCACGAGCGCCCTCGCGGCACTATGAAAGACTTCCCCTTGGACAATTTTCATGGGTTCGGCCTCGCCGCGCCACTCAACGCGGCGCTGGCCGAACTCGGCTATCGGCGCCCCACTCCCATTCAGGCGCAAGCGATCCCGGCGCTGATGAAGGGCCGCGATCTCATCGGCATCGCCCAGACCGGCACCGGCAAGACCGCCGCCTTCGCGCTGCCCATTCTCCACAAGCTCGCGGCCGACCGGCGCCCGGCGCCGAAGGGCGGCGCGCGCGTGCTCGTGCTCGCCCCGACGCGCGAACTCGCGAGCCAGATCGCCGAGAGCTTCCGCGACCTCTCGGGCGCGCTCTCGCTCAAGATCGCGGTCGTGTTCGGCGGCGTGCCGCATGGCGCGCAGATCCGCGCGCTTGGCCAGGGCCTCGACGTGCTGGTGGCGACTCCCGGCCGGCTCATAGATCACCTGGACGCGCGCGTCGCGCACCTGGGGGCCGTCGAATTCCTCGTGCTTGACGAGGTCGACCAGATGCTCGATCTCGGCTTCATCAAGCCGATCCGCCGGATCGTGCGCGAACTGCCGACGAGGCGGCAGAACCTCTTCTTCTCAGCGACGATGCCGGCCAACATTCGCGCCCTTGCGGGCGAGTTGCTCAGCGATCCGATCGAGGTCGCGGTGACGCCGGCCGCCAAGACCGCCGATCGCGTCGAGCACAGCGTTGTCTTCGTCGATGCGACCAAGAAGCGCGACATGCTGGTTGAGCTCTTCAACGACGCGACGATGTCGCGTGTGCTCGTGTTCACCCGCACCAAACGCGGCGCTGACCGTGTGGCCAAAGCGCTGGACGAGGCGGGCGTCGATGCGACCGCCATCCACGGCAACAAGAGCCAGGGTCAGCGCGAGCGGGCGCTGGGCGCTTTTCGCGGCGGAAAGACGCGGGCGCTGGTTGCCACTGACATCGCCGCGCGCGGCATCGACATCGACAGCGTGACCCATGTCGTCAATTTCGAACTGCCGGAGGTCGCCGAGGCCTATGTCCATCGTATCGGCCGCACGGCGCGCGCCGGAAACGGCGGCCGCGCGATCTCGCTCTGCGATCACGAGGAGCGCGATCTCTTGCGCGCCATCGAGCGGCTAACTCGACACAATCTGCCGAAGATCGACCGCCGCGGCGCCGCCGGCCCGAAGCCCGCGCCGACCGAGGGCAGGGCGGCCGTCAGAGCGCCGGCGCAGGTGGTTCAACGACCGCATCATTCGCCGCATCGCGACGCCCGTAGCGTCGGCAAGCCTGCGCCGAGACCGCATGCAGGCCAGCGCCAACGCTTCCGCCCGACGCGGCGCGTGGAGCGCTGAGCAGGGAGCGACCCTTTTTCGGTCGACGGAACAAGGGCCGCCCATTGCGACAAAAGCGCTCCCTGAGGCGTCGAGCACCGCACCGTAACGTGTCATCCCCGCGAACGTGGGATCCAGAGTCTCCGCGATGGGTCCCACGCGCGACGATCCTGGATCTCCGCGTGCGCGGGCATGACGAGGGTTTGAGTCGCCGAGCCTCTCGACGTTCGGGAACGGGCTCCTCCCGTCAACATCCTCCATCGGCTTTGGCGGCGAAAACCGGCCGTGGTTGATGGGCAAAGTAGTCCGCGATGTCGACGGCGTCCTGGTCAGAGAGCCCGCCCTGTCCCAGCGGGAATATCGCCCCGCCCGCGACCGGCATGTTCGACCTGATGAACGAGGCTGCGGTGAACGTCTCCGCCATCCCGGCGCCGGTGTTGAACGAGGAATCGCACCAAAGCGGCGGAAAGAGCCAGCTTCCGTCAGCCGCCTTCGCGCCCTGCCCATCCGATCCGTGGCAGACGGCGCATTTGGCCTCGTAGAGGCGCTTGCCGCGAACCGGACCTGGGATGAGCGTCGCGTCCACCTCGTGGTCCCTAACGATTCCAAAGACATGAAAGCCATGGTCGCATACATCGCCAGGATGAAGGGCGAAAAAGGCGCGGACGGCAAGATCGTCGGACGCGGGATCGGCGCGCTCTCGCCGGCGTCGACCGCGCCCGCCAAATTCACGGCAGCGCGAGTTGCCGACATGCTTGCCGAACGCCGAACAGCTGATCCTCGGCCTGCGCATCGTGACCGAAACGAAAGCGGCGAGCTGCCTTGTCCCATCATGACGAGCTGGTCCCCGACCAGCATTTCCCCATGCGTCCCGCTGCGAGGCGTTTGGGTGCGCATCCTTTCGGTGAAGCCGAACGCGCGCGCGAGCCACTCCAGTGCGGCTGGAACGTCGCGATAGAGGATGTAAGGGATGACCGGTGTGTGTGTCACGAACTTGACCGCCATGTCGAAGCCTTCTCGAGTCGGAGTCGAAAGACCTCACTTCCGCGCGAATCCCGCCGCGCGAGCCAATCATCGATCGCCCGGATCAGCGGCGCTTGCGTGTCGACTGCCGGCAAGCGGTCGAGGACTGCGGAGCACGAGGCCCGGGAGCCTGTCGGCGCGCGGTTCTCAGCGCCCCTGCATGACGACAATCCTCGCGCCTTGCGGCTCGGCCGAGATGCCGAGCCGTTGCGCGGCCGCAAGTTCGGTCCAATCTTCGCACCTCGCAAGGACGACGGGGCAGGCGATTGCGTAGAGCTCGGCTGCGGCCATCGCGCCCACGACGACGATCGGATCGCGCTCGAGCAGCAAGATTGCCGCTGGCCCCACGCCGATCCGGATCGCCTCGGCGAGCGCGGCGCTGCCGGAACTCGATCCGCGGCCGGCCGGCATCATCAGCACACGGCCGGCGACATTCGCGTCAAGCTGCGGGTGCCAACGGTCGATGATGCGGCCCGTCGCCGGATCGAGGCCGCCCCAGAAGCTCAGCGGCTCATCGAGCCGCAGCGGCGCCCCCGACGCCGCTCCCATCGAGAGCGTCGCCGCGCTGAAGGCGGCTCCGCTCACAGCCTCACCACTTTGCCCGCGCGCGCCGAGGCGACGCATTCCGCGAGCGAGCCGTAGGCGACCTCAACGCCGAGATTGCCCGGCGCGTAGTAGGCGCATTTGCCGGAATTGGTCATCACCGCGCCTGCGCCGACCCGCATCAGCGTCGTCACATAGACGCAGGTGTCGACGACAAGCGTAAGGCCGGCGGACGAAAGCCGCTCCTCCCAGCCGCGCGCGCGGAGCTCCTCGAGCGTCGCGCGAGAGCAGTTGATCCAGATATCGACGACCGGGCGCGGTCCGTCGAGGAGGGGCATCAGCCTGGCGAATTCGGACATCGAAAAATGTGGCGTGCCGAGCGTGACCGCAGCGAGCGGCGCGCCGTCTCTGACATTGGAGAGCGAGCGCGCCGCATCGCGGAGATCGTCGGCGCTCAAGCGCAACACGAGTTTCGGTTTGAGGCCGCCGCAAGCGGTCTTAAGGTCCTGCGCTTCCGGGGTGAGGCCGACGGCGTGAAAGAGCGCCACCGCGCCGGACGAGGCGGCGGCCGCGCCGAGCGCCTTCAGATTGTCCTCGTCCGCGTCGGCGGGCAGCCCGACGATCGCCGGAATGAGCCCGCCGCAGCGCCGCCCGACGAAGTGGCCGACCGCGACGCAAAGCCGCTCCATATCCCAGCCGGGCGGAACGGCGTCGATCTGGACGACCGCACGGGCGAACCGGTTCTCCGTGAGATGCAGGCCATACTCGGGCGCGCGGCCGGTGATGGCGCAGCAGAGATCGATGAAGTCACCGTAGCGGTTGGTCCTGGCGCCGATGACGGAATTGGCGAAGACGATCGCGTTCGACTCGCCCCAGGCGATCTGCGCGCCAAAACGCGGCCGATGCGCAGTCTGATAGGGCGCGCAGGTGAAGGTCGGCGCGCAGCCGAGCTCGATATGCGCCTGCATGAGCCGCTTCCCGTTCACGCGCACTTCGTCCGAGCCGCGAAAGAGCTCGGGATGGATGAGATCGAGCGAGCCGACATTGAGGCTCGTCGGCACGCGGACCTTGCCGCCGAGGGCGGTCATGCGCTCGACGAAATCGAGGCTCGCCTGGCCGAGATAGAGACAGCCGTCGACATGCGCCTGCTCGATCGCGATGAAGGCGCGCGCATCGACCGCTTCGGCCAAGCGCATCAAAAGCCGCATGGCGAATGCCGCCGCGCCGCCGCGCGCGCCGCCGGCAAGTTCCCGGTCGAGGTCGGAAAGTTCGAGGGCCATCTAACGGCAGGCTAGCGGCGCGCAGTTCGGCCGGTCAATGCGCGTCGCCGTCTCGCCCCAATCGGGGCGCAACCTCCCCGCTCGCTGTCGGGCAGATCGAGGCGATGCCGATGCCATGCGTTGCAATCGGCGCGCATCTGCGCGCCATCTGTCTTGCCCTTCCTGAGGCCCATGAGGAAGCGATGCGACGCGGGCCGTCCTACCGCATCGGCGAGAAGATTTTTGCGCTCGAGCGCCCGTGGAACGACTGGGTCGGGCTCTGGTGCAAGGTTCCAGAGGGCACGCGAGAGCTCATCCTCGGCGCCTGTCCGGTGCGCTTCTTTGTTCCCCCCTATTTCGGCGCCAAGGACTGGATCGGCGTCGGCCTCGACGAAGCGGCCGACTGGCCGGAAGTCGAGGCCTTCGTCCATCGCAGTTACCGGCTTATCGCCCCGAAGCGGCTGGCGCAGTTGGTGAGTGGAGCCTGAAGCCGCGACGGTTGCGCTTCCGCCTCCGCGCGGCATAAGCTCATGCGGCAATTGCCGAGGAAACGCTTAATGCCGCAAGCCGCCGAGGCGCGCCGGCCGGCCGCCAAAGTTCCGGTCTCGCCGATCGATCCATTTTCAATCGACTTCTTTCGCAATCCCCATCCCGCCCACGAAGCCGTGCGCGAGGCGGGGCCGGTCGTGTGGCTGGAGCGATACGGGACCTACGCGGCCGCCCGCTACGCTGAGGTCAAGGAAATGCTCGGCGACCCGGCGACATTCTGCTCAAGTCGCGGCGTGGGCCTCAGCGACTTCGCGCGCGAAACGCCGTGGCGCCCGCCGAGCCTCGTGCTCGAGCGCGACCCGCCCGAGCACGATCGCGCCCGCGCCGTGCTCAACCGCGCGCTGTCGGCGACGGTGATGCGTTCGTTGCGCGCCCGCTTCGTCGAGGCGGCGGAGGCGCTGGCCGGCGCACTCGCCCGCAGAGATCGTTTCGACGCGATCGCCGACTGCGCGGAAGTTTACCCGATGATGGTGCTGCCGGACGCCGTGGGCTTGTCGAAAGTGGGCCGCGAGCATCTGCTGTCCTATGCGGCGACCGTGTTCAACATGTTCGGCCCTGACAACGAACTGCGCCGCGCCGCGCTGACGCAGATGGCGCCGCATGTCGAATGGATCGCCCTCCAATGCAAGCGCGAAACGCTCACGGGTGACGGCATCGGAGCGACGATCCACGCCGCGGCGGACACGGGCGAAGTGACGCGGCGGGAGGCGGAGCTGCTGGTTCGTTCCATCCTGAGCGCCGGCTTCGACACCACCGTCCATGGCATCGGCGCGGCGATGCGCTCGCTCGCCCACAATCCGGACCAGTTCGCGGCGCTCCGCGCCGACCCCTCGAAAGCCCGCGCCGCCTTCGAGGAGGCGGTCAGACTCGAATCGCCCGTGCAAACGTTCTTTCGCACGACGACGCGGGACGTCGAACTCAGCGGAACGCGGATCCCCGAGGGCGCGAAAGTGCTGATGCTGCTTGGGGCGGCGAACCGGGATCCCCGCAAATGGCCACATGCCGACCGCTACGACATCGACCGATCGACCGCGGGCCACGTCGCCTTCGGCGCAGGCGTGCATATGTGCGTCGGCCAGCTGCTGGCGAGGCTTGAGGGCGAGGCGCTGCTTGCGGCTTTCGCGCGCGCCTTCTCGGCGATCGAGGCCGACGGCGAGGCGGAGCCGCTCTTCAACAACACGCTGCGCGGCTGGGCGCGGCTGCCGGTGAAGGCGACGGCGGCGTGATGCTCGAACGCTGCCATTATGGGGCTTTGTCCCGACCATTTACGCCGTAGACCGAGGCGCGAACCCCGAGCCAAACCCGCGGCGGTTGGCGGAAGGATTCGCGCGGGTTGATTTCCTTACGCGGCGTCGAACTGCGTAGATGGCCAGGACAATACCCGGATCAAGTCCGGGGACGGCCATGTCGGCAAGAAAGGAGACGTCTCCAAAAACAGGATGGGCCCCGGCGCGCTGTGTGGCGGAGCGGGGCCCTGTTTCGCCTTTGCGAAACTTCCGTGATGCTGCAGATGATAATCCGGCGATCACCACGCTTGGCCTTCGCGCGTCACCGCCGCTGACGTTAGGTTCACTTTTCTTTCAAGCGCTCTTCCGCTCTGGCATTTCGAGCGGCGACTGCGCTTTGACCCCAGCACCGCTGAGGTCATTCACACATGTCCGGTGGCGTCATTCCCACCTCGCATTCTGCCGCGCCTTCAAAGGCCGGCTCTTCATGCCGTCCTGATCCGCTTTCGCGCCTCATGACGACACGATGACATTTTCGCCCGAACATCGCCCATGTCAACTTAAATCTGGCTTTCCCACAAACGAACTCGTGCGGCGAAATGCGGCGCCTATCCGCCTGCCGCTTCGACCGCCGCGATCGCCGTCATGTTGACGATACCGCGCGCCGTCACCGAGGGAGCCAGCACATGCGCGGGCTTCGCCGGGCC
The DNA here is from genome assembly GCA_019237205.1 of Hyphomicrobiales bacterium. Lineage (GTDB taxonomy): Bacteria > Pseudomonadota > Alphaproteobacteria > Rhizobiales > Beijerinckiaceae > Roseiarcus. The sequence continues at coordinate 29,217 of JAFAHO010000368.1, forward strand.
GATGAGAATGGGCCCGACGGGCAGGGCGTCCGCGATGACCCGGGTCAACTGGAACGCGGTGTTGCCGGCGTCGAGGTTGGGGAAGATCAGAACGTTCGCTTCGCCCTTCAGGCGCGAGCTTGAGATGACGCGCTCTCGGGCGACGAGAGAGAGCGCGCTGTCGGCCTGCATTTCGCCGTCGACTTCGAGATCGGGCGCGCGGTCTTCCAGGAGGCGCAGCGCTTCGCGCATCTTGAGCGCCGAAGGCGTATCGGCCGAGCCGAAATCGGAATGCGAGATGAGCGCGATCTTCGGCTCGATGCCGAAGCGGCGGACATGGTGGGCGCAGGCGATCGCGGTATCGGCGATCTCCTCCGCGCTCGGGTCGTAGCGCACATGCGTGTCGGCGAGAAAATAGGCGCCGGTCGAGGCGATGACGAGCGATAGCGCGGAAAAATCCTTCGCGCCCGGGGCGAGGCCGATGATGTCGCGAATGTGCTCGAGGCGCGAGGAGAAGCGTCCTTCGAGGCCGCAGATGAGGGCGTCGACTTCGCCGCGATGGAGGGCGAGCGCGCCGATGACGCTGGGCGAGGTGCGCACGACCGTGCGCGCAACATCCGGGGTCACGCCCTTGCGCTCGGCGACCTTCAGATAAGTGGCGACATAGTCTCGATAACGCGGATCGCTGCGCGGATCGACGATTTCGAGATCGACGCCGGGATTGATCGTGAGGCCAAATCGCGCGATCCGGTCCTTGATCACCTCGGGCCGCCCGATCAGAACGGGACGCGCGATGCGCTCCTCGAGCACGACCTGCGCCGCCCGCAGGACGCGCTCATCCTCGCCCTCGGAATAGATGACGCTCTTCATCGCCGCCCGGGCCTTGGCGAACAGCGGCTTCATCATGAAGCCCGAGCGGAAGACGAAACGGTTGAGCTGGTCGGCGTAGGCGCCGAAGTCGCCGATCGGACGCCTCGCGACGCCGCTCTCCATCGCGGCGCGGGCAACCGCCGGGGCGATGCGCAGCATCAGCCGCGGATCGAACGGGCTCGGAATGAGGGACGTCTTGCCGAACAGCGGCGACTGGCCGCCATAGGCGCGCGCCGCGACCTCGGAGGGCGTCTCGCGCGCGAGCGCCGCGATCGCGCCGACGGCCGCCTTCTTCATCGCCTCGTTGATTTCGCTTGCCACGACATCGAGCGCGCCACGGAAAATATAGGGGAAGCAGAGCACGTTGTTGACCTGGTTCGGATAGTCGGAGCGCCCAGTGCAGATCATCGCGTCCGGCCGCGCCTCGAGCGCCGCCTCCGGCATGATTTCCGGCGTCGGATTCGCGAGCGCCATCACCAGCGGGTCGGGCGCCATCAGCTTCAGCATGTCGGGCTTCAGCACGCCTCCCGCCGAGAGCCCGAGGAAGATGTCGGCGCCGGCGATGACGTCGCCGAGCGTGCGGGCGCTGGTCTCCCGGGCATAGACCGCCTTCCAGCGATCCATCAGCGTCTCGCGCCCTTTATAGACGACGCCTTCAATGTCGCAGACGGTGATGTTCTCGCGCTTCGCGCCGAGCGAGACCAGAAGATTGAGCGAGGCCAGCGCCGCCGCGCCCGCGCCCGAGCAGACAATCTTCACTCTGTCGATCGACTTGCCGGTCAGTTCGAGCGCATTCGTGACCGCGGCCGAGACGATGATGGCGGTGCCATGCTGGTCGTCGTGGAAGACCGGAATGCCCATGCGGGCCTTCGCCTTCTCCTCCACCTCGAAACACTCGGGCCCCTTGATGTCCTCGAGATTGATGCCCCCGAAGGTCGGCTCGAGCGCGACAACGATGTCGACCAGCCTGTCGACGTTCGTCTCCGCGACCTCGATGTCGAACACGTCTATGCCGGCGAATTTCTTGAAGAGCACCGCCTTGCCCTCCATCACCGGCTTGCCGGCGAGCGGGCCAATCGCGCCGAGGCCGAGCACCGCGGTGCCGTTGGTGAGGACGGCGACGAGATTCTGACGGGCGGTGTAGATCGCCGCAGCAGCGGGATCGGCTGCGATCGCCTGGCAGGGGAACGCCACGCCGGGCGAATAGGCGAGCGCCAGATCGCGCTGATTGGCGAGGGGCTTCGTTGCGAGGACCTCGAGCTTTCCCGGTCGCGGCGTGCTGTGAAAGTGCAAGGCGTCCGATTTGAGATCGGCCGCGCCGTCGTTGGTCATGGCGCTCCTCCCGGTTGCCTAACAGCGACTGTTGCAGCATCCGGCAATTTTGGACAAGCGCGTGAGCGTCGCGCGCCCGAAGAGAGGCGCCGCTATTGCTGCTGCTTGTCCGGTTGCTGCGCGCTCGCTTGTTCATCGTTTTCCTGTTGCGCGCCGGGTTGGCGGTCGACGGGCTCATGCGCCGCGGCTTGAAGCGCTGCGGGTTCGAGTGGTTCAGGCTCGGCCGGCTGCGCCTCGGCGGGTCGCGGCGCTTGAGCGTGCGCCGTAGCGAGTTGTTGCGTGAAAACCTGTGGCGCGCCAGGGTTACGCCCGTTCGGCTCGCGGAGGAAGGCCTCCCACTGATCTCTGGTGCCGAAGAACGCGTCGCGGTCGACGTGGGTCCGGATGCCCGCAATCGAGCCGTCGGATTGGTATTGCCAGAAATGCCAGGGCCGCGACCCGTACTTGACCGAAGGGTGGTGCTTGGTCGACCGCACCCAGATCGGATAGTCCATGAAGGCGCCGTCGGCCAGGATCGCCTCGTAAAAATCGACTGTCGTATAGATGATCGGCCGCTTGCCGTAGTGACGCTCCATCTCCTCCAGCATCACCTTCATGTCGGCGATCGCGCCGTCCTGGGTGAGATGCAAGTGACAGGTCTTCGACGTCGGGGTCGCCTCGACGTCGAGCACCGGCGGCAGGGCGTCGTTTTCGACCGGCGCATTCTGCTCAAACCAGGTCATCTCCTCGAGCGGCGGCCGGCACCAGTAGACGAAATGATAGGCGCCGTGCGGAATGTTTGCCGCCTTGGCGCCGGTCCAGTTCGCCTGGAAGCGCTCGTCGGCTCGATCGCCGCCCTCCGTCGCCTTGATCCAGGCGAACTTGACGCCGCTATTCGCGACCGCATTCCAGTCGATGTCGCCCTGAAACTTGGAGACGTCGATGCCGTGAATCGGATAGTCCCTCGGATGCGGCAAACTGTTGTCGACAAATCCCAAGGGGTCGCCGCCGCCACCGCCGCAACCCGACAGCGACGCGGCGAGCGCGAACGCAGCGCTCATCAAAGCGCGAGGAAAAAACGACTTGACGTTCATCACCAACCCAATGCCAACGCTCGCCGGCTCCCGTCGCGCTGGACGATCAACCGTTGCGGCTTGCGGCGAAACTTAGAGCGATCCTGGAAACGCTCGGTTAACGCCGTTTGACGTTGGGTCCCTTGACCCCGCCCGCGGCGGATAGCTAGGAAGGCGCCGTTTCACTCGCCTTGCGGAATTCACCCACCTTGCCGGAATTGTCAATGCGGATCGCCGGGGCGCTGATCGCACTGTTGGCCGGACTAGGCGGCGCGGCGGCGGCCGCCGAATGCGGACCGGACAAGCTCGGCACGTCGCGAATCGTGTCGGTCGGGACTCAAGGGGGCCTCGAGGTCGGCCTCAAGACCTATCCGCGGACCATTCCGCTCGCCGACCATGAGGTGATCCTCACCTTCGACGATGGCCCCGCCGCGACGACCCCGGCAATCCTCAAGGCGCTCGCCGACCAATGCGTCCGCGCGACGTTCTTCGACATTGGCCGCAACGCCGATGGCATGCCGGAGATCGCGCGGCAGGAGGTGCTTGAGGGTCACACGGTCGCTCACCATACCTGGTCGCATCCCCAGCCGACCTTGCGCTACCTGCCTGGCGGCGACGCGGCCGCGCGCGCCGACGTGCTCAGGGGCATGATATCGGTCGAGAAGGCTGCGTACGGGCAGACGTTCCCCGAGGGCGAGCCCAAGGACCTGAAGGACCTCAAGCTCCACGCGCCGTTCTTCCGCTTTCCCGGTTTCGCCGACACACAGGACTTGCGCGACTGGTTCGCCGCCAACAATGTCGGCATCTTCGGCGTCGATCTCTGGGCCTCCGACTGGATCCAGATGACCCCGGAGGAGGAGCTCAAGCTGGTGATGGGCCGTCTCGAGAAGAACGGCCACAAGGGCATGCTCTTGATGCACGACAATCATCCCTGGACCGCCGAGATGGTCCCGATGCTGCTCAGCGAGCTGAAAGCGAAGGGCTACAGAATTGTCCATATGGTCGCTGGCCCCGGCAACGGGCCGACCGTTCCGGCGCCGCAGGGCTGGTTTTCGGAAACCGAGCGCGTGATCGGCGCCCTGAAGCCGCGGCTCGAAAAATCGGCAGTCAAGGTCGGCCCCGGGCCCTTCCCGGTGAAACCCGCGCCGGTCGAGTAGCAGGCTAGCCTGGCGAGCGGGATGCCGCCGGGACGGGCTCCGCCTCCGCGATCGCCAGAATTCCGGGCGCGGAATCAATCTTTTCAAGGTCTTGCACCGGAATTTCCGGGCGACTTTCGGGCTCCGCGCCGAACGCGACGGCGTCCTCGACGGCCGGCTCGGGGCGAAGATGCCGATCGGGGGACGGCCGAAACCCAAGATAGCGGTCGAGTTCACGCAAGATCCTGACCGCCCGGTCGACCGAGGTTCGCTCCCGTCATCGCACCGAAGGCGACCATCAGCGCCTCGTTCCGCCGG
>JAFAHO010000446.1 GCA_019237205.1 Hyphomicrobiales bacterium
ATCAGTTTCATCGACGACGATCGCCGATGGCTCAAGGCGAAATATGGCCTGCCGCCACAGATGGCCGACGCGCCGCGAGGGGCGGCGGTGTGCTCGACAACGATCTGCGGCGCTGAGGTGTTGGTGGTGCCGGACATGACCCAGGACCCGCGGTTTGATCGCGGCGCGATGGTCCTGGGCGACCCACACTGCCGTTTCTATTGCGGCGTGCCGCTCATCAACGACGAGGGATATGCGCTGGGGACGCTTTGCGTTATGGATTTTGAACCGCGTCGGCTCACCTTCGAACAAACGGAAGGGTTACGCCGGCTGTCTCGCCAGGTTCTGACCCTCCTGGAGTTGCGTCGAAAGCTGATCGAGCGTGACCGGACGATCCGGCGCCTCGATCAGGCGCGCATGGACGTCGCGGCGCAAAAAGCGCGCGCCGAGGAATTGCTCGAGGACCTTCTGCCCGCCGCAATTGCTGACGAGCTCAAGAAAAACGGGCGCGTGCAGCCCAGGTACATACGCTCTGCGACAGTATTATTTGCAGATGTTCAAGGCTTTACGCTGCTCGCCGAACGAACGGAGCCTGCGGCGCTCGTAGGTCTTCTTGACCAGTACTTCTCCACGTTCGACGACATCGTAGCCCGTCATCGACTGGAGAAGCTTAGGACGATCGGCGACGCCTATATGGCGGTCGGCGGCGTCCTCGAAACCGGTCGCCCGCATCCGGTCGACGCCTGCCTCGCGGCATTGGAAATGCAAGCGGCGGTCGCCCGCTGCAAGTCGCGAAGCGAGAAAATGCGACGGCCGTCACTGGAATTGCGGATCGGCATTCACACCGGGCCGGTCATATCCGGCGTCGTCGGCAACCGGCGCTTCACTTTCGATGTCTGGGGCGACGCGGTGAACACAGCCTCGTTGATGGAGGCGCACTGTCTGCCCGGCCGGATCAACGTCTCGGATACGGTAGCCGGACACGCCAAGGCGCTTTTCGAACTGGAGCCGCGCGGTCCTATCGAAGCCAAACACGAACGCAAGCATGAGATGTTTTTCCTCAATCGCCTAAAGCCGGAGGTTTCGTGCGACCCAGCCGCCAAAGACCGAACGCGAATTTCGCCGCCGAATGTGACGGCCTGACCAGCCGGGCGCCGGCAGAGCTACTGCGGGAACCGTTGCCCTAAACCGCAAACACCTTGCCCGGATTGAAGAGGTTCTGCGGATCGAAAGCCGCCTTGATGCGGCGCATCAGGTCGAGAGCCGGCGCCCCGTGCTCGTCCTCCATGAAGGCGATCTTCTTCTGGCCGATGCCGTGTTCGCCGGTGCAGGTGCCGCCCATGGCGATGGCGCGGTGGGCGAGGCGGGAGGCGAAGGCTTCGGCCGTGTCGATCTCATGGCTGTTGCTCATGTCGACGAGCGGGCTCACATGGAAATTGCCGTCGCCGACGTGGCCGACGATCGGCGCGACGAGGCCGCTCGCGGCAATGTCGGCGAGCGTCTCTTCGACGCAGTCGGCGAGACGCGAGATCGGCACGCAGGCGTCGGTAGCGAAGGGCCGCGCGCCGGGGCGGAGCGTCATCTGCGCCCAATAACCGTCGTGGCGCGCCTGCCACAGCTTGGTGCGATCCTCCGGCTTCGTCGCCCAGATGAAATTGCCGCCGCCATTGTCGGCGACGATCTCGCCGAAGCAGCGCACCTGTTCGGCGACGCTGCTCTGGGTTCCGTGGAACTCGACCAAGAGCATCGGCTGCTCGGGAAGCGCGAGCTTGGCGTAGGCATTGAAGGCGCGCACCGAAAGCGTGTCGACGAGCTCGACGCGGGCGATCGGCAGGCCGGACTGGATCGTTGCAATGGTGGCGTCGCAGGCCGAGCGCACGTCGGGAAAGAAGCAGGTCCCGGCCGAGATCGCCTCGGGAATGCCGGAAAGCCGGAGCGCGATCTCGACGATGACGCCGAGCGTGCCCTCCGAGCCGACGAAGAGATGGGTGAGGTCGTAGCCTGCCGACGACTTCTTCGCCCGCGAGCCGGTGCGCACAAACGAGCCGTCGGCGGCGACGACGCCGAGCGACAGCACGCGCTCCTTCATCGTGCCGTAGCGCACGGCGTTGGTGCCCGAGGCGCGGGTCGCCGCCATGCCGCCGATCGAGGCGTCGGCGCCCGGATCGATCGGGAAGAAGAGGCCCGTGTCGTGCAGATGCTCGTTGAGCTGCTTGCGGGTGACGCCGGGCTCGACCACGCAGTCCAGATCCTCGCCATTGACGGCGAGCACGGCGTTCATACGCGAGCAGTCGAGCGAAACCCCGCCGTGCGGCGCGTTGACATGGCCCTCGAGCGACGTGCCGACGCCGAAGGGCACGACCGGCGCATCGTGACGGGCGCAGAGCTTCACGAGGTCGATCACGTCGTCTCTGGTTTCGGCGAACACGACCGCGTCCGGCGGCTCGTTCTCGAGCCAGGTCAGCGTATGCCCATGCGCCTGGCGGACGGCTTGAGACGCGGTGAAGCGATTGCCGAAGCGGGCGGCGAGATCGGCGTTGAGCGCTGCGACGACCTCGGCGCTCGGGCGGCCTTCGCGCCGGCGGACGGGGGGAAAGGAAACGGCCACGGGCTTTGCGCCTTCCGGTTCTGATGAAATTCGCAAAGATTAGGCGCGGGGAGGCGGTGAGGCCAGTCAAATCCGCCCGGGGCGAAACCGTTCCGGCGCCTCGCAGACCTGCCCTTAGTTCATTCCTCCGGCAGCCCCGCCTTGCGCAGCCCTTCGATCGTTCGGTCCCACAGCTCCAGATAATGCGGGTCGGGATTGATGAGTTGAGCCTTCCTCGCCTTCAACGCCGCGATCGTTCGGGCTCCGTCGGGAAAGAGGGCAAGATAGCGCTGGAGCGCCTCGCGGGCCTCGGCCTCCCGACCCGTCAAGGCGAGCGCCGCGATGAGGATCGTGTGCTCGGACTGCTTATTCGGATTGGTTGCGATCGCCCGGCGGTCCCATTCGATCGCCTGATCGTAGTCCTTGAGCCCGAAATAGGCGCCCGCCTTGTTCGCGTACCAGTCATAGAGAAGCGGATCGTGCGGGCTCAGCCGAATGGCCTTGTCGAGAACTTCGAGGCTCTTCTCATAGTCGCCAATTCTTGCGTAGGTGACGCCCAGGCCGTCATAGGCTTCGGCGGCGGCGGGTTCCAACGCCAGCGCCCGCTGGTACTCTGCAATCGCGTCGTCGAGGCGCGATTGGGCGGTGAATATGACGGCCTTGAAGACGTGGCCGTAGGGGCTGTCCGGATAGAGCGCGAGCGCGCGCGACACCAGTTCATCGGCGCGTTTCAGGTCGGCGTCGGGGTCGGCGCTGCGGTTGCTGAGGACCGGCAGCGAGAACTCGAGGGATAAAATAAGCAGGGCGCTGTGATTGTTCGGATCGAGCGCGAGCGCCTGTTCGCAGAGCTTAAAACCCGCTTCCGTCTCCTTGCCGCTCGCGCCGCTTTTTCGGACCGCCGCGGTGCACTGCAGCGCCAGATCCTCCGCGTCGGGATTCGCCGCGGGCATCCGCTTGAGACGGGCGGCCTCGGCCTCGGTGAGTTGAATTTCCACCGCGCGCGCCAGATGCATGACGATCGCGTCCTGCGTCTGCAGCAAATCGGCGCGGGGCGTGTCGAATTGTTCGGCCCAGACATGGGCGCCGCTTTCGGCGTCGATGAGCTGGGCGTTGACCCTCACCTGATTGCCGCCCGGTTGCACCGAGCCTTCCAAAACGTAGCGCACGCCCAAATCTTTGCCGATGGCCTTGGCGTCGATCGGCTTGCCCTTGAATGTGAAGGCCGTATTGCGCGCGATCACGAAGCTGTCCGGGATCCGGGCGAGGCTGGTGGTCAACTCGTCGGTCAGCGCGTCGGCGAGGTAGTCCTGCGCCGGATCGCCGGAAAGATTGGCGAAGGGCAAGGCCACGATGGAAAGACGGGCGGCCGGCCGGGCAGGGGCGTCCGAGGCGACAAGGGCGGGCCGATTGGCGACGAAATAATGCCAGGCCCCGCCCGCGATCCCGGCGAGCGCGACGATCGCTGCGGCGAGAAGCGCGCGCCGCGGGCGCGCTTTCTGCCCCGGAGGCTGCGGCTCAATCGCAGGCTTAACCGGCGCAGGAACGCCGACAGCGAGCGCATAGACCCGGACCGGCTCGGCGATGTTCTTGAGTTGGGTCGGACCGAGATCCGTGGCCACGATGTCGAGCCGCCCCTTCACCTGCCAGTAGGCTTGCTCGGAGATGCAGATCGCGCCGGGCCTCGCGATTCCTTCCATCCGCGCGGCGATATTGACTCCCTCGCCCATGAGGTCGCCGTCGCTCTCCTCGACGACGTCGCCGAGATGGACTCCGATGCGAAACTCGATACGCCGGTCAGGCGGCACGCCTGCGTTGCGCTCGATCATGGCCGCCTGGATCTCGATGGCGCAGCGCACTGCGTCGACCACGCTGCGGAACTCGACAAGAGCGCCGTCGCCGGTGCGCTTGACCACGCGCCCGTTGTGGACGGCGAAGGTCGGGTCGATGAGGTCGCTGCGCAGCGCCCTCAGCCGGGCGAGAATCCGCTCCTCGTCCGCGCCCGCGAGCCGGCTGTAACCGGCCACGTCCGCAGCGAGGATTGCGGCGAGCTTTCGACTCTCGGTCACTGTCCTCCTCCACCGGGGGAGCGTAGCATAAGCCGGCCCGCGACCGCCGCGAGCGCGGGCGCCGGCCTTGAACGCGTGGCGGCGCTGACAAGGCCGCCTCCCAAGGAGATGCGCATGACCGGCCAGGACGAGCGACGGGCGGCCGCCATCAGGCGGCTCAAGGCGAAGCGGGCTTTCGCGATTCATGCGGCGATGTTCGTCGCTGTCAACGCCCTGCTCGTCGTGGTCTGGGCTTCGACCGGGGCCGGATATTTCTGGCCGATCTGGCCGTTCTTAGGGTGGGGAATCGCAGTCGCGTTCCACGGCTGGAGCGTCTATTTCCGGGCGCCGATCTCGGAAGACGACATCCGCCGGGAAATGGAGAAGGGCGGCTAGCGAGCGCTACGGCTTGCCGACGCTGACGACCCGGAAGGTCAGCATCGCGCCCTCCGGCTCGCGCACCGACACATATTCGCCGACCTTGAAGAGATGGTCGGCGAAGCGGTAGCCCTCGTCTTCGTCGACTGCGCCCGAGCCTCTCGCGCCCATCCATTCGAGCGTCCAAGTCGAGCCGCCGAGGCCGCCGGCGCGATGGACGAGGAGACCCTGCATCGTCGGCTCGCCGGCCCAGAACCGGTGGGCGAAACATTCGCCGCGATGCGCCTTCCAGGCTTCGAGGTCGATGCGGCCTTCGGGGGTCAGCGGCGCGATGAAGTCATAGCCGTGCCGGATCGACCCCTCCGGAAACTCTCTCGAACGCGCGGCGTTCAATGTGACCTTCCGCAGCGCGGCGTTGCTTGACGCGGCCATCGATGCTCTCTCCTCGAGCTTTCCCCGGGCCCTCGAATTGGGGCCGTTCAGCGTTTCCCACCACACTATCGCGCCCTTCCGGCGCGCGCGCCAGCACGGCGCCCCGCGATCGAGGCCATTCTGCCGCGCACCGCCCTCTTTCCTGTTGATCGAGCGCAAAAAGACGCCCGCGGCGCCCGCCCGGTTCGCCGGCGGCATAACCCTTTATTTTGCCGAAGAACCGACTTAACGCTCGCCTCAGCCTTCGAGACCGCGCTTGCGAAAGAGCGCGCGCGGCGAGGGCGGACGGCCGCGAAAGCTCTCATAGGCCGCTTCATAGTCGCGGCTGCCGCCGGCGGCGTAGACGAAATCGCGCAGCCGCTGCGCCACGGCGGGATTGAAGATGTCCCCGCTCTCCTCGAAGGCCTCGAAGCCGTCGGCGTCGAGAACTTCCGACCAGAGATACGAGTAATAGGCCGCCGAATAGCCGTGCGAAAAGATGTGCTGGAAATGCGGGGTGCGATGGCGCATGGCGATCGCGTCCGGCATGCCGATCCGGGCAAGCTCCCGCCGCTCGAAAGCGACGACGTCGATCGCGTCGGGCGCCGGGTCGAGATGGAGCTTGAGGTCGACCAGCGCGGAGGCCGCATATTCGACGGTGGCGAAGCCCTGGTTGAACCGGCGCGCGCTGAGGAGCTTGTCGAGAAGCGCCTCCGGCATCGGCTCGCCGGTTTTGTAGTGGAGCGCGAAGCGGCGCAGCATTTCAGGCTGCTCCATCCAGTTCTCATAGATCTGCGAGGGAAACTCGACGAAGTCGCCGGGGACATGCGTGCCGGAGATCAGCGGATAGGTCACATCGGACAGCATCCCATGGAGGGCATGGCCGAATTCGTGAAAAAGGGTGCGCGCATCGTCGAAACTCAGGAGGCTCGGCCCGCCCTCGCCGCCCTTGGCGAAATTCATCACATTGACCACGATCGGCAGCTGCGGGCCGTCGAGCTTCTGCTGCCCGCGGAACTGGCTCATCCAGGCGCCGCTGCGCTTCGGGGCCCTCGCGAAATAATCGCCGATGAAGAGCGCGATGGGCGCGCCATCGCGCCCCGTGACTGTCCACGCGCGCGCGTCGGGATGGTAGAGCTTGATGTCGAAGCGCTCGGCGAAGCTCAGTCCGAAGAGGCGGCCCGCCGCATAGAACGCCGCCTCGATCAGCCGGTCGAGCTGCAGATAGGGCTTGATTTCGCCCTCGTCGAAGTCGAACTCGGCCTTGCGCCGCTTCTCGGTGAAATGACGCCAGTCCCACGGCGCGACCTCGAAATTGCCGCCCTCGGCCGCCACGATCTCCTGCAACGC
>JAFAHO010000168.1 GCA_019237205.1 Hyphomicrobiales bacterium
GAGGAATTCTACACTCGACACAGGCGTCGCGGATGACATGAAGGTCACTCGGCTGCTGAGGCTGCGCGAACGCTATTGCCGAAGTCTTTAGAATGCTAGACCAGCTCAGAAACGGCTGACCGCCAGGATCGTCGATGTGCAGAAGAAGGCGCCTGCATAGACGAACTGGGCAGCCTTACCGCCATACCCGGGCGGGTGCGTGCACCCAGCACTCACTCCAGTGTGGGGACATGGATCCCTTTCGACCGATTCAGCCGGTTTTGGCTGCCCGGTCTGCTGGTTGATGTCCCACTTAGGGCCAAAGAGTCGGACAAGCGTGTGGCCAACTCCGTCGTCTCTGGTTGTGTGTTAGCGAGTCCGCGCCCTAAACCCCGAGCGGCGAATTACGATTCCTCCACGACCCACGTGAGGCCGCATAGGAGCGATGGCGATGGCGGATGCCAATGTCGGCGTGAGGGCCAGCGTCGGATTCTGCTCTGACAAAGGCCCGCGCAAAGAGAACGAGGATTTCGCCGCCGCGGTCATCGGCGCGGAACTGCCCGAACCGCGCCAGGAAGTGGTGGCGGCGATCGCCGACGGGGTCGGCGGCGCCAAGGGCGGCCGCGTCGCCGCCGAGACCGCGGTGCGCGGCTTTCTCGACGGCTTCTGGGACCTTCCCGAGACCATGGAGGTGCGCCGCGCGGCGGCCAGGGTCGTCAATGCGCTCAACACTTGGATTCACGATTTGGGCCGCCGGGATGCTGCACTGGCGGGAATGGGATGCACCTTCACCGCGCTCGTGCTGCGCGGCCGGCTCGCTCACGTGCTTCACCTCGGCGACACCAGGGCTTATCGGCTCAGGCGCGACCGTCTGATTTGTTTGACCGAAGATCATTCGCGGGAGGGCGGTCCCGGCCGGTCCCGCCTGCTTACGCGGGCGCTCGGCGCCGAGGCCGAGGCGCGGCTCGACTATGCGGCCCAGCCGGTCGCTCTCCACGACCGCTTTCTCCTGTGCAGCGATGGCGTGCATGGCGTCCTGACCGACGAGGCCATCGCGGAAGCCATGCGCGAACGTTCCTCGCCCGGCGACACCGCCCGCGCGCTGGTCGCGGCTGCGCTCGATTCCGGCAGCTCCGACAATTGCACAGCCCTCGTGCTGGACGTCGTCGGATTGCCGACGGCGGACTCAGCGGAGGTCGGCAGCGCAATCATGCGGCTGCCGCTGATCCCGACGCCGATCAGCGGCGAGACGGTCGACGGCTTTGTGCTCAAGGCGGTCCTTTCCGACGGCCGGTACAGCCGGCTGTTCGGCGCTCTGGACGAGGTCGAGGGAGGCGAGGCCGCGCTCAAGTTTCCGAAGCCGCAAGTCGCCGAAGCGCCGGCTCGTCACGCGGCGTTCGTGCGCGAAGCGTGGGTCGGCGCGCGGGTCAATAGCCCGTGGGTTGTCCACCTCATCGAACTGCCTACGGGCCGGCAGACCTGCCTTTACACGGTCATGCCGCTCTACCAGGGCGAGCTTCTGGAGACGCGTCTGACGCGCCGTCCCGCGCTCGGCCTCGAGGAAGGGCGCCAGATCGCGATCGGGCTCGCCAGGGGCGTGGGGGCGCTTCATCGCGCCGGCGTCATTCATCGCGACATCAAGCCGGACAATGTCATGCTCGAGGGCGGGGGATCGTTGAAACTGCTTGATCTCGGGGTCGTGCGCGCGCCCGGATTGGAGGACGCGCCGCCAACCGACATTCCGGGCACCCGGGCCTATATGGCGCCCGAAATGTTCGACGGCGAACCCGGCAACGAAGCAACCGACATCTATGCCCTGGGCGTGACCATGTTCCGCGCTTTCAGCGGCGAATTTCCATATGGCAATGTCGACGCCGTCAGTCCGCCGCGCCGCGACCGGCCGAAGGACATCGCCGCCCTGCGCCCCGACCTGCCCGCGTGGCTGCAGGCCGTTCTCGGGCGGGCGATCGCGCGCGATCCGACTCTGCGCTATCGCGACGTGATGGAATTCGCGCTCGAGATGGAGGCGGGACCGCCACGCGCGCCTTCGCCGGTCCGCCGGCCCCTGACTCTCCTTGAACGCGCCCCGGTGAGGTTCTGGCAAGGCGTCGCCGCCCTGCTCGGGCTCGCGCTGTTACTATCGCTCTGGCGGCGGTAGGGGACTCTACTCCGCCGCCTCGGCGAGTTCAGAATAGTCGGTGTAGCCTTCCGGCCCTTGCGAGTAGAAGGTCGCCGAGTTCCACCGGTTGAGCGGGGCGCTGAGCGCAATGCGGCGCGGCAGGTCGGGGTTGGCGATGAAGAGCTTGCCGAAAGCGATGGCGTCCGCTTCGCCCGCGGCCAGCGTCGCCGCTGCGGTCTCGGGCGTGAAACCCTCATTGGCGACATAGACGCCGCCGAACGCCTTTTTGAGCGCAGGGCCGAGCCGGGACCCGGTCAGCGACTCGCGCGCGCAGAGGAACGCGATTTTTCGCTTGCCAAGCTCGCTGGCGACGTAGCCGAACGTCGCCGGAAGATCGGAATCGCCCATGTCATGCGCATCGCCGCGTGGGGCGAGATGCATGCCGACGCGGCCCGCGCCCCACACCGAGATGACCGCGTCCGTCACTTCGAGCATCAGGCGCGCGCGGTTCTCGATCGAACCGCCGTAGCGGTCGGTTCGCTTGTTGCTGCCGTCCTGCAGGAACTGGTCGAGAAGGTAGCCGTTCGCGCCGTGAATCTCGACGCCGTCGAAGCCTGCCGCCTTGGCGTTCTCGGCGCCCTTGCGATAGGCCTCGACGACCGCAGGCAATTCCCCGGTCGCGAGCGCCCTCGGGACGACATAGGGGCGCTCGGGACGCAACAGGCTCACATGGCCCTTCGGCGCAACGGCGCTCGGCGCCACCGGGAGCGCGCCATCGTGGTAGCTGGGGTCGGAGATGCGTCCCACATGCCACAGCTGAAGGAGCATCCTGCCGCCCGCCTTGTGCACGGCCTCGGTGATCGCGCGCCAGCCGTCGACCTGTTCCTGCGACCAGATGCCGGGCGTATGCGGATAGCCGACGCCCATCGGCGTCACCGACGTGGCCTCGGAGACGATCATGCCCGCAGAGGCGCGCTGAACGTAATAGTGGCGCATAAGCGCGTTCGGCACGCGGCCCGCGCCCGTCGAGCGATTGCGGGTCAGCGGCGCCATGAGGATGCGGTTGGGCAGGCGAAGATCGCCAATCGCGATCGGATCAAGCAGCGTCGGCATGTCGGGGTTTTCCTTGCCTTAATTGATCGGCGAACTCGACATAGGGGCTATGCTGCAGCGCCGCAAGGGCGGGCGCCGCAGCAAGAGGGCCTCACGGCCGCCCCTCGCCCTCGAACACGATCTGGTCGGCCCATTTGCGCGCGGCTTCGCGCTGCGCGGCGTTCCGCACCGTCCAGGCCATGACGGGCGCCCCGTTAAGCTCCTTCATCAGGAACGGCACTTTATGCGGCAGGTCGTCGACGCGCCAGGACAGAAAGTCTGGCATCAGCCGGTCGAAATGTTCGAACGTGGTCCAGTCGCATTTCTGCTCAGGCGTCAAAACATCCCAGGCCGGATCGTCGTAGGACGCCTGCGCCACGACGCCGATCGGGCAGGGGCGCCCGGAACCCCCGAGCGGGCGGCGCAGCCGTAGGTAGGCGACGAGGTCGGGATCGAAGCTCTCAAGCGCCAGCCGGCCTTCGTAGGCTAAGGCGAGCGCGGCGGCGCGGTCGGCGATGCGCCAGTCGCCGCCGAACCGGCTCTTGAGCTCGCAGATGATCGGCGTGCGGCCGGCGACAAGCGCGAGAAACTCGGCGAAGGTGGGGATGAAGGGCGCAGCCAATCCCCGCCCCCCTTGCGGGGGCGCGTTAGGGTGGGGGGTCGGGCTATCCTCCGACCGTAGTCTTGTGTGCGCCGCGGGGGTGGATTCCGTGATGTCGAGGCGGCGCGACCCCCCATCCCGACCCGCCCCCACGAGGGGGGCGGGGGCGCTCACGCCGCTGGGCGCCACAAACCGCGCCTTTCGGATCGTCGCGGCGCTCATCTCGATCAGCGCGCCCTTTGCGTCGGTGAGCCGATCGAGCGTATCGTCGTGAAAGACGAAGACCTCCCCGTCCTCGCTGATCTGGATGTCGCATTCGATGGCGAACCCGCCCGCGATCGCGGCCTCGGCGGCTTGAAGCGTGTTCTCGATGACGCCGCTTGCGGCGTCGTGCAGGCCGCGATGGGCGATCGGACGCTCGGTCAGCCAGGCCGGAGCGTTGAGCGCCCTCAAAACGAGATCTCGAACACCGCTTCCACTTCGGCCAGAGCATTCATGGGCAGATGCGCGACGCCGACGGTGGTGCGCGCATGGCGGCCGCGCTCGCCTAAGACATGGGCCATGAGGTCGGAGGCGCCGTTCATCGCCTGCGGCAGCGCGTCGAAGCTCGAGGCGACGTTGAAGAAGCCGCCGAGCCTGATGACCCGCACGATCTTGTCGAGATCGCCGAGCGCCGCCTGCGCCTGGGCGAGGATGTTGATCGCGCAGCGCTCCGCCGCCTCGCGCGCCACATCGGCGGACGATTCCGGCCCGAGCTTGCCCTTGTGACGCTCGTCGAGCTTTCCGTCCGGGCCCAGCGGAAGCTGGCCTGAGACCCAGAGTTGGGGCAGGGCGCTGGGCGCCATGCCGCTCGTCCGGACGAAAGGCGCGTAGTTGGCGACCGGCGCGGCGGCCTTCGGCAGCACGACGCCGAGTTCGGCGAGGCGTTTGGCGGTTTGGCTCATGGTTGGGACAATCCTCGAGTTTCGCGGGCTTGGCGATCGTTCTACCCCGACGCGCGCGCCGCGCAATCCGGACGCACGGGCCGGATTCTTCCCGCTCCCGCGCGTGTTCGCCCCAACGCCAGCTTGTTTTTACTGCCCCCCGCGCTTAGGTTTGCCGCCAAAGAGGAATGCGCCGCCGGCCGAGCCGGGCGGCGCTTGAGGATCGGGAAAACGGCCATGGGTAGCTTCAGCATTTGGCATTGGATGTTGTTCATCGCGGTGGCGCTCCTGCTGTTCGGCGGCAAGGGCAAGATCTCCGACATCATGGGCGACGTCGCCAAGGGGGTGAAATCGTTCAAGAAAGGCATGGCCGACGACGACGAGGAGAAACCGGCGTCGACGGTCGCCACCAGCGCTCCGCGCACCATCGAGAATCGCGTCGGCGTCGACGCGAACGACGTGCACAAGGTCGGCTGAGCGCGTCGCCCTCACGTTCGAACGGGGAACGCCTGCTGCGTATCCCTGACGTTTGGCCGGACCGATCTCCGCGATGTTCGATTTCGACTTTGGCAAGCTGATGGTTGTGGCGATCGTCGCGCTGGCGGTGATCCCGCCGAAGGATTTGCCGCGGGTGATGCGCACGGTCGGACAGGTCGTCGGCAAGATGCGGCGCATGGCGGCCGAATTCCAGGGCCAGTTCATGGACGCGATGCGCGAGGCCGATCTCGAAAGCGTCCGCAAGGAGCTCGAGGCGCTGAACGAAAAGGCAAAAATCGAAACATCCTTCGATCCCGCCACGATGATCCGCGACGACGTGATGAAGGCCGTCGAGCGTCCGGTCGATATCGGAACGTCGACAGTAGCGCTGAACCCTCCCGATGCGGAACTGCCATCGCAAGAAGCAGCCGCCGAGATCGAGTCGGGCCTGGATGACGTCCGCAGGGAGCTCGAAGCGCTCAACGAAAAGGCGAAGGTCGAAGCCTCCTTCGATCCGAAGGCCGCTGCGCCGGCCCCGCCGTCGCCGGCGCCTCGTGAGACGCCTGCCGAAGCCGAGGCGCCAGCCGCCAAGCAAAGCGCTGCGGAATGAGCCAGGAGGACATCGACGCCACCAAGGCGCCGTTGATGGACCATCTGATCGAGCTGAGGGCCCGGCTCATCCGGTCGTTATATGCGTTCTTCGCCGCCTTTCTCGTCTGCTTCTACTTCTCGCGCACGATCTACAACATCCTGACCGAGCCCTATGTCCGGGTGGTGGGAGCGGAAAAGGCGACGCTGATCGCGACCCATTTCCTCGAGCAGTTCTACACCAATGTCCGGCTCAGCATGTTCGGGGCGGGGGTGATCGCCTTCCCGGTCATCGCTGTCCAGATCTACAAGTTCGTTGCCCCCGGCCTCTACAAAAACGAGCGTCAGGCCTTTCGGCCCTATCTGATCGCGACCCCGATCTTTTTCCTGCTTGGCGCGCTGCTCGTCTATTTCGTCGTGATGCCGCTCCTCATCCGCTTCTCGGTGTCGCTGCAGCAGGTCAACCAGCCGGGCGAGGCGACCATCGAGCTTCTGCCGAAGGTCAGCGAATACCTGTCGCTGATCATGACGCTCATCTTCGCTTTCGGCATCGCTTTCCAGCTCCCGGTGATCCTGACGCTGCTCGGCCAGGTCGGCATCGTCGATTCGGCCTACCTCGTCAGGATGCGGCGCTATGCGATCGTGGCGGTGGTCGGCATCGCCGCCATCCTGACGCCGCCCGACCTCATCAGCATGAGCTCGCTGGCGCTGCCGATGCTCGCCCTCTATGAAGGCGCGGTGTTCGCCGTGCGCATGGTCGAGAAGCGGCGCGACGCCGCGGCGGCGCAGGCCAGCTCGGGGACGTAAGGTTCAGCCGGCGGTCAGCGAGGGGAGGTTGAGGTGCTGCTCGACCCGGCGCACCCTGGCTTCGAGATCGCTGATGAGGACGCCGTGACCGACGACCGAAGTGTGATAGTCGACCACCGCGCGCCTCAGCCCGACGATCTGCTCGGTCAACTCCTTGCGCACCGTGAGCAGGTCGGAGGCGACATCGGCGCGCAAGGAGCGGATGTCGGATTTCAGCTCCGAGCGTAGCGAGCCAAGTTCGGACTTGCTGGCCAGTTCCGCACGCAAGTCCGTGCGCAACGCCTCGAGGTCGGTCTTGGTGACGGCCTCGGCGCGCATCTGGCGCAGAATCTGGAGAATAAGGCTTTCGGGCTCGGTGCTCATGGGGTGACTCTATCAGGTTGGCGGAACGCCGTCAGCGGGTCTCCCGGTCGAGCCCCATTTTTCCGGCGGCGCCTTAAAACGGCGAGCCGTCGACAAGGCAAGCCATGCAAGCGATCGCGTCGCGTTCGAAGCTCATCCGCCTCGCCAGGCTCGCCGCATGAGCCCGCGCGACATTCTGGCCGCCGTCAGCGTCGCGGTCGTCTGGGGCCTCACCTTCATCGCGATCAAGGTCGGCGTCGGCGAGACCTCGCCGCTCATGCTGTCGGCGCTCAGGTTCATTTTCGCCGCGTTCCCGTTCGTCTTTTTCATAGCCCCGCCGAAGGCGCCGGCCTGGAAGACAGCGGCCTACGGCCTCCTGCTTGGCGTCGGGCAGTTCGGCTTTCTGTTCATCGCCATCCATAAAGGCTTCCCGGTCGGCCTCGCCTCGCTCGTCGTCCAGGCGCAGGCGTTCTTCACCGTCGCGCTGGCCTGGCTCTTCTTGAGCGAACGGCCGCGACGGACGCAGGTCGTCGGCGGGCTGGTCGCCTTCGCCGGACTCGCGGTCATCGGCTCGGCGCGCCTCGCTGGCGCCACGCTTTGGCCTTTCCTGCTCGTCGTGCTGGCGTCGTTCTTCTGGGGCTCCGCCAACGTGCTGGCCAAGACTGCCGGCAAAGTCGACATGCTCGCTTTCACCGTGTGGTCGAGCCTCGCAGCGCCGCTGCCGCTGCTCGTCCTCTCGCTCGCCGTCGATGGCCCCGGGCCGCTGTTGGGGCTCGCGCATCCAAGTTGGAGGCTAATCGTCAGCGTGCTGGTTGTCGCCTACGCCGGGACGGTGTTCGGCTTTGGCCTATGGGCGCGGCTGCTTATGCATTATTCAGCCGCGACCGTCGCGCCTTTCGCGCTGCTCGTGCCGGTCGTCGGCATGGTCGCCGCTTCGGTTGTGTTCGGCGAGCCGGCGCCGCTGATTGAGCTTTTCGGCGCCATCCTGGTAATGGCAGGCCTCGCCCTCAATGTTTTCGGCGACTGGATGCTGCGCCGCCGCGAGGCCGTTCTCAGGTGATTGATGCACGATATCAAAGCGATCCACGACAATCCTCAAGCTTTTGACAAGGGGCTCGCAAGGCG
>JAFAHO010000038.1 GCA_019237205.1 Hyphomicrobiales bacterium
CAGCACAATCGACGTCGCGGCGCTGGCGATGCCCGGCATATTGTGATGCTCCGCCACCCAGATGCGGCGATAGCCCCATTGCTCCGCATGGGCCGCGAGATCGCGCGCGTTGTCGAGCGCGCCTCGGGCGTCCGTGTTCTCGGCGACCCGGGCAAGTTCGAGTATCGATAGGGCCGTCATCTAGCAGCAAAGCGCCGACTTGCAATCCTGGCCACGCACGCTTGGCGACCTGCGAACGGCGAGCGGCGCATCCGGTTCCGGGCCTCGTCGTTCGCTTGGCGACCTGACAAAGAGGACGCCGCCACGCTCGGCAGCGCGCTCCCGGCGCCTGGCGGTGATGCGGCTGGCGGCGCCATTCAACAGCGCTCTGAGCGCCTGGGGTTCGACCTGGTCAGCGCGCATGACTGTTTGGATCAGCGAATCCGCCAGAAGCTCGTCGATAGTCGGACCGTGGTGTAGCGACATGGCGTTGCCTTTTTGATTTGGCGACCACACATCCGGCGGGCCTTTGGTCAACGCTTACGTTGACTTCCCGCGCGAGGTTTGTTACCGATCGGTAACAGCATTGATACCGGTCGGTAACAGTTCAGTCAAGGCCCATGACGAAAGAAAAATCAGAGCCGGAGGCGGTCGCCTTGGCAGTGGAGCCTGGCGTGCAGCGGCCTCGCGAGCGGATCTTCGTGTGCGCGCAGGATTTGTTCCATCGCCGCGGCATTCGCGGCGTTGGTGTCGACGCCATCGCCGAGGCGGCAGGCACCAATAAGATGACGCTCTATCGCCACTTCGGTTCGAAGGACGAGCTTATTCTCGAGTATCTGAATTATAAGGGAAGGAAGTCCGACGAGGTATGGACGGAGATCGAAGCCGCCAGCCCCGGAGATCCAATCGGCCAACTTTACGGTTTTGTCGATAAGGCTGCGAAATTTATCGCGGAGGACGAGCGTGGCTGCGATCTTGCGAACGCCGCGGTGGAGCTGACTGAAGAGGGCCACCCTGGGCTCAGGGTGATCGAAGAATTCAAGGTCCGCCAGCGCGACCGCCTGGCAAGACTTTGCGGAGCCGCGGGCGCGTCGCGACCGGAGCTGCTCGCCGATGCGCTGGTTCTCCTGATTGAAGGCGCACGAGTGAGTCGCCGCAGCGTCGGAACCGAAGGCCCGAGTGCGAATCTCGTGCGAACGAGCAAAGCGGTGATTGCGTCATTCGGCGTCCCGCCCCGGACCAAACATCGCTCCCAGCCAAAGGCTGCCAATCGGCGAATCCATCGCGGCAAGTGACGACCACATCCCTCGAGCCTGCACCGAAGTGCATCAGCGACAGCGCCTCGGTCGACAAGTTCGCGGAAGCGAATGCGGTTCTTTCGCCGCATTGACCCAATAGGCCGCCCCCACCTCGAAGGTGAAGCTAGTCTAAGGCTAGTGAATATGCCGGCTGGAGCCCAATAGTGTGTCTGTGATTGTGACTATAGGTCCGCCTCGCGAACGGGACTCGCCGGATCCTTTCGGCCGGTTTATCATTCGGAGCAGTCCGGCGCGGGATCGCGGATGCAGAGCTCCGCTTGCATGTCCCCGCGGAGCAAACGCGCCGATCGCCCGCAAAGCCTTCGAGGGCGGGCGCGAGGACGGCCTGGGCGTCGGCGAGGCGGGCGGTCGTTTGGTAGAGCTTGGCGAGCGAGGGGGAGGCGCGCAGGCCGAAGCTGCGCGAGCCTTGCCGCCGGGCAATGGCGATGGCGGCTCGGAACGCCTCCGCGGCGCCGGCGCCTGCGGCTGTGCTTTACAGCTATCGTTTCGGCGAATCCCGATGCGCCCGTTCGATGACCGCGCGCACGGCGTCACGGATTTCAGGGTCATGCTGGCTCCACAGCTCATGAGATGGAGGATTGCGACCCCTCTCCCGGGCGGCCGCGAAGACCGCATCCGCCGACTGAATGCGCTGCGCTTCCTCGAGTTGGCGCAAATAATCCCAGGTGGTGAGAAGGATGATCTTCTCCGGATCGATGACGACAATGCGATCGACATCTCGATCGTCGCTCAGGAGAATCGCGCGTTCATCCTCCGCCAGGGGGTGATTGCGGATAGTCTCGACCGCGGCCCGTTCGCCCAAGTCCTTCGTCATACGACCTCCCTGGCGCGCGAGGCGCTCGAATTCATTCTTGAGCGCTTCGGTCGGCTCCACCCGCACCCGGAGGCTGTTCGCGCGGCGCCAGTCGAGAATCTCTTGCGCGCCCAACTTATCGATCTGGCGGGTCGCTTCGTAAAAAACGGCGTCCGGGACGATAACGGGAAGTTCCGGGTAAAGCAGGTAGTCGAGGCATTGCGCAGCCGCCAGGGTAATCAGCGGGGGCACATCGGTAACAATAAGTGTGACTTCAACCGGCATGATGACGCAAGCGCGGCTGAAGAAGAGCTCGCGCAAGTTCGACATTGGCGCGACGCTTCGGCGTGTCGGCGGGCTTCGGGAGATCGAGATCGTTCTCCGCCAGAGCGATCATGAGGTCGGCGAAGTCATCCAGGCCCGCGCGCTCAATAGCCTGCCGCGTGCCAAGCAGGCCGATTGCGTACTGGCGGAGCACTTCAAGCTGCTGCGGGCTGCCGGTCATGTCCCGCCCTTTCGAAAGCCGCTGCATTTATACGCAATTCGGGAGCACGCAAAGACCCTATGGCGTATTGCTTGTCCCGCTTCCTCTCTGCGCCAAACGTTCGAGCCGCGCCTGCGCCTCGGCAATGGCGTGGCAGCGCCGGCGCCGGGCGCTCCGTTCCGGCTAACGCCGCGGAGCAGGTCGCATTTCCTCGTAGCGCCAAGGCGAAACTGTCGTGCCCATCTTCATCGGCCGCGGCGCGCCGTTTTCGCTCCGTCTGCCCCCAAGAGTTCGTTTCCGAAAATCCTCGTCGACATGGGCGGCGTCGCCCCCGGCGCAGATCGGCCGAGTACGGCCTTCTCCCGTCACTGCCACTATGGCCCTTCACGAACTGGACCCCGAGGCGGGCGTGCGCGCAGGTGCAGAAGCGCCATCGCCTCGAGATACGATGGCGCCATTTCGGACGCCGTTCGGATCGCTTCGGCGAAGGACGGCCCGGCCGCGCGGCTCATAACGCGTCCTTGGGCGCCGAAGGCCTGAACAGTTTGACGACCCTCTCGCCGAGTTCTAACGCCTCAGCCTCCTTTCCGGATGCGAGGAGCCGGCTCAAGGTCGGGTTGCTCGAGCTCATGCATTGAAGTCCCGAATATCGAGGCTACGCCGCCCTCGTCGCCGCGAGCGCCTCGGCCGCCGCCTCCATCTCACGCCACCGCGCCGCCCGCCGCGACATCGCCTCCTCGTCGACGCCCCAGCGTTCGTTCTGGAAGTCCTCGTCCACATGCGCGGCCGCCCACGCCTCTTCAGGCGTGAGGAAGCCCCGCGCGACGGCTAGCGCCAACAGCGCGGAGCCGGTGAGGCTCGTGATCACGCTGAGCGCGGCGAGCGCCGCGGGGTCATCGAAGGCGTCAATCGCCGAGCGCACTGCGGCCAGCGCGTCGGGCGGCTGGGCGACATGGAGGACGCCGGCCGCCAGATTGAACCGCGCGCCCAGCGCCTCAGCCGCCCAGGCGAGAACGGGATCGAAAGCGCGGCCCTGGCGCTCGGCCAGCGTCTCGGGCGCCTCCGCCCGATAGCAGAGCAAGTCCGAGCCGGCGTAGCGGGCGATGTCCGCGCGCGTCTCGTCCATCGCCCGGCTTACCCCGTCGATGGCGGAGTTGAGGAGCCTTGTCAGCGGCATGTCGGCGGGATCGAGCGTCTCGCCCTGCCGAGCCCACTCTTCGGCGATGCGCTCCATCAGCGGCCGGCTCGAAGCGGCGAGCCGGTTCTTGCCGGGCGTCCGCGCGGCGCGCCCGTCGAGCATGAGCTGATGGCGCCCGCCGGCCTCCCGCACCTCGATCTCGTTGTAGAAGCGCCGGAAGATCGGCTGGCGCATGTGAGCCTGCGCCGCCCGCATCGGATCCATGAGCCTTAACCTTTCTTTCCTTCCCCTTTAAACGCTCCGGCTCGCCGGCGGCGCATCCCGCCCAGACGCGTTGACAACCGCATGGTTGTGTGGTTCCGTAGCGGAACGCTTTTGGGAGAGGGAAACGGCCATGCTGAGCTTTCCTCGGAGGAACGCTTTTCTGGCGTTCGCGGTCGCGGCGGGGTTGGTCTCTAACGTAGCATCCGCTCATACCTACCACTTTTCCTACACGACCACGGACGGCATATCGGCGTCCGGCACGATCGTGACCGGCAACACTCCGACCGGGCCATTCGATACCTGTCCCCAGTGCAACAATTCGCCCGGCTATCTCGCGACTTCGATCAGCGGCGTGCGGAACGGCCAGACGATCACGAGCCTGGTTCCGGTTGCGGGCTTCGCCGACAACGACAATGTCGTCTACCCGACGAGCCCCAATCTCGATTTTGCCGGGCTCGCTTTTGCGTCGGGCGGAAGCGACTACAACATCTACTTCGGCGCCTGGGGCCTTACGAATGGCCCCTTGAACTCGTTTCCGCCGAGCCTAGACGGCTATGCAGAGTGCCGCGTGACCGGGGTCGACTGCGACGTCAGCAGCGGCCCGCTCGCCACCCAGCAGCTCGTCAGCTGGAGCCTGACGGCCGTCGTCCCCGAACCCGCGGAATGGACGCTATTGCTGGTCGGCTTCGCGGTCGTCGGCGTGGCGGGCTACGCGCGTGGTCGAAAGGCGCTCTCCACACGCGCCCGCGCCTGATGGCGTCGGGTTTGATGGCCGAATAGGAAGGCGCTGTTTGCGGGGTTCGACGCGCGGGCTTACCATCCGCGCGTGTCGATGAACGCGGCCCCCAATCGGATTGATCGGCTCACTCATCGGGCGCGTCCTCGATCGGATCATGCGTCGGCGGCTCGAAGCCGAACATGTCGAAGCTATGTCTCATGTGCTCCGGCAATGGCGCCGTCACGTCGATTACGCCGCCGCGCGGATGGGGCAGGATGAGCCGCCGCGCGACGAGATGCAGCTTCGGCTCGATACCCGGCGGGACCGCGCGCAAGGGGTCGTTGCGGGCCGGGTCGTTGGCGGCTTTGCGGTTATATTTCGGATCGCCGACGATCGGATGGCCGATCGCCTCGGCATGGGCGCGCAGCTGATGGGTGCGGCCGGTGATCGGGCGCATCGAGAGCCAGGCGAGGCGAGGCGGGACTTTGTCGACGACGGCGTAGAGGGTCAGCGAATGCTGCGCGTCGGGGTCGCCGTGCTTGGCGACCCGCATCCGCTCGATGTCCGCCCTGCCCTGCCCCCGCGCGCCGCGCTCGTCTCCCATGCCCTCGCCCTTGGCGAGAAACATCGAGATCCGGCCCTGCGCCGGCTTCGGCACGCCCTCGACCATGGCCCAGTAGATCTTCTTCGCTCCGCGCGAGCGGAAGGTTGCGCCGAGTTCGGCGGCCATCCTTCGCGACTTCGCGACCAGCAGCACGCCGGACGTGTCGCGGTCGAGCCGATGGACCAGCACAGGGCGTTCGCCGTTCTTGTCGGCGAGCGCCTCCAGCATGCCGTCGATATGACGCCTCGTTCCCGAACCACCCTGAACGGCAAGGCCATAAGGCTTGTTGAGCACGATGACGTCGCGGTCTTCGTAGAGGGTCATCGCGCGGATCGCCTCTGCGTCCTCCGGCGCCGCCCGCCTGACCGCCGGCGCCGGCGCCGGGGCAAGCTTCAGCGGCGGAACGCGGATCGTCTCGCCGGGCTCGAGACGCGTCGAGACCTCGGCGCGCTTGCCCGACACCCTGACCTCGCCCTTGCGCACGATCTTATTGAGATGCCTTTGCGGGAGGGACGGGAACCGGCGGCGCAGCCAGCGGTCGAGCCGCATGCCGGCCTCGTCCTCGCCGACGCCATAGACGCCGACCTTGTCGGTCGCCGCCGCCGCCGCGCCGCCGTCCGCCTCGCCCTTCTCGCGCATGGCGGGGGTCTTAGCGCAGCGCAGGAAGGCGAGGAAGGGCGGAGGGTGGACTTAGGCGACGACAACCAGGCGCGCGGTCGGAGCCGGCGCCCCGTCAGGGCCGTCCCCGGACTTGATCCGGGGATTGTCCCACCGCTCACGCGGGGTGACCGCCGACTGTTGTCATGCCCGCGTTCGCGGGCATGACACGGTCAGCCGCACGGACTAACCTGAAACGCTCAACAGGAGCTCGGCATGGCCGGTCATTTTCACGCGGTCGTCTGGATCGACCACAAACAGGCGCGGATCTTTCACTTCAATGTCGAAGAGGCGGACAGGACGGTGGTCCGGGATCATATCGTTCGCGACATTCATTCGCGGGAGAAGCGCACGGGCCACCGGATCGAGGAGAACAAGCCGTTCTTCGAGGATGTCGCCAAGGCGATCGCGGACGCCGGCGCCATCCTCATCGTTGGTCCGGCGCAGGAGAAGGATTTCTTCGCCCGGTTCCTGGCCGAGAAGCACCCCGCGATCAGTACCCGCGTCGAGGGAGTCGAGAACGCGGACCATCCGACCGACGGCGAGCTCCTCGATCACGCGCGCCGCTTCGTCAAAGCCGCCGACCGCATGCGGCATTAAGACTTGAGCGCGCCCTCACCCCAACCCTCTCCCCGTGAACGGGAGAGGGGGCGTATCCCTTCTCCCGCCTGCGGGAGAAGGTGGACGCGCCGAAGGCGCGGCCGGATGAGGGCGCGCCAACAACGGAGACATTGATGCCCTACGAACTCTTCTACTGGCCGGGCATTCAGGGGCGCGGCGAATTCGTGCGGCTGGCGCTCGAGGACGCCGCCGCACCTTATGTCGACGTCGCGCGCGAGCGGGGCAAAGGTCGCGGCGTCAAGGCGCTGATGGCGATGCTGGGCGGCGGCGCGGCCCCGCTCACGCCCTTCGCCCCGCCGTTCCTGCGCGACGGTGATGTCATCGTCTCGCATGTGGCCAACATTCTCGCCTATCTCGGACCGAAGCTCGGCCTCGCGCCTGAAGGCGCGGCTCAGCGCCTCTTCGCACATGGCCTCCAGCTGACGATTACGGACTTCGTCATGGAGGTTCACGACACCCACCACCCGATTTCGACAGACCTCTATTACGAGGACCAGAAGCGCGAGGCGAAGGCGCGCACGTCGGCGTTCCTGGCACATCGCGCGCCCAAATATCTCGGCTATTTCGAGCGCGTGCTGAACGAGAACCCCTCCGGTCCGGCGCACGCGGTCGGCGGCGGCGCGACCACTGTCGACCTGTCGCTCTTCCAGATCTGGGCGGGCACGGCATACGCGTTCCCGCGGGCGTTCGCCGGCAGCGAGAAGCGCTACCCGGCGCTGGCTTCGCTCGCCGCCCAAGTCGCGGCGCGACCGAACGTCGCCGCCTATCTCGCCTCGCCCCGCCGCATCCCGTTCAACGAAGACGGCGTCTTCCGGCGCTACCCGGAGCTCAATCAAGCCCCCGCTGCGGCGGGACGTTCGTCATAAGCGCCCGTTATGACTATTAAGGATTTCAATCGCAATCGACACGGTCTCCTGGACGGCTTGATGAAACCGTCCGACCGCCGCGACGGCGTTGACGATCCTTTGCCCCGAGTATGGCGCTTCGGTCCAAAGCGGCGTTCTTACCGCCGTGACGTCCGGCGCATGAATCCATACCGGCGTCCCGTTCGGCCGCATCAGAACCGCGAAGTCCGCCCTGGTTTGCAGGCGGCCGACGAGGAGTTGCGGAGCCTCGCTGGTGATGAGAGCGCCAAGACCTTGCCCATAGACGTAGGTATGGGGGCCCACATCGTCGGGATAGGGCCCAGCGACCAGGAAGATATCGGCGTCGGGCACATCAACCTGTTGGCCCGATAACGTGACAATCACGGCCATTGGGTCCCCTCCTCCGCTTACCGCCCGCCACCCTTCCGTCCGGCATTGTAGCTCGATTTCTATTGATCCTTCGCTCCATTGACCAGCCCTTGCAGGCTATCGCGGGCATGGTACAAGATCATCCAGAAGAAGGGCAGTCGGAGGAGGCGTCCGATGACCGGCCGAAGTAAGAGCGCACGCACTCACGAATACGAGCTTGGCCATTCCGACCGGGAGCTGAAGCGCCTGGCGGCTCAGGCTCAGCTTGTCGATCCGTTCACGCGCGAGTTTTTTCGCGATGGAGGACTGGCGCCGGGGATGAGGGTGCTGGACATCGGTAGCGGCGCGGGCGACACGGCCCTACTCGCGGCTGACATCGTCGAAGGCGCGGGCGAAGTTG
>JAFAHO010000255.1 GCA_019237205.1 Hyphomicrobiales bacterium
GGTCGCTGCGAGAGTGCGCGAGGAATCGTCGCCAGCGCTGCGTGGCGTTTTCCATATGACCGGCTCGGGCGAGGCGACTTGGGCCGATTTCGCCGAGGCGATTTTCGCCGAGGCGGCGGCGCGCGGGCGCCGCTCGACGCGGGTCAAGCGCATCACGACGGGCGACTACCCAACGCCTGCGCGTCGTCCGGCCAATTCGCGCCTCGACAACGAAAAGCTGAGACGCGTATACGGGCTTGAATTGCCCGACTGGCGGAAGTCGCTTGCGGCCTGCTGCCTGCGGCTCATCCCATGACCCGCGCTCGTCGCCGATCACACTTTGATGAACCCCAAGCCGAGCGCGGCGGCCTGACGGTCTCTCCGGCTTTCAGAGATTCTGGGTGCGATGCTTCCAGGCGTCATCCCAGACTTTGTCCCTGTCCTCGTCGAAGATCAGCGCCGGATCGGCCTCCGCAATCCCCCAGGCGCGGACTTCGATTTCGTGTTCGAGCTGGCCCGGTCCCCAGCCGGTATAGCCGAAGGCCACAAGGATTTTGGCGGGCCCTTTCTTGGCGCCGATGTCCCGCAGAATATCGAGGCTCGATGTCATCGACAGGCGATCGTTGATGGCGACGGTCTCCCGGCGTCGGTAGTCGGCGCTGTGCACGACGAAGCCGACTTCCGGCTGGACCGGGCCGCCCGAGAACACGCGCACGTCGCCAGGGACGTCGACGCCCTTTTGGCCAAGCGTCTCGAAAAGGCTGGCGATCGAGGTCTCGCCGATCGGCCTGTTGATGACGATCCCGAGAGCGCCGCTCGGGCCATGCTGGACGATCAAGATAACGGCGCCCTCGAAGTGCGGGTCGCCCATGGAGGGAGCGGCGACAAGCAGCTGACCGGCCAGCGAGGGCCTAGCCGGCGCTTCGTCCGGATTCGCAGGCAACGCCGCGTTCAGCAAGGCGGTCTGCAGCAGGAACGCCAGAATCAAGCCGAGAGGACGCAACCCGATCGCGGACATGCCTCGCCTCGCGTTTATGGGGGGCCGACCGAAGCTAACACGCCCGTGAGGCTCCCGGAATGAGCGTTGGCGTCGGCATGGCGCGCGTTCGACTCGAACGTGACGGGAGACGTGCGATCGGCTGTACTTTGCTTATCGCGATGCCGATTCACGACTTTATCCGCACCGCGCGTATGGTATTGTCGACTCAATGTGACCGGAACGCTTGATGTCGTCGCTGGCAGACCTTCCCGAAGTCGTCGGCTTCTTCAGCTATTCGCGCGAGGACGACGAGGATTTCCGGGGCTCGCTCACAGCGCTCAGGGACGCCATCCAGCGCGAACTTAGGGCGCAGCTCGGGCGCAACAAGCGAAACTTTCGCCTGTGGCAGGATCAGGAGGCGATCGCTCCGGGAAAGGATTGGGAAGCCGAGATCACGAGGGCGGTCGAGCAGTCCGTGTTCTTCATCCCGATCGTGACGCCGCGCGCGGTCGGCAGCGACTATTGCAAATTCGAATTCGCGTCGTTCGTCGCCCGCGAGCGGGCGCTCGGGCGCGGCGATCTTGTCTTCCCGATTCTCTATATCTCGGTTCCCGCTTTGCTCGACGAAGCAGCATGGCGAGGCGATCCGGTGCTGTCGGTCGTCGCCAAACGCCAGTATGTCGATTGGCGTCCCTTCCGCCATGCGGCCGTCGCCTCGCCTGAATTCGGGCAGGCGATCGAGCGTTTTTGCAGCCATGTCGTCGAGACGCTGCGCGAGCCCTGGCTCTCGCCGGAAGAGCGGCGCCAATTGGAGGCTGACGCCAAGCGGCGCGCCGAGGAAGAGGAGCGAGTTCGGCAAGACGCCGAGGCCAAGCGACGAGCGGAGGAGGAGGAAAGGCTGCGCGAGGAGGCCGAGGCCAAGAAGCGAGCCGAGGAGGAGGAGCAACGCCGCCGCCTGGCCGAGGAGGGTGAGCGCCAACGACGGCGAATCGAGGCCGAAGCGCGCGCCAGAGCTGACCAGAGCAAGCAAGACGCGGGACGTCGAGACGAGGTCAACGCGCGTTTTCGCGCGGGCGGCGAAGTCGCGCGGGCGGCGGATGCGGGCGTGGTGGAGACGCGAGAGCAAACGTCGACGCCGCGGCGCCCGTCGCGGCGCGATCTGGCGATCGCCGGCGTCGTAGGTGCGATGATCGCCGCGGGCGCGGCTGCGTGGTGGAGCCAACACCGGCCGAAGGAAGAGGTTCAACAGCAGACGGCCGTGACCGCCCCCGCGCCGGTGATTAAGAAGGAAGAAACTCATCCGCCACCAACTGTGGCCGCCCCTGCGCCGGCGGCGCAACCGCAGACAACGACCGCCCCCGCGCCGGTGGCGGAAAAAGAAGAAACTCATCCGCAGGCCAGCGTGACCGCGCCCGAGCCGGCGCAGGTAAAGGAAGAAAGTCATGCGCCGGCGACCGTAACCGCGCTCACGATTGCGCAGGAGCGCGCCCTCAAGGCGGGCGACTCCTTCAAGGAGTGCGCGAACTGCCCGGAGATGATCGTCGCGCCGGCGGGGCGTTTCACGATGGGCTCGCCCGCAGGTCAAGGCGCCGACGATGAGCAACCGCAACACGAGGTGACGATCGCCAAGCCGTTCGCGGCCGCGAGATTCGCGCTGACCTTCGACGAGTGGGACGCCTGCGCTTCCCATGGCGACTGCAAAAAAAATGTCGGCGACGAGGGGTGGGGGCGAGGGCGGCGGCCCGTGATCAATGTCAATTGGGACGACGCGCAGATTTACCTCAAATGGCTCTCGAAGCTCACCGGCAAGCCATATCGGCTGCTCTCCGAGTCCGAATACGAATATGCGGCGCGCGCCGGAACCCAAACGCCATATCCCTGGGGCGATGGCCTCAAGCTGAACGGCAAGGCGATGGCCAATTGCGCCGGCTGCGGCAGCCAGTGGGACGGCAAGCAGACGGCGCCGGTCGGCTCATTTCCCGCGAACGCTTTTGGTCTTTACGACATGGCCGGCAACGTCCGGGCGTGGACGGAGGATTGCGGGAACGAAAATTATCGGGGAGCGCCGGCCGACGGTTCGCCATGGACCAGCGGCGATTGCAGTCGTCGTGTCGTCCGTGGCGGTTCCTGGGGCGACTTCCCAGACGACCTCCGCTCCGCGGACCGCGACTGGGCCTACTCAGACTACCGGATCGACTTTCTGGGGTTCCGGGTCGCCCGGACGCTTACCCCTTAAGTCTTGACCTCTTTACCTCTTGGGGTCCAGGGGCGAAACCCCTGGTCGAAATTTCTTGCGGCCGCGGCCGGTCGAGGCCTTCCGGAGACGCGTCCTTGAGAGCAGAGCGACCAATTCGAGGGCAACCGCGAAACGCTCGCGATCCCGTGGGTCGCTTCGCGGCCGCGCCTTCTCGGCATGGCGACCCCACACCGTCGGGCGCCTTTGTCTATCTAG
>JAFAHO010000339.1 GCA_019237205.1 Hyphomicrobiales bacterium
CGGATCCCCTTGACATCGACGCCGGCGCGGCGGCCGTCTTCTTGCGCCCGCTTGAGGATCGCCTCTTCGAGCACCGTCCTGTTCTCGATCGTGTCGAGAACGCGGGTCTGGCGCGTGACAGTCGAGGCTGCGCCCCTTTCGTCGATCTGCGGCAGGGTGATCTCGCCGCCATAGACGGTGCGCACGATCGAGCGGATGGATGGAATAACAATACGCTGGTTGGCTTCGAGTTGCCCTCCGACAGCTGCGACCACGATCGGCGCGTTCTCAGGCGTGATCTGGACGATCGCGCGCAGCTCCTGGGGGATTTCCCAGCCTTCGATCTTCGTGCTGACGGCTGCGTCCGCTGCGTCGGGCGGTTGCGGAAACGACATGAGCCGCTCGGTCTGAACAAAGTCCCCCTTGGGATCGACCTTGAGGTCGATGAAGCGGCGCTCGAAGCCGCCCTTGAATTCGCGCGCGGTGACCCGCGTCGAAACCAGGGTGACGTCATAGGCATCGCGGTTGAGGTAGTAGTCGTTCGGCGGCAGCGACGTCGCCCAGACCCCCCGGCATCCCTGGGGGACAAGTTCGGCCGTCACGCCGCCTTCTTCGGTCTTGGCGGTGATCGGTTTGCATTCGGCTCCGTTCGCCTGCACCGATGAGCGGACGACGCCGACCGACCCGGCCGGAATATTGGTGAGCGACGTGTCGAGCGGCTTTGGCTCCTTAGTGAGCCCGCGAATGTCGAAGACGTCGCCGTTGGTGTCGAGCGACTGCCCGTTCTTGCTGTACCCGACTTTGATCTGAAACAGCGCGAGATTCAGCGGATAGACCCCGGGCTTCAGCACGCTGAGCTGAAGGCCCTTCTGTCCGCCGTGCGTCAGGAAATATTCCGCATCGAGGTACTTCTGGAAGTCTTCCTCAGGCCACGCATCCGCCATGATCTGTCCGCCGGGCAAAGGCGCGCCGTCGTTGGCGACGATGCGTCCATAGAAGCCGTTCGGCACCACGACGACGGGCAGGCGTTCAATCGAGTTCAAGACGTTGGCGAACAGCGAGAAGCGGAACGTTCCCGGCGAAATGATCTGCGCCTGGTATCCCGTCTCGCCCTGGGTCGCGATGATGTGGCCGTTGGCGAGGTTCGACCAGCCGTAGATCCTGCGCTCGACGCCGACCTGGTTGGCGGGAATCGACAGGATGCTCGTCGTCAGGACGCAGAACAGGGCGATGAGCGCAAAGAGCGTGCGGAACGCGACGACGGCGACGCGTCGCCGTGTCGCTCCGAGTTTGCTCGGCAGGTAGCGCGGGGTCAGGATTGCTGCGGCAAGCGCCGCGCAGGCGACGAGGACATATTCCATCGATTGCTCCTCAGAGACTTGCGAAATCGCCCCCGACCGCGCATGGCGCCGGCCAATCGAACGCCCCGGCCAGCGACGCAGCGCTCTTCCTCTCCATCCTCTGCCCGGCGCGCACGCATTTGAGGACGATGCCTATTGCGCAAATTCTAGTCTCGTTAGGAGCGTCATGTGAAGGAAAGAGGTTGGGCGCTCCTTAAGGAGCGCCCGCTGGGACGAACGACGGTATGCGAACCTCCCGCCTAGTCGCCGACGGCGCTGCTCGATCTGATGGCCTCCACCTCCTTGATGACCTGATCCAGGTTGTAGGTTTCCGGCGTCTGCAGCGGCGGGAACGTCTTGTAGGATTCGAGTTCTTCGAGCCAGAGCTGCTGGCCGAGAGGCATGATGCCGAGCCCGTCGTACATGAACGCCGTGCTCGGGGCGGCCAGCGATCCGCCGAAGTAGAGGAGCGACTTGGCCTCAAGCGGCGAAACGAACTGCTCGAAGGGATCGCGTTTGATGTTCTGGACCAGCGGGAAGTGCCAGTCCTGAAGGTCCTGGAGCCAGCCTGCCGAGCCTGGGGCTGATACCTTGTAGTACAGCTTCCAGTTCTTGTAGCGGACTGCCGACGGCGTCTAACCGGAGAAGTAGAAGAAGACGTCGCGCGCCGACTTGTCAGACTTGCCTTCGAGGTAATCGCGCTGGTCGAAGCCGTCGAGCGTCGTCTTGACGATGCCCGGATACTGGCCGGCCTCGATCTGTCGCTTGAGCCCGTTGCCCTTGGTTCCCCCCGCGATGTCGACGAACGTCGGCAGCCAGTCGAGAGCGGCGAACATCTGGTCTTTGACTGTATTCGGCTTGATGTGGCCCGGCCACCGGACGACCATCGGAGAGCGATAGCCTCCTTCCCACGCTTCGCCCTTCTGGCCTTTGAACGGCGTCACGCCGCCGTCAGGGAAGGTAATCGACTCGGCGCCATTGTCGGTGGTGAAGACGACAATCGTGTTATCCGCCTGGCCCATGTCGTCGAGCTTCTGCAGCACATAGCCAATGTTGTCGTCGAGCTGCTTCATCCCGGCTTCGTTGATTCCCCAGTCTTTGCCGCCTCTCTCGCCGAGCATGGCAAGGTATTTGTCCGGCAGCACGGTCGTGACGTGCATGCGGGCCGGATTGTACCACACGAAGAAAGGCTTGCCGGTCTTCTTCGGATCGTTGCGGTCGAGGTAGTCGACGACCTTGGCGGAAATTTCCTCATCCACCGTCTTCGAGCGCTCGAGCGGCAGCGGGCCCTCGTCGTGGCACGTCTGATTGGCGGCCGTCCCGTCCGAGGACGTGCACGAGATGATCGGGCGCGGCGGGGTGACGCATGCCGTCGTTCTCGGGTCGACCGCGCCTGGAACGTCGGGCAGGCCCGGGACCGGTGAGTTCTTGCACGGCGGCGCGATCCCTTGCGTCTGCGGATTCTTGAAGATGTCGGGGAAGCTCACCGCCTGCATCGCGTCGAGGTGGTAGAGGTAGCCCCAATATTCCTGGAAGCCATGCGCCGTCGGCAGCGCGTCGGCATGGTCG
>JAFAHO010000388.1 GCA_019237205.1 Hyphomicrobiales bacterium
CGCCAAAGCGCTGCAGGACGAGAAACTGTGTGACAAGGTGAAGATCAGCGGTCTCGGCCTGCCGAGCGAAATGCTCGCCTACACCAAGAACGGCTGCGCGCCGGAGTTCGCCTTGTGGAGCTTCGTCGACCTCGGCTACCTCACCTATTACACCGCCTATCTCATCGCCACCGACGCCATGAAGGCCGAGGAGGGCGCGAAGTTCAAGGCCGGCCGGATGGGTGAATTCACCATCACCAAGGACCCGACCCGCACCAAAGGCCTGCGTGTGTTGATGGGACCGTTCACGGTCTATAACAAGGAGAATGTCGAAGCCGCCGCGAAGTGAACGCCATTGGTCAGTCGCCGGCTTCACCGGAAGCGGCTTAACAGGATTGGGAGTTGGGCCGTCGCGCTTCAAATCACGGGCTTGGAATGCGACGGTCCCGATCGGAACCCGTCCGAAAATGTGAGGGCTGAAGCCCGCGACAAAAACGCCCTGATGAGAGGGTAATGGACCACTACGACGTCATTGTTGTCGGGGGTCGGATCGAGCGGCTGAGCCGAATGGCGGCGCGCTGACCGAGGCCGCGGCTTGCGCCCGTGACCACGGCAACTTTCCCACCGAGGTCCGTCATCGGGGCGCGTTGGATTTCGTCTCGAGGTGGAACACCTCTCGCATGCTGGTCGAGTCCACGATCCCGTCGTCACGAAAGAACATCAGGGGGCTCATCGCCTCTTCGGACCATCGATCATGAATCTTGGTGCGCCAGAGTCTGTCCCATGCGCCCTCGTCCGCGATTTCGGAGTAAAGGAAGAGGACCGGGTCGTTCTCGAAGATCGTCATCGAGGCGATGCCGCTCTTTTCGATCTCGGCTACCAACTCCGGCCAGACGTTGTCATGAAAATGCTTGTATTCGGCGAGTTTGCCGGGCTTCAAGCGCATCGTGAAGGCGCGACGGATCATGGGGTTTTCCTTCCTCGTACAGCTCACCGCGCGGCCGGCAGTTTCCTCCGCCCACTTTAGCTAACGCGGGCCTTGTCCGAGCCGGACATACGTCATGGCGCCAAATCTGGCCGACATTGCGCTACCAACCATCACGGAAAAATTAGCGCCGAAAAAGCGAAAAAGCGCATTATGAAGTCTAATCCTCCCGCGATCAGGAGGAGCGATAGCGACGTGTCTTCGGCGAGCGCCAGCATGACTCCGATCCGGCCGTCGTCCGGCGTGATGCGCTGCAGGCCGGCGAGATTGAGACAATGGGCCTGCCGACGGCATGGTTTCGGGCGCCTGCCCCCGCCGGCGCCGGGGCGCCGCGCGCCGTTCTACTCCGCCGACACGTTACACCCGCGACCTCTCGTCGCGCGCCCCGCCGTCGCATTGACTTGGCGCCGCAGTCGGCTCACGATTTTGCCTTAGGTCAAGCTGGATGATCGCACCGCAGGGGAACGCGTATGTTTGAGGTGAGGATTCACGGCCGCGGCGGCCAGGGGGTCGTCACAGCCGCAGAAATGCTGTCTGTCGCGGCCTTTCTCGAAGGTAAGCACGCGCAGGCCTTTCCGAGCTTCGGCTCGGAGCGCACCGGCGCGCCGGTCGTCGCCTTCTGCCGCATCTCGGACAGGGAAATTCGCCTGCGCGAACCGATCCAGAATCCGGACGCGCTGATCGTCCAGGACCCGACGCTGTTCAAGGCGCTCGACGTGACCGAAGGGCTGAAGCCCGACGGCTACCTCATCGTCAACACCGCGCGCAGCCTCTCGGAGATGCATCTCGACGAAGTCGTCAAGCGCCTGCCCGCGGGCCGCGCGCTGACCGTTCCGGCGACCGAGCTCGCGATGAAGTTCATCAACCGGCCCGCACCCAATACGGCGCTGCTCGGCGCCTTCGCCGCCGAGGTCGGCGTCGTGTCGCTCAACAGCGTACTCGAGGCGATCCGCCGCGCCTTTCCCGGTAATGTCGGCGAGGCCAATGTCGAGGCCGCGAAGGCGGCGCACACGCTGATCGCGGCCAACGCCGCAGCTTAAGGGTTCACGGGAGACGATCGGCCGATGCTGCACCAGATCGAAGGCTCGAAGGCGATGGCGCGCTCGATCGCGCTCTGCCGGCCGCAAGTGGTTTGCGCCTACCCGATCACGCCGCAGACCCATATCGTCGAGGGCGTCGGCGAGCTGGTCAGGACCGGCGAACTCAACGATTGCGAGTTCATCAATGTCGAGAGCGAATTCGCGGCGCTCTCGGTCGCGATCGGCGCCTCGGCCGCCGGCGCGCGCGCCTATACCGCGACCGCGAGCCAAGGCCTCCTCTTCATGGCGGAGGCCGTCTACAACGCGGCCGGGCTCGGCCTGCCGATCGTGATGACGCTGGGCAATCGCGCCATCGGCGCGCCGATCAACATCTGGAACGATCATTCCGACGCGATGGCGCTGCGCGAGTCGGGCTGGATCCAGCTCTTCGCCGAATCGAACCAGGAGGCGGCGGACCTCCATATCGTCGCCTTCCGCCTCGCCGAGGAGCTGTCGGTCCCGACCATGGTTTGTGTCGACGGGTTCATCCTCACCCACGCGGTGGAACGCATCGACGTCCCCGACCAGGCTGCGGTCGACGCCTTCCTGCCGCCCTACGAGCCGATGCAGAGCCTCGATCCGGCGGACCCGATCTCGATCGGCGCCATGGTCGGGCCGGACGCCTTCACCGAGGTGCGGTACCTGCAATATTTCAAGCAGCATACGGCGCTGACCCTCATCGAAAAGTTCGCGACCGAGTTCGAGCAGCGCTTCGGCCGCCAGGCAGGCGGCCTCTTGAGGACCTACGAGGTTGAGGGCGCGGAGACGCTGATCGTCGCGATGGGCTCGATCAACGGCACGATCAAGGACGTGATCGACGAGATGCGCGCCGACGGGGTCGCGATCGGCCTTGTGACCCTCATCGCCTTCCGGCCGTTCCCGGCCGACGCCTTGCGCCAGGCGCTCGCGCGGGCGCGCGACGTCGTCGTCATCGACCGGGCGGTCGACGTCGGCATG
Organism: Hyphomicrobiales bacterium; assembly: GCA_019237205.1. Classification (GTDB taxonomy): domain Bacteria; phylum Pseudomonadota; class Alphaproteobacteria; order Rhizobiales; family Beijerinckiaceae; genus Roseiarcus. The sequence continues at coordinate 3,001 of JAFAHO010000388.1, forward strand.
GGTGGCCCGCTCGCGAGCAACATTGCGATTGCGCTGCGCGAGCTTCCCGACCCGCCGGCGATGCATTCGGCGATCGTGGGCCTCGGCGGCCGGCCGACGTCCAAGGCCTCGCTGCACCGGCTCTTCCGCCAGGCGGCGATCCAGCCCTGGGAGGGGCCGCATTTCCTCGACCTCAACGAGAAGGTCGTGGCCCGCGAGCTCCACCGCCGCGGCAAGACGCGCCGCGTCGGCCCGGCGGCCGAGGGCATCCTCAAGGAGCTCGAAAAAGAGCGGGTCGAGAAGCTGGCGGAGCGGACGTCATGAACGAGGTTCAGAAACTCAAGTTCTACCAGAAGGGCACGCTGACCGTCGGCAATCGCCTGATCGACGAGCGCGAGCGCAACGTCCAGGCAAGCCTCGACCGCTCGAACTCTCTGACCTCGGGCCATCGCGCCTGCCAGGGCTGCGGCGAGGCGCTAGGCGCGCGGTACGCGATCGACGCTGCGATGCGCGCCACGAACCGGAACCTCATCGCCGTCAACGCCACCGGCTGCCTCGAAGTGTTCACGACGCCCTATCCCGAAACCTCGTGGCAGATACCCTGGATGCATTCGCTGTTCGGCAACGCGGCGGCGGTCGCGACCGGCGTCGCCGCGGCGATGCGGGTGCTCGGGCGCGCCGAGACCCGCGTGGTCGCGCAAGGGGGCGACGGCGGCACTACTGACATCGGCTTCGGCTGCCTCTCGGGGATGTTCGAGCGCAACGATGACGTGCTCTACATCTGCTACGACAACGAAGGCTACATGAACACCGGCGTCCAGCGCTCCTCGGCCACGCCCCCCGCCGCGCGCACCGCGACCACGCCCGCCATGGGCAAGGAGGCGGGCAATGTGTTCGGCACGGGCAAGTTCACGCCGAAAATCGCGGTGGCGCACGAAATTCCCTACGCCGCAACCGCCAGCGTCGCCGACCTGCACGATCTCGAGGCCAAGGTCACCAAGGCGATGGGACTGCGCGGCGCGCGCTACATCCAGATCAACGTGCCCTGCCCGCTCGGCTGGGGCGCAGCGTCGCAGGACACGATCAAGCTCGCCAGACTCGCGATCGAGACCGGACTCTATCCGATCTTCGAAGCCGAGAACGGCTACGTCACCCGTGTGCGCAAGATCCGCAGGCCTACGCCGGTCGCTGAATATCTGAAGCTCCAGCGCCGCTTCGCGCATCTCTTCCGCGACGGCGTCGAAGATCCCCGGGTAGCGAAACTCCAGGCAATCGCGGACCGGCACATCAAGGATTACGGGCTTTTGGAGGAGGCGGCGTGATGGGAAACGGCAAACACGCGCCGTGTCCCCCCTCTCCCATTGAGGGAGAGGGGTTGGGGGTGAGGGGTCCGCGCGAAAGCGAACCCTCCAAAACTAGACGTCTGGCGCCACGGCGCTCATGCGCCGACCCCTCATCCGGCCCTTCGGGCCACCTTCTCCCGCAAGGGGAGAGGGGGAGCATCGTCCGATGAAACACCCCTACGCCATCGCGCTCGACGTTGGCACGAGCAAGCTCAACCACACCGGCTCCTGGCGCACACAGCGGCCGGAATATGTCGACCGCCTGCCGCCATGCAACGCCGCCTGCCCCGCAGGCGAGGACATTCAGGGCTGGCTCAGCCACGCCGAGGCGGGCGAATACGAGGACGCCTGGCGCGCGCTGACCGCAAACAATCCCCTGCCCGCCGTCATGGGGCGCGTCTGCTATCACCCTTGCGAAACCGCCTGCAACCGCGCCCAGATCGACGAGGCGGTCGGCATCAATTCGGTCGAGCGGTTCCTCGGCGACGTCGCGATCGCCAAGGGCTGGGCCTTCGACAAGCCTAAGAGCGAGACGGGCAAGCGCGTGCTGATCGTCGGCGCAGGGCCTGCGGGCCTCTCCGCCGCCTATCATCTCCGCCGCCTCGGCCACGGCGTGACGATCCGCGAGGCCGGACCGCTCGCCGGCGGCATGATGCGCTTCGGCATCCCCAAATATCGCCTGCCGCGCGATGTGCTCGACGCCGAGGTCGGGCGCATTGTCGAGATGGGCGTCGAGCTCGTCCTCAATTCCAAGGTCGACGACATCGAGGCCGCCATGCGCGAGGGCCGCTACGACGCCTCGTTCCTCGCGGTTGGCGCGCATATCGCCAGGCGCGCCTATATCCCTGCCGGGGGGGCGGCCAAGATCCTCGACGCGGTGAGCCTCCTGCGCTCGATGGAGGGCGAAGGGCCGCCCCTGCTCGGCCGCAGGGTCGTGATCTACGGCGGCGGCAACACCGCGCTCGACGCCGCCCGCACCGCGCGCCGCCTCGGGGCCTCCGAGGCGATCATCGTCTATCGCCGCACGCGCGAGAAAATGCCGGCGCATGATTTCGAGCTCGAGGAAGCGCTGCAGGAAGGCGTCTCGATGAAATGGCTCTCGACCATCAAGTCGGTAGAAGGCGGCTCGATGACGATCGAGAAGATGAAGCTCGACGAGACTGGCTTCCCGCAGCCGACCGGCGAGTTCGAGACGCTCGAAGCCGACTCGCTGGTGTTGGCGCTCGGCCAGGACGTCGACCTTTCGCTGCTCGAGCACGCTCCGGGCATCGTGATCGAGAACGGCGTCGTCAAGGTCGGGACGGACATGATGACCGGCCGCAGCGGCGTATTCGCCGGCGGTGACATGGCGCCCTCGGAGCGCACCGTCACCGTCGCCGTCGGCCACGGCAAGAAGGCGGCGCGTTGCGTCGACGGTTACCTCAGCGGCCGCGCCTATACGCCGCCGCACAAGCACGCGCTGGCGAGCTTCGACCGGCTCAACACCTGGTATTACGAGGACGCGCCAGCGACGGTGCGGCCGGTGCTTGAGGCGGTGCGCAGGGTCGAGAACTTCGAGGAGGTCGTCAGCGGGCTTGATGAGACCAATGCGCTCTACGAGGCGCGCCGGTGTCTCAGCTGCGGCAACTGCTTCGAATGCGACAATTGCTACGGCGTCTGTCCCGACAACGCGGTCGTCAAGCTTGGCCCGGGCAAGCGGTTCAAGTTCGATTACGACTATTGCAAGGGTTGCGGCCTCTGCGCCGCCGAATGCCCCTGCGGGGCGATCGAGATGGTCGCCGAGGCGATTTGAAGGGGCCCCACGGCGCGATCACCACCGCCCCTGCGCACGCAGGCTTTCGAACAGGTTTCCGTGGTAGGCCATCTGGCCGAGATGCTCGAGCGGGGTGTCGACGTCGACATAGACCTTGCCGCCCATGTCGCGCCAGCGCCGGCAGAAGGCGTAGTCCTCCGACAGATACCGCCCGGAATCAGGATCGACCATGCAGTCGAAGAACAGCCAGTGCAGGTGCGCCTTCGGGTGGTTCGGCGGGCCGTCGGGCACATAGTTGAGCTCGGGGTAGCGCTTCATCATGTCATAGATCACGTGCCGCTTGATGCACATGAAGCCGGTCGGCGCCTCCGCGACCTCGACGAAGCCGTCGGGGTCGACAAACTTGCTGGCCGCTTTGCCGTGATCGATCGGATTGTATGGAAATTCGCCGAAGCGCAACTCGAATTCCCTGCGCGTCATCCCCTGCGGGAGGCCCCCCTCCGGCCAGTTGAAGCTTTTCATCGGATAGACGGCGGCGCAGACGTCGCGGTCCGCCAGCAGGAGCCGGCAGACCGACTGCGGCCGGAACGCGATATCCGAATCGATCCAGAAAAGATGGGTCAGCGACTCGTCCTCGAGGAACTTGATCACCATCTTGTTGCGGCCGCGCGTGATCAGGCTTTCCGAATGCATGTGCAGGATGTGGTCGAGCCCGAAGCGTTGGGCATGGTGGGTCAGGTCAAAAATGCTGGTCACGTAGTTCATGCTGACCGCCGAGATGTAGCAGGGGGTCGCGAACATGACCTTCATGGATTTGAGCGCAGAATCGGGAAGCATGGCCTCGGTGCGGGTTGGCGCCGGGCAGTCCGGCCGTTCGTGTGGGGATGAGAATGCAGCGATGGCGCCGCGCGCGGCAAGGGTTTCGCCGCCCGCCTCTTATTGTTGTTCCTTGTCCTTCAGCTTCGGCTTTTTCGCCGCGGCCGCAGCCGCCGGCGCCGCTGCGGGAGCTGCCGCCTGGGGCGCTGCCGCCTGGGGCGCCGGCGGGGCGGCCGGTCCGCTCTGGCCAAGCGCGACGGAGATGCCGAAGAGCTTCCATTGCCCGTCAACCGGCGCGTAGGCAAGCTCGAATTTCACCTGCGCGGGGACAGAGGGAAAGAAGCCTATCATATGCATGAGGCCGTTGGGCTCGATTTGCGGCAGCAGCGTCAACTGGGGATCGAGCGCGGCGACGCCCGAAAGATCGACCTTGTCGCGGCGCAGCCCGGCGAAAATATCTCCGAGACGGGCGGCGGTGTTGGTCGCCTGGAAATTCGGCGCGCCGAGGTCTCGAAGCACGGTATAGTTCCCGGTCTTGTTGGCCTGATCGAGCGCGATGAGCGACGAGCGGATGAGAATGATCACGCCGTTGCGGTCGATCTGAGCAGGCTTCGGCTCCTGCGCGACCGCAGGCTTGGCTTCCTGCTGCGCAACCTGCGCGACCGCAGGCTTGGCTTCCTGCTGCGCAACCTGCGTCACCTGAGGTTTGGCTTCCTGCGCGACCTCGGGCTTGGCTTCCTGCGCGACCTCAGGCTTGGCTTCCTGCGCGACCTTCGCAAGCTCAGGCCTGGTTTCCTGTGCGACCTGCGCGATCGCAGGCTGGGCTTCCTGCAGGAGCGCCGAATTCCACACCGCGTACGCAGTAAGACCCGCGGCCAGCCCCGCCGCGAGCGCGTATGCCTTCAGTCGCATCGTTGCCATCACCACGCGTAAGTTACGCCTGCTCGACCGCCCACGTCGCCCTTCGTGACACCTACGCCGATTCCCCCGTTGATGACAATGTTGTCGTTGATGCGCAGAAGCGCGTTCGCGGCGAAGGCGTTGGTGCCGTGATAGCCGCCCCAATTGACCGAGATCGCGTAGCGCTTGTTGTCCGGCAGCGTGCCGCCGCCAAGCGCGATCGCGACCGCCGAGCCCTCGTAGGCCTTGATTATGTTGTTATTCAGCGTCGCAACACTGCTGTTGAGGGAGGCGACGCCTGCGTAGAGATTACCGATGTTCTGCGGACCGTAGGCCGACTCCGCGATATGACCCGAGGAATCAGTGGTGGTGAAATAGGTCGTTCCGCTTTGCGCCGCCAGACTCGCCGCCGACGTGACGCCGGGCAGCACGTAGGTCGTCGCAGTCGTCCCGAGCGCGACCTGGTTGGCGGCGGTGTTTCTCGCTCCCGCGCCGAGCGCAGTCGAGCCGGCGTAGCCCCCGGTCGAAGCTCCCGCGCCGAGCGCGGTCGAGTTCGCCCCGCTCGCGTTCGCGCCGTAGCCGATCGCTGTCGAGTACGTGCCAGTCGCGTTGGCGAGATAGCCGAACGCCGATGAGCCCGCGCCGCTGGCGGCGGCGGAACCGCCGATCGCGACCGCGCTGGTCCCATTGGCGGCGGAAAATTCGCCGATCGCGACCGCGGCTTCCCCGGTCGCGGTGTTGACGTTGCCGATCGCCACGGCGCCGTTGCCGGTCGCCGTGTTGTTGGCGCCGATCGCGACCGCGCCCGTGCCGGTCGCGACATTGGGATCGCCGATCGCGACCGCGCCGTCGCCGCTCGCCGATTGCTGCAGGCCGATCGCCACCGCGCCGGAGCCGCTGGCGACCGAGGACTGCGAGCCAATTGCGACCGAACCCGGACCCGCGGTGGCGGCCACCGACGACGCGTTGCCGATCGCGACCGAATCCGCCGCCGCGGCGCTCGAGTTGACGCCATAGGCCGTGGCGTTCGCTGCGCTGGCGGTCGCATTGTAGCCGCCGGCCGTCGCGCCCGCGCCGGTCGCATTGGCGTTGGCGCCGAAGGCCGAGGCCGTCGCGCCGTTGGCGACGCTATTGGCGCCGAGCGCCGTCGCGTTGGCCCCGGAGGCGTTTGCGGCCTCGCCATAGGCGCTGGCGCTGTCGCCTGTGGCGTTCGACAGGTTGCCCGTCGCCGTCGCATGCGCGCCATTGGCGGTGCTGTTTTCCCCGGTCGCGGTGGCGAATGTTCCGTTCGCAACACTGAAGTAGCCGGTCGCCGTCGCGCCAAAACCGTTCGCCGTGCTCAAGCCGCCCGCCGCAGTGGCCCCGTCGCCGGTCGCGTTGGCTCCGGACCCGGTCGCCGTTGCCAGGAGCCCATTGGCGTTGCTGAAGCTGCCCGCGGCCGTGGCGTAGGTTCCGGTCGCGTTGCTGTTGTCGCCGGTCGCCGTCGCGTCCGAGCCATTGGCAATGCTGCTGGCCCCCGTCGCGGTGGCGTTGGCGCCGTTGGCGGCGGCGAAAGTGCCGGCCGCCGTCGCGTTCGCTCCGTTCGCGTTGGCGCTGGCCCCCGTCGCTGTGGCGCTGGCGCCGTTGGCGACACTGGCGATGCCGGTTGCAGTAGCGGCACTGCCGTTGGCGCTGCTTTCGGCGCCCGTCGCCGTCGCTTCGGCGCCGTTGGCGCTAGAAAACTCGCCGGTCGCGGTCGCCTCGACGCCGTTCGCGTTCGCGGCGAGCCCGTAAGCGCTGGCGCCGTTGCCGTTGGCGACTGCGAAAACGCCGGTCGCGGTCGCGTTCGCCCCGTTGGCGGCGGCGAAAGTGCCGGTCGCGGTGGCGTCGGCTCCGTTGGCGTTGCTGCCCGTGCCCGTCGCGGTGGCCTCGTCGCCATTGGCGTTGGCGAAGTTGCCGGTCGCGGTGGCGCTGTTGCCATTGGCGACGGTGAAACGGCCGGTCGCCGTGGCGTTGTCTCCGTTGGCGACGGCGCCGTCGCCGGTCGCGGTGGCGCTGGCGCCATTCGCAAGGCTGAGGAAGCCGGTCGCGGTGGCGGCGTCGCCGTTGGCGAAGCTGTTGACGCCAGCTGCAGTGGCGTTTGCGCCGTTGGCGTTGCTGAAGGCGCCCGTCGCGGTGGCGAAGGCGCCATTGGCGTTGGCGCTGTTGCCCGTGGCCGTCGCGCTGTCGCCGTTGGCGTTGCTGTTGATGCCGGTTGCCGTGGCGTTGGCTCCGTTGGCGGTGCTGAAAGCGCCGGTCGCGGTTGCGTTAGCGCCGTTGGCGTTGGCGAAGGCGCCCGTCGCGGTGGCGGGATCTCCATTGGCGACCGCGCCAAAGCCTGTCGCGGTCGCGTAGGTTCCGTTGGCGTTGCTCGAGGCGCCGGTCGCGGTGGCGTTGGCTCCGTTGGCGGTAGCTCTCTTGCCGGCGGCCGTCGCGCTGTCGCCGTTGGCGTCGCTCATGACGCCGGTCGCGGTGGCGTTACCGCCATTGGCTGTTGAGCCGTTGCCGGTCGCGGTGGCGCTGTCGCCATTAGCGTTGCTGTTGATGCCGGTCGCTGTGGCCTCATCGCCGTCGGCGGTGCTGAAGGCGCCGGTCGCGGTGGCGCTGCCGCCGTTGGCGTGGCTTGCGAAGCCCGTTGAGGTGGCGAAGCCGCCGTTGGCGGTCGCGCCCCCGCCGAAAGCGCTGGCGTCCCCGCCGTTGGCGTTCGCGCCGTCGCCGAAGGCGCTGGCGACGAGGCCGTTGGCATTGGCGCCCGCACCGAAAGCGCTGGCTTCGTCGCCGTTGGCGACGCTATCGGCGCCGGTCGCCGTTGCGTTCTCGCCGTTGGCGCGGCTGCTGACGCCTGTCGCGGTAGCGTTGGCGCCATTCGCGTTGCTCAAGGCCCCTGTCGCAGTCGCTCCGTGGCCGTTGGCGTTGCTGGATTCGCCGGTCGCGGTGGCGACGGCGCCGTTGGCGTTGGCGGTGGAGCCCGTTGCGGTGGCCAAGAAGCCGTTGGCGATGCTGCTCGCGCCGGTCGCAGTCGCGCTGTCGCCGTTGGCCGTCGAGCCGGCCCCTGTCGCAGTCGCTCCGTCGCCGTTGGCGTTGGCGCCCTCACCGAAAGCGCTGGCGAACGCGCCGTCGGCGTTCGCTAAGGGGCCGCACGCTGTGGCGGCGGCGAAGCCGTTGTCGGTCGCGCCGGCGTCGAAAAGGGAGCTGTTCACACAGGTGAACGCGTCCGCCGGCGCGGAGATCAGCGCAACCCCTGAAACGGCCCCCGAGGCGATGACAAGGCCCCTGAGCGCGCCGCCGGCCAGCGCGCTGGTCGTGAGCAGCGACCGCTGGGAAGCCGGAAGCGGCCTTCGCTTCGCCGCCCTCGATCCGCAAGTCGCCAAGCGTGAATAGCCCGTTCCGCCCATGATCCGGCCCCGAGATTCGACCCAAGCCGATAGAGTTCGAAAGTGTGAACAGGCTATGCCCATGAGGAAAACTGCGCCATTCCGTAACCGAGAAATTGTCCAAAAACGCGCCAAATATCTTCGCGATATTGTCGCAAAGCCACAGTGCCGACGCGAACGTTTCAGGAACGTGCTCGGTGGCGTCGCCCACAGCAGGGTCGGCGCCCTCGAACCAAGTCGGAACGTTGGGGGAGAGGCGACCAGCGTGATTCGGCCTCTGCCGGCCCGCTCGCCTCCGGTCGCCGAATCTGTATAGTGCCCGGGTCATCCGGAGTCGCTGCTTGCCCGCAAAGACCGTGTTCTTTTCCGCCACCAATCGTCGCGCGGCGGCGCTGGCGGCGCTGATTGCGCTCGGCCTCGCCGGTTGCGGCCGCTACGGTCCGCTCGAGCCGCCGCCGGACGCCAGCGCGTCGGCCAAGCCCGTCGCCCCCGCCCCCGCCTCACCCGCGACCGGCGCGGATGCGCTGAACCCCCAAGTCAAACCGAAGATCCCGCCGATCACGCCTCCGAATCAGCCTTTCATTCTCGATCCGCTGCTGAAATAACGCCGCGATGCATCACTTTTCCTATCGCGGCGGCGTGCTTTGCGCCGAGGACGTCGCCTTGCCGGCGATCGCTGAGGCGGTCGGGACCCCTTTCTATTGCTATTCGAGCGCGACCATCGAGCGCCATTTCGAGGTGTTCCGCGCCGCCTTCGCCGGCCAGGACGCGCTCGTCTTTTACGCCATGAAGGCCAATTCCAATCAGGCGGTGATCGGGACGCTCGCCAGGCTCGGCGCGGGGATGGATGTGGTGAGCGGAGGGGAGCTGAGGCGGGCGCGCGCGGCAGGCGTCCCGGGGAACCGGATCATCTTTTCCGGCGTCGGCAAAACCGAGGCCGAAATGACGCTCGGTCTCGACGAAAAGATCCTCTGCTTCAATGTCGAGTCGGAGCCCGAACTCGAGGCGCTGTCGGCCCTCGCGTCGGCCCGCGGCGCGACCGCTCCGATCGCCATTCGCGTCAATCCCGACATCGACGCGCGCACCCACGCCAAGATCGCGACCGGCAAGTCGGAGAACAAGTTCGGCGTGCCGATCTCGCGCGCCCGCGAGGTCTACGCCCGCGCCCACGCGCTCCCCGGCCTCGCGATCCGCGGCGTCGACATGCATATCGGCTCGCAAATCACCGACCTCGAGCCGTTCGACAGCGCCTTCGCGCTCATCGCCGATTTCGTGGCGGTCCTGCGCGCGGACGGTCATGCGATCGAGCACGTCGATCTCGGCGGCGGCCTCGGCATCCCCTACCGCACGGACAACAATCCGCCGCCCTTCCCGCAGGCCTATGCCGACATTGTCGCCCGCCACACGCGCTCCCTCGACTGCAGGGTTTATCTTGAGCCGGGGCGACTCATCGTCGGCAACGCCGGCGTGCTGGTGACGTCGGTCATTTTCGTCAAGCAAGGCGAGAACAAGCGCTTCGTCATCGTCGACGCCGCGATGAACGACCTCGTGCGCCCGACCCTCTATGAAGCCCATCACGACATCTTGCCGGTCAAGGCGCCGGCCCCGCGCTCCGCCAACTTGATCCGCGCCGACGTGGTCGGCCCGGTCTGCGAGAGCGGCGACTTTCTGGCGCTCGACCGCGACATCCCCCCGGTCGCCGCGGGCGACCTCATCGCGGTCATGAGCGCGGGCGCCTATGGCGCGGTGCAGGCGGGCGCCTATAATTCCCGTCTTCTTATCCCCGAAGTGCTGGTCAAGGGCGCCGATTTTGCATTGATCAGGCGGCGGCCGACGTACGAGGAATTGATCGCACTCGACACACTTCCGCCGTGGTTGAAGGCGTTTCCTTCTGGTCCGTGAGCCTTCGAGGGAGTTTTGGCGAAAGACAACGAATCAATAGGGCCCCCATCGCCGGGCGCGAGACGCGGCGGAAGGCTCGCCGCGCTCTCGGCGTTGGCAGGCCGCGTGCTCCTGGTCGAGCGCGCGTGGCCGCCGCTCGTCTGGGCGCTCGCAGTGGCGGCCCTGTTCCTTGCCTTGTCATGGTTCGGCGTCTGGCTCGTCGCGCCGCCCGTCATGCGGGTCGGCGGCGTCGTCCTGTTCGCGCTGGCGCTTTTGGCCGCACTGGCGCCCCTCGCGAGGCTGCGCTGGCCGGGGGCGCGCGACATCACGGCCCGACTCGACCGCGACGCGGGCGCCGACCATCGTCCCGCGACCTCGCTCGCCGACAGCCTCGCCAACGACCAGGATCCTGTCGCCCGTGCGCTTTGGGCGGAACATCAGGCGCGCCTCGCCCGTGCGGTCGAGGCGATTCGCGTCGCGCCGCCCGCGCCCGGCATGGCCGAGCGCGACCCTTATGCGTTGCGCTTCGGCGCGGCCCTGCTCGCCTTCGCGGCCGCGGTCGCGGCTGGGCCCGAGCTTTACAACGGATTCGCCTCGGCCTTCGACTGGCGCGGCGGCGCCTTCGCCGCGGCGGCGGGAAGCCGGATCGACGCCTGGATCGATCCTCCGCCCTATGCCGGCCGCGCGCCGGTCATCATCGACGTCAAGAACGCCGACCCGCAGACAATGACGGTTTTCGAGGATTCGACGCTCGTCGTGCGCGGCGACCCCGCCGTGGTCGAAACTCGGGTCGAGGGCCCGATCAGCCTGGTCGACGAGAAGGCCGCCCCGCCCCAGGCGCCCTCGCCGGAACGCCGCTGGACCATCCACGGCGACGGCAAGGCGACGATCCTGCGCGGCGGTTCGAAGGCCGCCGACATCGCCTTCTCGGTCACGCCGACCGGGGTCCCCACCATCAGGCTGACCGAGGACCCCAAGGCCAATATCAGCGGATCTCTGACCCTCGCCTACCGGCTGGGTGACCGCTACGGCGTGGCGGGCGCGCGGGCGGATTTCGCGCTTCCGCACGACCCGGCGAAGCCTGCGCCGCGAAGCCTGGCGCAGCCGCCTGAGGCCGCCCTCGAGACGCCGGCGACCGGCAATGGCGTCGGCGACGCCCGCTCTACCCTGGATCTCTCCGAACATCCCTGGGCCGGCGCGCGCGTCATGATGACGTTGAGCGCCCAGAGCGTATCGGGCAAGAGCGGCGCAAGCGCTCCGGTCGAAGTGACCCTCCCGCAACGGCCATTCCACAATCCGCTGGCGCGCGCGCTCGTCGAAGAGCGGCGCGATCTGATCCTTGACCCGGACCATGCGCCCAAGAGCGTCGAGACGGCGCTCGACGGCTTGAGCGTGGCGCCGGAACTGTTCGACACGCCGGCGAACGTTTATCTCGGCCTGAAGCAGGCGAGGACCTCGCTCTCTCTGGCGCGCGGCGACGCGGATCTTCTCGATGTCGCAGCCCTGTTGTGGGCGATGGCGCAGCAGATCGAGGACGGCGACGCCACACAGGCCGAGCGCGACCTGCGCGCCGCCGAGCAGGCCCTGCGCGAGGCGCTCCAGCGCGGCGCGAGCGACGAGGAGATCAAGAAGCTGATGCAGAACCTGCGCGAGGCGGCGCGACGCTTTGCGAACGAGATGGCGAAGGACGCCGAGCAAAGTCCGCAAGATTCACAGGAGCAGGCGCAGGATCTCGACAAGCTGATGGACCGAATGGAGGACGCCGCGCGCAACGGCACGCGCGAAGAGGCCGAGGCGATGCTCGACCAGATGCAGGAAATGTTCGAGAACATGCGCGGCTCGCGCAACGCCGAGGAAAGCCAAGCCGAGCGCGCGATGCGCAAGCAGATCGACGAACTCCAGAAGCTCCTGCGCGACCAGCAGGCGCTGCGCGACGAGACGTTCCGAAGCGATCAGCGCGATCGCGGGCAGCGGCGACGGCAGAAACGGCCCTCCGAGGGGCAAAGCGAACAGGCGCAGCCAGACGACGGCCAGGACCAGGGCGACAACGATCAGAACCCGTCCGCCAACCCCGACCAGCAGGACGGCAATCCTGCGGACGCCGAGCTCGGGCAACGCCAGCACGCGCTCAGCGACCGGCTCGCCGAACTTCAGCGCAGGCTCAAGAGCCTGGGACTGAAGGGCGAGAAGGGCTTCGACGACGCCCAGAAGGACATGCAGGAGGCGGAAGGCGACCTCAAAGGCGACCAGGGCGATCAGGCAGGCCACGGCGGGACGAAGCCCCATGGGCAATCCGGCAAGGGCGCGGCGGTCGACGCGCAGGGCCGGGCGCTCGAGGCGCTGCGCGATGGGGCGCAAGGGATGCAAAAGCAGATGGGCCAGGGCCAGAACGGCAAGAGCGGATATACGGCCCGCAGAAAAGGACCCGGCGAACAATCGGGCGACGACCCGCTTGGGCGAGGACGCGAAGGCAATTTCGGCCGCGAGGAAGGGTCGCTCCGGGAAACGGCGGGCGGGGCCGAGCGCGCCCGCCGCGTGCTCGAGGAACTCCGCCGCCGCCTCGCCGATCCGAACCGTCCGGTCGACGAGCGCGACTATCTCGAACGGCTGATGAAGCACGACTGACGGCGGACCCTGAAGGCGCGCCGGCCGAAGATGGTTGGCGCGCGTCGACGTGGCGACCGCCGCCTCGGACGGCGTGCGTTCTGGGTCAGACTTAAGCTTTTCAGTTGCTTGAGTGTCATTTTTTGCAACGACGCAACGACGCAACGAATTGGGTCTCCCCGCCGCGGCCATAAATAACACTGTCAATTAGTATAAACTCAGCCGGGGCATCGAGGTTTCAGCGCGGACCGGCCCGTCGCAGCCCGCGCCTCCGGATCGAATAAGTGGGATTGATTGTCGCACTGTGGGGAATAAGCTCGCGCCATGGGGAGCGGCGGCGACTACGACGTCTTCATAAGCTACGCGCACAGCGACGGCGCCGCCGCTGCGGACCTGAGCGGCTGGCTTAGCGCCCAGGGCCTCCGCACCTTCTTCGACCGCAACGCGCTTCGCCCCGGCCTCAGGTGGGTCCCGGCGCTCGAAGACGCGATCGGCCGCTCCAAGGCGGTCGCCATTCTCGTCGGCAAACATGGGATCGGCAATACCCAGCAATACGAGCGCGAGCTCGCGCTCGTCCGGCAGACCGGCGACGCGGCGTTTCCGGTGATTCCGGTGCTGATGCCGGGCTGCGATTCGCCGCCGACCGGGTTTTTGCGGCTTCTGACCTGGGTCGACTTCAGCAAAGGGGCGAATGTCGGCGATCAGAGTGAGAGCCTCGAGGCGTTGCGCGCCGCTCTGCGCGGCGAGGACGTCGCGGCCTCCGCCATCCGCGCGTCGATCTGCCCTTACCGGGGCCTCGAGCCGTTCCGCGAGGAGGACGCGGCGTTCTTCTGCGGCCGCGACGACGCGATCCGCGAACTCGTCGCTCGCGTGAAGGAGCATGAGTTCGTCGTCGTCGTCGGTCCGTCGGGCAGCGGCAAGTCGTCGCTGGTCTTCGCCGGGCTCCTTCCCGCGCTGCGCAAGCAGAGCGGCACGACGATGTGGGACGTTGTCGCGCTGCGCCCAGGCAAGTGGCCGCTCCGCGCCCTCGCTCAGGCCTTCGGGACCGTGCCGGACAACGCCGGCTCGTTCGAGATCGACGCGTGGCTCGAAAAGGAGGCCTCGTTCCTTCGCGCGGGCGACGCCGACGCGCTCGGGCGCGCTGTCGACCGCCGCCTCGATTCCGCGCCCGAAAAGCCGGATCGCCTGTTGATCTACGTCGATCAGTGGGAGGAGCTTTACGCGATGGCGCCCGCGCCCGAGGACAAGGAGCGCTTCACCCAGCATTTAGCCGACGTCGAAAGGTTCATCGCGCTATTGGCTTCGGCGTCCTGCGCGGGGTCGCGGGCGAATGTCGTCATGACGGTCAGGGCCGACTTCTACAATCCGCTGATCCGCAATCCGCTCATCGCCGCGCTCTTGCCGAAGCAGCAGGTCAATATCCCGCCGATGAGCCGGGACGACTTGCGCTCGGCGATCGAGACGCCGGCGAAGACGGCGGGACTGTCGTTTTCGCCAAAACTCGTCGATCGTATTCTCGACGACGTTGGACTGGAGGAAGGCCGGCTGCCGCTGCTCCAGTTCGCCTTGAAGGAGACATGGGGCAAGCGGCGGCAGGGCGACCGGCTCACCGCCGAAGCCTACACCGAGGTTGGCGGCGTCGCGGGCGCGATCGAGAAGACGGCCGAGGACGCTTATGAGGGCCTGAAACCGGAGCAGAAAGATGCGGCGCGCCGCCTCTTTCTCAGGCTCGTCACGCCCGGCGAGGGGCAGGCGGACACCCGCGCACGCAGCGCCATTCCCGACGACCCCGATCAGCGCGACATCGTCAGTCTGTTCGCCAATCCCAAGACCCGGCTTCTGGTGACGGGCTACGAGACCTTGCAAGGGGCGGCGCGGGCGGGAAGCGAAGCGCGTTCGACCGTTGAGGTGGCGCATGAGGCGCTGATCCAGCGCTGGACGACGCTGCGCGACTGGGTCCGCGCCAACCGCGAGAACATGCGGGCGCGGGCGGCGATCCTGCGGGCTCACGCGGAATGGGAGGAGCACGGCGAGAGCGACAAGTTCCTGCTCGATCCGGGCGTCCAGCTCGAGCGCGGCCGCGCCCTGCTGGCGAACCCGGGGGATGTCGCGGTCGACGATGTCCGCGATTATGTCGGCCGCTCCATCGAGAAGGACCAGCGCCGTCTCGACGCCGAGCGCGAGGCTGCTCTCGCCGATCAGAAACGCGTCGCCGATGCGGAGCGTCAAGCACGGGAAGCCGCCGAACAGGCGGCTGCCGCGGGGAAACGGACCGCGCGGGTAGCCCTTGGAGGTCTGGCCGCAGCCATCCTCGTCGCGGCGGTCGCGATCTGGCAATATTTTGTTGCCGATCAGGCGAAGACAGACGCGTTTACGCAACGCGAAGCAGCCATTGCAGCGGGAAGAGTCGCCGGTCAGGCAAAGAAAGACGCCTTGGCTCAACGCGATCGAGCTGTGCAAGCGGAAGAGAAGGCCAATAAGGCGAGGCAGGAAGCCCAGGCCAACGCCGAGCAGGCGCTACAAGAGAAACAGCTCGCCGATGCACAGAGAACTCTTGCTCTGTTCTCGGTTGCTGCGGCAAAGAGCATCGCTGGACAAATATCTGGGCGACTTTTGCGTCTCATGAATACAGTACAGGAGGCCGCAAATTCTGATTCGTCCTTGGATAGAGAGTTCGCTTACCTTGCAATTGCCGATTACTTCCGCGCGACGTTCGACCATGGATTCGCTAGAGATACTATTCAGAAAGTAGACGATTATATCAAGCGAGCTCCGCCATCCGACGCCGTCGGAACGAAATTTAGATTCCTCCAGTTGCGAGACGACGAAATTCGTGGTGACATTGACACCGACAAAGGGACCAAGGAGGCCGACCAAGATTACGGTGCGGCGCTCGCAATTCTGGAGCGCGCGGATGAAGCTGAGCCGGAGGTAGCGCAGAGCCGTGCGAGGTTGTTACGGAAGATAGCCGACCTCAAAATAGCCGATCTACGGCTTGCCAACGCTGACCTTCAAGCAGCTGGCCAGACCCTAGAGGCGGCGGAGGTCATACTAAACCGACACTCCGACGAGCCATGGGCGGTCCACGAATCTGCACTCCTCAACGTTTCTCGCGCTGAGTATTTCGTTCAGCAAGGAAAATTAAACGAAGCGAGACCACTCTTGGCAAAGGCGATTGAGGTTTTTGGCAAGGCTCATGAAGCGCAGCCGTTGGACAACCCACTTTCGCTGGAACTTGCCACCACCCTTCAGAGACAGGGCGACCTAGAGCGACAACTCGGGGACCCTCATGCGCTGACCACCTATAACTTATCCCTCGATCTCCTGAACAGGATCGTGACCGACGACCCAGCCTCCTTTCCGGCGCTGAGCGCAATCGACCTGACGCATCATGGGATACGCCTCCTGAAAGTCGACGCAAGTATCAACAGCGAACACGATCCGGTCAAGGCGAATATTGATCACACCTTTGGCGCGGGCCTTGGTAAATTCCATTTCGGCATGAGAATGTCTGAGGCAAATCAAGTTCTACACCCTCCTTTCAATCTTAATAATTTAGACAATATTAGAGCGAGTGAGTATGTAACCGCCGACGTTAGATACTTGTGGAAATCGTTCAGGGACGAAACAGATATCTTACCGTTCGCGCAGATTGCGTGCCTGTCGAATTCCGGTTACTTCGTTTTATTTTTCCATGAAGATCGTTTGTTCCGTGCCGAGCTTCGCTTCTTCAAGGACGCTCTCGGCGCTTGCAATGACGAAGCCGTCAAGCCTATGAGACTAATCGAAGATTTTGCCAACAAATATCAACTTACGACTACTGGATCACTTGTTGATCGAACAATTAAATACGAAACGCAACAAGTATCGTTGAGAAGTTACGCTGATTCTACGGTAGTTTTCTTTATATTCACTCTTAGATGACAAAACTCCCGCCATAAAGGGATGTTCATAGCGCGGCGTTCAGCCCCGACGGCACGCGCATCGTCACCGCGTCTGATGACAAGACGGCGCGGATCTGGGACGTCTTTCCCGACACTCAGTCGCTGCTGTCGGCCGCCAAGACCGCCATCCCGCGCTGCGTCAGCCCCGAGCAGCGCAAGGCCTTCTTCCTGCCGCCCGAGCCGCCGGCATGGTGCATCGAGTTGGCGAAGTGGCCCTACGAGACACCGGAGTGGAAACAGTGGCTCGCCGACAAGCGGGCGGGCAAAAACCCGCCGATGCCTGCCGCGCCCTAGCAGGCTGCTGAAAAACTCATTTCCGCCGCAGTTCGATTCCGTGTCGGACCCCATCGGATTCCGTTGCGTTCACGATTTCGACCTCACGTACCGGACTTTTTCAGCAGCCTGCTAGAGCAAATTGCATTTCCGTCGAATCGGGTGCTGTGGGGCGCGGTCACCGACCGCGGTCAGCGACCGCGGCTACAGCTACAATGGCCGCGCCTCCTGAACCGAGCGTGCTATAGCAGGCTGAGGGAATCAGCATGGTTCGACTGAACGTCATCTATACGCGCACGGGCGACAAGGGCGAGACTGGCCTCGGCGACGGATCGCGTCGGCCGAAGAGCGACCCGCGCGTCGCCGCCATGGGCGACGTCGACGAGACGAATTGCGCCGTCGGCCTCGCGCGGCTTTCGACCTCGAGCGCGACCGAGGGAACGTTGGCGTCGATCGAAGCGACGCTGGCGCGCATCCAGAACGACCTCTTCGATCTCGGCGCGGACCTTTCGCTTCCTCGACGCCCCGACGAAGCGCCGGGCGCGGCGCTGCGCATCGCGCCTTCGCAGGTCGAATCGCTCGAGCGCGCCATCGACGCCCTGAACGAAAAGCTCGAGCCGCTGCGCTCGTTCGTGCTGCCGGCGGGATCCGCGGCCGCCGCCGCGCTGCATCAGGCCCGCGCGGTCTGCCGGCGGGCGGAGCGCAGCCTTGTCGCCTTGGCCTCGATCGAAGGCGAAGATGTCGGCGACGCCGCGCTCGCCTACGTCAACCGGCTGTCGGACTATCTCTTCGTCGCGGCGCGGGCGGCCAACAATGACGGCAGGGCGGATGTGCTCTGGGCGCCAGGCGCGCATCAGACGGAAAACCGGTGACGGCGCCGCCGCGCGAGGTGCAGACCGCGATCGGCGTCATCAGCGGGACGTCGATGGACGGAATCGACGTGGCGCTGATCATGAGCGACGGCGCGAATGCGGTCGAGACGGGACCTGCGGCGACTTTTCCCTACCCCGAGCCGACAAGCGTGGCGCTCCGCGCCGTCGTCGCCGACCCGAGCGAAGCGGAAAAGCCGCAACCCGAGCTCGAGCGCGTCGTCACCGACGCCCACATCGCCGCGGTTGAGGCTTTTCTCGACCGTTTCGCCATTGCCCCGGAGAGCGTCGCGCTCGTCGGCATGCACGGCCAGACCATATTGCACCGTCCCCGCGCGCGCCTCACGCGCCAGCTCTGCGACGGCCAGCGCGCAGCCGCCGCGCTGCGAATCGACGTCGTGTCAGACTTCCGCTCAGCCGACGTCGCCGCCGGCGGCGAAGGCGCTCCGCTCGCGCCGATCTATCACGCGGCGATGGCGGCCGGTCTCGAGCGTCCGTTGATGATCCTCAACTGGGGCGGGGTCGGCAACGTCACCTATCTCGGGGCTGAGGGCGAGATCATCGCCTTCGACACCGGGCCGGCCAACGCGCTGATCGACGATTTCCTTTTGCGGCGGCGCGGCGTCGCGCTGGACGAGAACGGCGCGCTGGCGGCAGAGGGGCGGGTCGACGCGGCGGCGCTCGCGGCGATGATGCGCGACCCCTATTTCGATCGCGCGGCGCCAAAGTCGCTCGACCGCAACCATTTCGCCGCCGCGGCCGACCTCATCGAGAGGCTCGGCGACGCCGACGGCGCGGCGACGCTGAGCGCTTTTACAGTGGAGGCGACCGCCGCCGCGCTGCGGCTGGTCCCTGCGCCGCCCCGGCGCTGGCTGGTGGGCGGCGGCGGTCGGCGCAATCTGCTCCTGATGGGCCGTCTCGCCGAGCGGCTCGGCGTGAGGGTGGAACCGGTCGAGGCGATCGGCTTCGACGGCGACGCGATCGAAGCCCAGTGCTTCGCCTATCTCGGCTTACGCTCGCGGCAGGGCGCGCCGCTCTCCTTCCCGACGACGACCGGCGTTCCCAAGCCGATGACCGGCGGGCGCTTCTGGCCGGCGCCGAAAAGACAAAGGGCCCCGATTGCGCGAGGCCCTTCCCTATCTGCCGGATCGTCGTGACTACTGGCAGACGTTGACCGGCCGGTTGCCGAGCCAGACGCCGCTCGCCGAATAGACAGGACGCACCTGCCAGCAGCCGTCGCCGCCATAGCCGTAGCCATAACCGCCCCAAGCGGGGTAGGTCGCGATGGCGCCGGCAGCAAGCGCTCCGCCCACAATCGCCGGACCCCACCAGCCGCCGTACCACGAGCCGCCGCGCCAGTAGCCGGGGTGCCAGACCCCGCCACCACGCCAGCCGCCGCCCCAACCGCCGCCATGCCAACCGCCGCCATGCCAGCCTCCGCCCCCATGCCACTGCTGCGCGGACGCCGGCTCGGCTGTGGCGACGACCGCCGTCGCGAGCGACAGAGCCGCGACGCCGGCGACCGCCGCTTTGGAAAACCTGATTCCCATTTCATCCTCCAAACGCCGGCATGACGAGGCGGCCGGACCTGGTTTGCGTCGCGCGGATTTCCGTTTGACGCTTGGTGAAGCTCCTCGCAGCGCAATTCGGTCTAAATTTGGTCGAAAAACGGCGCCCCGGCGCCGGCCGCTCGAATTCTTTATCTTTTCTAGTCTCGGCGCAGTGTCTCATGAATAAACGTTCATCGCGACAGTATAATCGCGGTTTCGCTCACGAAAACGTGATCGAACTCTCAGGCGCAATCCCGCCGTCAAAAAGCCCGGCCGCCCCGCTTCGACGGCGGCGACCGTTCGCGGCCCAGGCGATTAGGGAAACCCTTCTCCCGGCAGGACGCGGCGCAATAGGGACGCAATAGGGAGTCGAAAGGCGCCAGAATTTCGACGGGCTATTCGCCGGTCAGGGCCTCGCGCCGTCGGAATCGCGCGTCGCGCTGCGCGGCGACCCGTCTGTATCCTGTCTCTCTCGACGGGTCTAGCAGCTCGAAAACCTTCATCCGGCCGCACTCACGCGCGGCCCATTCTCCCCTGAGGGAGAAGGGACGCGCGCGCTGCAGATGCGGGCGGGTTAGTAGCAGGCGTTCACCCAGCGGCGGCCGAGGTAATGGCCGCGCCGGGTGTAGACCGGGACGAGCTGATAGCAGCCGTTGTCGTAGCCGTAGCCATTACCGTAACCGTAACCGTAGTTGCCACCCCAGTAGGGATAGGAACTCGCCACCGCGATGCCCGCCGTGGCTGCATACGGCCACCACCAACCATTTCCGTACCCACAGCCGCCCCATCCGCAGCCGTTCCAATACCCGCCACGCCCGCCGTAGCCGCCCCAACCGCCGCGCCAGCCGTAGCCGCCCCAGCCAGCGTTCCGCCAGCCGCCGCCCCAGCCGCCGCCACGCCAGCCGTCGCCGCCCCAGCCGCCGCCGCCATGCCAGCCGCCGCCGAAGCCGCCGAAGCCGCCATGCCGGAATTGGGC
>JAFAHO010000057.1 GCA_019237205.1 Hyphomicrobiales bacterium
CACTGACGAGCCGGTCGGTGCGGAAATTTGGGTCCCGATCCAGCGTCGCGACGACGCGCACCGGTTCGGCGCCGAAGATGTAGCGCGCGGTCAGAATGGCGTAGCAGCCTATGTCGTAGAGACCGCCGCCGCCGGGCGGCCGGTTGCGGACGTTCGTCGGATCGAGGAGGCTGTAGGAGAAGAAGGTCTGGATCGCGCCGACGCGGCCGATCGCGCCCGATTGCGCAAGCTCGCGAGCGCGCCGCCATTGCGGGTGATAGCGAACCATGAAGGCTTCCGCGACGAGCCGGCTCGCCTTGTCGCGCGCGCCGATCAGCGTCCGCGCCTCCTCCGCGTCGAGCGCGATCGGCTTCTCGCACAAAACGTGCTTGCCGGCCTCCAGCGCCTTGATCGCCCAGGGGACATGCAGCTCGTTCGGCAGCGGGTTGTAGACGGCTTCGATCTCGGGGTCGGCCAGCAGGCCTTCGTACGAACCATGAGCGCGCGCGATGCCGAGTTTCTCCGCGGCTTGGCGCGCCTTGGCGAGGTCGCGCGAGGCGATCGCGGCTATTTCGGAGACCTCGCCGCGCTGCATTGCCGGAATGACTTTTTCGACGCCGATCTTGGCGACTCCCAAAACGCCCCACTTGACCTTGCGCAATCCGGCGCCCTCCCTTTTGAAGCGTCTCTGGGACCTTAAGCCTTGGGCGCCGGCACACGGCCCTCCGCCTGCCGCGCCAACATCCAACCCGGATATTCGGGCTTGAGCGCGCTCACTGCGTCGAGCGTCGCGATCTCCCCGGCGCTCAGCGCCAGGTCCGCCGCGGCGAGATTGTCGTCGAGCTGCTCGATCGTCTTCGCCCCGATGATGACGCTCATGACGCCCTCGCGCTGCAGAAGCCAGGCGAGTGCGACGCGCGCGACCGACGCGTCATGCGCTTTGGCGATCGGAACAATAGCGTCGATGATGTCATAGGCGCGCTCCTTGTCGACCGGGGGAAAATCGAACACGGTGCGCCGTGAATCGTTGTCGCCACGCGATTCGCGCGTGAACTTGCCCGACAGGAACCCGCCCGCGAGCGGGCTCCAAACCATCACGCCGAGGCCCTGGTCCTCGACGAGCGGCACGATCTCCCGCTCGAGCTCACGCCCCGCGATGGAATAATAGGCCTGCACCGTTTCGAAGCGCGCGAAGCCCCGCTTATCGGAGATCCCGAGGGCTTTCATGATCTGCCAGGCAGCGAGATTCGAACACCCAATCGTAGTCACGAGACCCCGCGCGACGCAGTCGTCGAGCGCCCCTAAAGTCTCCTCGATCGGCGTGACAGGATCGAAGCCGTGGATCTGATAAAGGTCGACGTGGTCGAGGCCGAGACGCTTCAGGCTGGCGGCGATCTGATCCATGATGTGGCCACGCGAGAGACCGACAGCGTTCGGGCCCGGCCCCATGCGGCCTCGCACCTTGGTCGCGATCACGATATCCTCGCGCTTGACCCCGAGGTCTCGTAATGCCTGCCCAAGCTGAATCTCTGACTGGCCCTCGGAATAGATATTGGCGGTGTCGATGAAATTGACCCCCGCTTCGATGGCGCGACTGACGAGCGCGGTGGAGCTCGCCTGATCAAGCGAGCCGATCGCGCGCCAGAACCCTGCTCCGCCGCTGAATGTCATCGTGCCAAGGCAGATTTCCGAGACATACTGGCCGGTTCGGCCGAGCGGTCGATATCGCATGCCCAAATGCTCCCGAATTTCCGCGCCCGCAGCGGCGATAGTGGACTACTCAAGAGGCAAATTAGCGCCAACTTCAGTAAGGGCAAGTCGCGGCTGCGCGGAGGAGCGACGCCAGTTCACCCCTGGATCGAAAAGGGTCCGAAACCTACGCCGCCTCAGCTTCGACAGGCGGCGTCATGGCGCCGGTCATCATCGCGACAGCGTCCGACATCGTAACCTTCTTCGGGTCGACGACGGTCAGCCTTCGTCCGAGGCGATGGATATGGATGCGGTCGGCGACCTCGAACACATGGGGCATATTGTGCGAGATGAGAATGATCGGCAAGCCGCGCTTCTTCACATCCAGAATGAGCTCGAGGACGCGCCGCGATTCCTTGACGCCGAGCGCCGCTGTCGGCTCGTCCATGATGACGACACGGCGAGCGAAGGCGGCCGCGCGCGCGACTGCGACCCCCTGGCGTTGGCCTCCCGACAGCGTTTCGACCGGCTGATTGATGTTCTGAATCGTCATCAGCCCGAGTTCATTGAGCTTCTCGCGCGAGAACTTCTGCATCTTCGCCCGGTCCAGCGCGCGAAAGTAGGCGCCGAACATGCCCTCCGCGCGTATCTCTCGCCCGAGAAACATGTTGTCGGCGATCGACAGCGCCGGCGAAAGCGCAAGGTTCTGGTAGACAGTCTCGATGCCTGCCTCTCGCGCGTCGATCGGCGATTTGAAGTGCACGGTCTCTCCCGCGAGGCGGATGTCGCCGGAATCAGGGATCACGGCTCCACAAAGCGCCTTGATCATTGAGGACTTGCCCGCGCCGTTGTCACCGATGACAGCGAGAATCTCGCCGGGATAGAGATCGAAGTCGGCGTGGTCGAGAGCTGTGACGCGGCCATAGCGCTTGACGAGCGAACGGGCTTGCAGGATCGGTTCGACGCTCACTTGGAGACCCTCCGTATCCATTGATCGAGCGCTACGGCTACGATGATCAGCACGCCGATCGCGAACTCCTGCCAGAGCACATCGAGGCCGGCCAGCGAAACCGCCGAGCGGAAAACGCCGACGATCAGCGCGCCGATCAGCGTGCCGACGATCGAGCCTCGTCCTCCGAATAGGCTCGTGCCGCCGATCACCACGGCGGTGATGCTATCGAGGTTGGCGTTCTCGCCTGCCGTCGGGCTGATTGCGCCGATGCGGCCGATCAGCGCCCAGCCGGCGATCGCGGAGATGAGCCCGGCGAGTACGTAGACGCTCAGCAGGATGCGGTCGGTGTTGATACCGGCAAGGCGCGCAGCCTCGGGATCGTCGCCGGTGGCGTAGACGTGCCTCCCATAGGCGGTGCGGTTGAGCATATACCAGACGACGATCGCCAGCACGACGAGCAGGAAGCTCGCGAGGATGATCCGCGCACCGGCGATTTCGAAGGGAACGCCCATGAGCTGCAGGAAAGGCGCCTGCGCCTCGATGTCCTGCTCACGGATGGTCTCGCTCTGCGAATAGAACGTATTGAGAGCCCCAATGATGCTGAGCGTGCCAAGGGTCACAATGAACGGCGGCATCTGCAGTCTCGTGACGAGCGTCCCGTTCAGATAACCGCACGCGACGCCGCATAGCAGACCGGCAGGAAAGGCGATGGCGACAGGCACGCCATCTATGACGGCGAGCCGACCCATGACGACCGAGGAAATCACCATGATCACGCCGACCGAGAGATCGATGCCGGCGGTCAGAATGATCAAAGTCTGCGCGATGGCGAGGATCGCGATGATTGTCACCTGAGTCAACACGGTCGACAGATTGCTGCCAGTGAGGAAGCGTTCGGGGTTGACGCTCACCCCCAGGAGGACGCCGAGCACCAGGACGACAAAAGGAACAGTGGTCGGATAGAGGTGGAGGAAACGCTGCACTCGCTTGGCGAGCGACAGATGCTCCTCCTCGAAGGAAGCCTGCGCCGCCGAGGCCGCCGACAGGACACGCTCGAATTCCTGCGGTGTAGGCCGATCCTCTTGCGAAGCCTCGCTCATCGCTCGCTCCCTGGTTTCCTCTCGCGGGCTTCCGCCCTATGCGACATCGGCGCCCGAAGGCGAGACCTTCGGGCGCCGACGCTTGGTGTCATTAAGAAGTCAACTTGTCACAAGATCAACCCCAGCAGAGCTTCATGCCTTCATCGACGCTGATCGACGGCACGCCCGGGACCGGATGGTCGGTGACGAGTTTCTCGCCGGTGTCGATGCTGACGGGCTTCTTGCCGGACTTGATGTACTCGGCGATCGCCTCGACGCCGTCCGACGCCATCAATAGCGGATATTGTTGCGAAGTGGCGCCGATGGCGC
This sequence comes from Hyphomicrobiales bacterium, assembly GCA_019237205.1. Lineage (GTDB taxonomy): Bacteria > Pseudomonadota > Alphaproteobacteria > Rhizobiales > Beijerinckiaceae > Roseiarcus. The sequence goes on from JAFAHO010000057.1 coordinate 4,030, forward strand.
CCTGCTTGACGCTTTTGATGCCATTGCAACCGCCGTCGACCGCGACGACCAGAACGCCCTTTTCCTTGCCCGCCGCCTTGAGCGCGGCGTAGCCGCCGTCGGCGGCCGGCTCGTTGATCGCGTAAACGACATTGATCTCGGGGGCCTTCTGCAGAATCTTCTCCATGGCCTTTCGGCCGCCTTCGTCCGACCCCGCGGTCACGTCGGAGCCGACGATTTGCGGACTGTCGCCCATCGCGTAGTGCTTCTGATCCTTGACCGGAATTCCGAAGCCGCTGAGAAAGCCGTTGTGTCGGAGATAGTCGACCGTCGGCTCGTTGGGCGCGAGATCGAGCGTCGCGATCTTCGCGGTTGCGGCCTTGTCGCCGAGCGTCGCCTTCGCCCACTGGCCGATCAATTCGCCCGCCTTGAAGTTGTCGGTGGCGAAGTTGGCGTCGGCGGCGGTGATCGGATCGAGTGGCGTATCGAGCGTGATGACGAGAATGCCCGCCTTTCGCGCCTTCTCGACGGTCGGCACGATCGCGGTGGAGTCGCTCGGCACCAGCAGGATACCCTTGGCGCCGGCGGCCATCAGAGCCTCGATGGCGGCGACCTGACCGTCGTTGTCGCCGTCCGCCTTGCCGGCGTAGGCCTGCGGCGTCAGGCCGAGTTCCTTGGCCTTCGCCTCGAAACCCTGCTTCATCTTCACAAAGAAAGGATTGGTGTTCGTCTTGGTGATCAGCCCGACGATCGGGCCGTCGGCGTAGGACGGGGCGCTCGTGAGCGCGAGAGCGACAGCAGCGGCGGCGACGGACGTGAGAATTCCAGAAATCTTGGGCACAGTCTTCCTCCCTGTTACGGTTCAAAGCGGCGGCGCGGTCTACGGTCGAAGCGGCAAGGCGGTTCGCGCCCTTGCGCCTTTGATCCGGTTCGCGTCGTCGGCCAAGTTAGGGCAAACTTTTGATCGAGAGTCAAGGATAATTACAGCCGATTGAATAATTCTTGACAGCCGGGCCATTTGTGCTCAGTCTTGCATGTCATCGCCCGGATGAGGATTGAGAGGCGAAGTATGAGGGAGGCGGCAGCCGGCTCGCGCCCACAGTCTGGCCGAGCGTTGGAAGGGGTTGTCGAGGCGCAGTCTTCTGTGTCCGCGCCAGGCTCAGGCGGCAACGCGAGCGGCGCCGATCAGGCTGGCGTGCGCCTGTACAACGAACGCCTTTTGCTGTCGCTCGTGCGCCGCTTCGGCCCTCTGTCGAAAATCGAAGTGGCGAGATTGACGGGATTGTCCGTGCAGTCGACCTCGGCGATCATGAATCGGCTTCAGGCGGATGGGCTCCTCAGACGCGAGGCCCCCTTGCGCGGACGCGTGGGACAGCCGACGATCCCGATGTCGCTCGACCCGGAGGGGGCTTACTCTTTCGGCCTCAAGATCGGGCGGCGTAGTTCCGATCTCGTCCTTATCGACTTTCGCGGCGCCGTTCGACGTCGGGCGCACCGAACCTTCGCTTTCCCGACTCCGGCCATGATCCTCGATTTCGTCCAAACGGAACTGCCTAGCCTTTCGGACGCGCTCACCGACGGGCAGAAGCGGCGCGTTGCTGGGCTTGGTGTGGCTTTGCCATTCCAATTGTGGACATGGGAAGCAGAGATCGGCGCGCCCCCCGGCGCCATGGACGCCTGGCGCAGTTTCGACGTCGAACGTGAGATCGCGAGCGTTTGCCCCCATGCGGTCACGCTATGCAATGACGCGACCGCGGCCTGCGCGGCGGAATTCTTCTTCGGTCGGGGATGGCGGCATCGCGACTTCCTGTACTTCTTCATTGGCGCGTTTCTCGGCGGCGGAGTGGTGCTCGACGGAGCGCTGTGGCAAGGACGCACTGGCAACGCTGGCGCGCTCGGTTCGATGCCGGTCGTGGCGAGGAGCGACGCCGGCGGCGCGCCACAGCTCATAGCCTGCGCCTCGATCTATCAACTCGAACGCCGCCTTGAGCGCGCCGGCGTCGACGCCTCGTCGATGTGGGCGACGCCGGACGCCTGGGCGGACTTCGGACCTCATGTCGAGGACTGGATCGAAGAGGTGGCGTCGGCCCTGGCCTACGCCTGCGCCGCGGCGATCTCGGTCATCGACTTTGAGGCCATCGTGATCGACGGCGCGATGCCCACGGCTGTCCGCGATCGGCTGACAGCGCGGACAGCGCAAGTCTTCGCCGGTCTCGACCGTCGCGGCCTCAGCGACGTGGACATCGTTCCGGGAGCGATCGGGGCCGATGCGCGCGCAATCGGCGGCGCGGCTTTGCCGTTGATCCGGAATTTCGGCCGCGACCGCGAGGTTCTGCTAAAGGATGCGATGAGCCAAGCGAGTTGAAAAGAGGGGCCAATGGCTGCACGCATTGTCAAAGTTGAACCGTTCGATCTCATCGTCTTCGGCGGCACGGGCGACCTCGCCTACCGCAAGCTCTACCCGGCGCTCATGCATCGGGAGAAAAGCGAGCAGTTCTCCGAGCCGACCCGCATCATCGGCGTCTCGCGCCGCCACTACGATCGCAACGCGTTTCGCACGGCGGTGAAGGACGCGCTCCTCAAATTCAGTGCGGCCGACGGCGAGGCCGACGAAGCGATGGAGCGCTTCCTCTCCCGGATCGACTACATCGCCGTCGATGTCATGAGCCATGACGGCTGGTCGGAGCTCCGGTCGCTCCTGGGACAGGACGAGCGCATTCGCGCCTTCTATCTCGCGACCAGTCCCGATCTCTTCTGCCCGGTGGCCAAGCGTCTCGGCGAAGAGGGACTGGCGACGCCGCTTTCGCGGATCATTGTCGAGAAGCCGATTGGCCATGACGGCGGCAGTGCCGATGTGATCAACAACGAGCTCGGCGGCGTCTTTCCCGAAAGCAGCATCTTCCGCATCGACCACTATCTTGGCAAGGAGTCGGTGCAGAACCTGATGGCGCTCCGCTTCGCCAACTCTCTGTTCGAACCTCTATGGAACGCCGCGCATATCGACCATGTCCAGATCACCGTCGCCGAGACGCTCGGCGTCGAGGGGCGCGGCAGCTACTATGACGAATCCGGCGGGATGCGGGACATGGTGCAGAACCATATGATGCAGCTCCTCTGTCTCGTCGCGATGGAGCCGCCAAACTCGCTCGACGCGGATTCGCTCCGCGACGAGAAGCTGAAGGTTCTGAAAGCGCTCGAGCCGATCAACGAGTCGAACGTGCTGGCGCTCACGGTGCGCGGCCAATACCGCGCGGGCTTCGCCGACGGCGGACCGGTGCCGGGCTACCTGCACGACATCGGCAAGCCCGAGAGCGACACCGAGACCTTCGTCGCGCTGAAGCTCGGCATCGCTAACTGGCGCTGGGCGGGCGTGCCCTTCTACCTGCGCACCGGCAAGCGGCTGCCGCAGCGCTTCTCCGAGATCGTGGTCGGGTTCCGCAAAGTGCCGCATGTGATCTTCGACGCGCCCTCCGACGCCATTCCGGCCAACCGCCTAGTGATCCGCGTCCAGCCGGACGAAGGGATCAAGCTCTGGATGATGGTCAAGGAGCCCGGACCCGGGGGCACGCGCCTCCAGCACCTACCGCTCGACATGAGCTTCGCCAAGGCCTTCGGCGGGCTTGCTTCGGCCGACGCCTACGAGCGCCTGCTCATGGACGCGATCCGCGGGAACCCGGCGCTCTTCATGCGGCGCGACGAGGTCGAGGCCGCCTGGCGATTCATCGACCCCGTCCGCGAAGCTTGGGCCAACTTGCGCGAGCCCCCCCGCCCCTACGCCGCCGGCACCTGGGGCCCGAACGCCTCGGTCGCGCTCATCGAGCGCGACGGGCGGACCTGGAACGAGGAATACGACGAGTCAGAGTCGTGATATGCC
>JAFAHO010000092.1 GCA_019237205.1 Hyphomicrobiales bacterium
GCCCATGGAAATGATAGGAGTCGCGGTACCGAGGGGGCTCGGCCAGCCGGAGGCGGGGAAGGCGGGCGAACAGGATCGGCAGCGCGGTCGCCATTTCGAGGCGCGCCAGCGGCGCTCCGAGGCAGAAGTGGATCCCTGCGCCAAACGCGAGATGCGGGTTGGGATCACGCCTGGCGACGAACGCGTCGGGCCGCGGAAAGCGATCCGGGTCGCGGTTGGCGGCGCCGAGCAGGAGCCCGATCTTCTCGCCTTTCTTCAGTTGGACGCCGGCGAACTCCACATCTTCCAGCGCGTAGCGGGCAAAGAGATGCAGCGGCGCGTCGAGCCTCAGCATTTCCTCGACCGTCGCGGCCCCGCTGGCTTCGGTCGCAAACGCGCTCTCCGCATCGACGCCATGCTCCAGAGCAGCCTTGACGCCGTTGCCGATGGCGTGAACGGTCGCCTCATGGCCGGCGTTGAGCAGGAGAATGCAGGTCGTGACGAGTTCGTCCTCGCTGAGCTTGCCGTCAGCGCTTTCGGCGCGCAAAAGCTGGCTGATGAGGTCGTCGCGAAGGTCTGAACGCCGAGCGCGGGCATGAGCGCGCATGAAATCGGCGAACTCGCCGGCCGCCTTCGCGGCGCGCTCCTCGACCGCGCGCGTCGCGCCGAACTGATACATCGCGACCATGCGATGCGACCAGTCGAGCATCTGTGGACCCATCTCTCGCGGGACGCCGATCAGGTCGGCGATGACCGCGATCGGAATCGGCGTCGCGAAGTCGGCGATGAGGTCGGCCGAGCCTTGTCGCTCGAAAGCGTCGATCCGCTCGTGCGCGAGCGCTGCGACTCGCGGGCCGAGCGTCTCGATCCGGCGTGAGACGAAGGCGCGGTTGACAAGACCCCGCAGCCTCGTGTGTTCGGGCGGCTCGAGCTCGAGGATCGAATGGCGCTCGAGCGCGTCGAAAGCGGCCAGATGCGGCTGGGGCTCGCCCCAGCCAAGCTCCGCCCGGCTCATGACATGCAGGACCTGCCGCCCGAAGCGCTTGTCGCGCAGAAGCGCCGAGACGTCTCTGTGAGCAGCAAAGCACCAGAAGCCGTAGTCCTCCCAGAAGAACGCGGGCGCCGTGGCGCGAATCGCGGCGTAGGCTGGATAGGGATCGGCGAAGAAAGCGGGGTCGCGCGGATCAAGGCGGACGCGGCGCAGCGCGGCGTCGATGGTCAGAGGCATGGGCGGAAGCCTTAGCCGAGCGGATAGGCCGCCTCAACGACGTAAGGGCCGCCGCCCGACCCATCTCGCGCCGAATAGAGGACGAACCGCCCGGCGACGAAGGTCTCGACCGCGAGCGCGCCGCGCGAGGCGAGATAGTCGGCGACGGCGTGCGGCCCAACGCCGCGCAGGCGCGCGAGCGTCACATGGGGCGTAAACTTGCGCGTCTCGGGCGCGACGCCGATGCGCCTCAGGCGCCGCTCCTGTTCGGCCTGCAGATCCATCAGCGCCGGGTCCGCCTTGACCCTCGCCACGATCGCGCGGGGCTTGTCGCCGCCGAACCAGCTCAAGCCCTCGAAGCGCACCGGGGCCGCCGGACGCCTGATTTCGCCGAGCGTCTCCGCGATGTCGCGCGCCGTTCGCGCGTCCACGTCGCCAACGAAACGCAGGGTGATGTGATAGTCCTCGCGCTCGAGCCAGCGCGCGCCGAAAAGCCCGCCGCGCGCAAGCGCCACCTGGCTCGCGACGCTCTCAGGCAGCTCCAGTCCCGTGAACAGGCGAGGCAATAGCGCCCCCATTGCTATTTGTGGACTTTTGCCGCCCCTTTCTTCCGCGCGGCGAGACGAACGGTCGAAGGTGCGCCGGCGCTGCTCCGTGTCATCCCCGCTCCTTCGAAATGAACTGCCTGAAGCGCTCAGACGTCGAGCCGCCGAAGAGCTTGTCCGGCGAGCCCTCGGCCTCGACCAGCCCTTGATGCAAAAACATCACACGGGTCGAGACGTCGCGCGCAAACCCCATCTCGTGGGTGACGACCAGCATCGTGCGGCCTTCCTCGGCGAGCGCGCGCATCACGCGCAGCACTTCGCCGACAAGCTCCGGATCGAGCGCGGACGTCGGCTCGTCGAACAGCATCACTTTCGGCCGCATGGCGAGCGCGCGGGCGATCGCGGCGCGCTGCTGTTGTCCTCCCGAAAGATGGGCCGGGTAGTAGTTCCATTTGTCGCCGATGCCGACCTTGGCGAGGAGCGCGCGGGCTTCGTCCACGCATTCCGCGCGCGGCCGCTTCTGCACATGCACCGGCGCCTCGATCAGGTTCTCGAGCACCGTCAGATGCGACCAGAGATTGAAGCTCTGAAACACCATGCCAAGCTCGGAGCGGATACGGTCGACCTGGCGCCTGTCGGCCGGCTCGGCCCGTCCGTCGCGCCGCGACCGCATCTTGATGGTCTCGCCCGCGACCGTCACCACTCCCTCGTCGGGCGTCTCGAGCAGATTGATGCAGCGCAGGAACGTGCTCTTGCCCGAGCCTGAGGAGCCGAGGATCGAGATCACATCGCCGTCGTTCGCGATCAGCGATATGCCCTTCAGCACTTCGAGCGCGCCGAAGCGCTTGCGCATTCCGGCGACGGTGAGGGCGGGCGTCTCGGCGGACATGGGCTTTTTCCCCTTTCAGCTCGGACGCGGGCGCAGGTGCGGCGAGAGGCGCCGCTCGAGCGCGAGGAATGCGACGCCGATTGCATAGTTGACGACCAAATAGATCGCGCCCGCAAGAATGAGCGGCAGGTAGGTGACAAGCGTGTCGTTGCGAATCTTGAGCGCCACGCTCATCACGTCCCACAAGGTGACGAGCGAGACGAGCGCCGTCGCCTTCACCATCGAGATCATCTCCGTCGAATAGGGCGGAAGCGCATGCCTCACCGCGATCGGAAAAATGACGCGGCGGAACATGAGGAGCCCCGACATGCCGCAGGCGCGCGCCGCCTCGACCGCCCCGTGCGGCACGGCGAGCAGCGCCCCGCGGAAAATCTCCGCCTGATAGCCCGCGGTGCAGAGGCCGAGCGACAGCACCGCACAGTTGAACGGCTCGCGCAGGAAAGGCCAGAAGAGGCTGTGGCGGACGGCCGGAAGCGAAGCGAGACCGTAGTAGACGATGAAGAGCTGGATCAGCAACGGCGTGCCGCGAAAGACCCCGACGTAGGCGCGCGCGAACCATTCGAGCGGCTTAGAGGCGGAGGTCCTCATCCAAGTCACGAGGCCCGCGACGATCGCACCGAGGATGACGGAGAGCAACCATACGCTCAGCGTGAGCGGCAGCGCGCTCACGAGCCGCAGAAATGTGTTGCCGATGAAATCGAAATCCATCGGCGGGTCACCCGGCTGCGCGGCGCATGCCGCGGGTCGCGTGCGCCTCGGCTGCATCAAACAGATGGGTCGTGGCCAACGTCATTGCGAGGTAGAGGACAGCTCCGCCGAGATAGAAGGCAAAGGGCCGATGGGTCGAGCCCGCGCCGACCTGGCTCACGCGCATGAGCTCCGCAAGGCCGGTGACCGAGATGAGCGAGGAATCCTTCAGCGCCACCTGCCACAGGTTGCCGAGCCCGGGGAGCGCGAAGCGCAGGACCTGGGGGGCAATGATGCGGCGGAAAAGCAGAGCCCGGTTCATACCGACGCTG
>JAFAHO010000258.1 GCA_019237205.1 Hyphomicrobiales bacterium
CGCAGGCGCAAGCCCCGCCAAGACCCTGGTCTACTGCTCGGAAGGAAGCCCCGAGAACTTCACCCCGGCCATCAACACGACCGGCACCAGCTTCGACGCGGCGCGGCCTGTGTACAATCGCCTGACCGAATTCAAGCGCGGGACCACGGAGGTCGTGCCCGGTCTCGCGGAGAGCTGGGAGATCTCGGACGGGGGCAAAACGATCACCTTTCACTTGCGCAAGGGCGTCAAGTTCCATTCGACGAAGGACTTCAAGCCGACGCGCGACTTCAACGCGGACGATGTGTTGTGGTCGTTCGACCGCCAGTGGAAGCCGGACCATCCCTACTACAAGGTGTCAGGCGGCAAGTACGACTATTTCAGCGACATGGACATGCCCGCCCTGCTCGATTCGGTCGAGAAGACGGACGACTACACCGTCGTGATGAAGGTCAAGACGCCGAACGTCGCCATCCTCGCCAATCTGGCGATGGATTTCATGGCGATCGGCTCGGCCGAATACGCCGACTTTCTGCTCAAGAAGGGAACGCCCGAGCAGTTCGATCAGGCGCCGGTCGGCACCGGCCCGTTCTCCTTCGTCGCCTATCAGAAGGATTCGGTCATCCGATACAAGGCGAACAAGGACTATTACGGCGAGAAGCCGCTAGTCGACGACCTCGTCTTCGCCATCACGCCCGACGCGACCGCCCGCTACGCCAAGCTCAAGGCGGGGGAGTGCCACGTCAACGCCTATCCGCGTCCGGCCGATCTCGCCGAGATGGAAAAGGACCCGACGCTGAAAGTGATTCACGCGTCCGGTCTCAACGTGCTCTTCTGGGCATTCAACGTCGGCAAGCCGCCGCTCGACAAAAAAGAAGTGCGACAGGCGCTCGCCATGTCGATTGACCGCGAGGCGATTATGAAGGACGTCTTCCTCGGCGCCGGCGAGAAGGCGACAACCCTGATCCCGCCCACCATGTGGTCCTTTGACGACAAGATTCCTGACGTCCCTTACGATCCGGAGAAGGCCAAGGCTATGCTCGCCGCGGCGGGCGTCCAGACGCCGCTCGAGATCGATCTCTGGTATCAGCCGGTTTCACGTCCGTATAACCCGAATGGCAAACGCATCGGCGAAATGATGCAGGCGGACTTGGCGAAGATCGGCGTCAACGCCAAGCTGGTGACCTACGAGTGGGGCGAGTACCGCAAGCGCGCGCAAGGCGGGGAGGACATGACCGCGCAGCTCGGGTGGACCGGCGACAACGGCGACCCGGACAACTTCTTCTTCCTCGACAGTTGCGTCAACGGCAAGCCGATCAACAACAATATTCCGAAATGGTGCAACGCCGAGTTCAACGACCTGCTCGTCAAGGCGCGGGTGGTCAGCGACCAGGCGGAGCGCGCCAAGCTCTATCAACGGATGCAGGAGATCGAGCACGACGAGCAGCCCGAATTGCTCGTTGCGCATTCCATCGTTTACGAATCCATGCGCTCCAATGTCACGGGCTACAAACAGAGCCCGCTCGGGACGCATGCCTTCGAAGGCGTCGACCTCCAGTAAGGGCCGGCTCGGGCTCCGTCCTTGAGGGGCGGAGCCCGGCGCTTTCGGAACGGCCATGCTCATCTATTTTCTTCGCCGAGTCGCGCTGACGGTCCCGACCTTCCTGGCGCTGATGTTTCTGACCTTCGTCGCGATCCGTCTCGTGCCCGGCGATCCGGTGGAGGTGAGGGTCGGCGAGCATGGGATGTCGCCGGAGCGGCTTGCCCTTTTCCGCCATGAGCTCGGGCTCGACCAGCCCGTGTGGAAGCAGTTCCTCGACTATGTCTGGAAGCTCATGCATGGCGATTTCGGCGTGTCGCTGGCGACGCAGCAGAAGGTGCTGAGCGAATTCTTCACGCTTTTTCCCGCGACGCTGGAGCTGGCCTCCTTCGCCATGCTGTTCGCGGTCGCCGTCGGCGTGCCGGCCGGCGCGATCGCCGCAGTCAAGCGCGGCAGCCTCTTTGACCAGGCGCTGATGACCGTCTCGCTGTTCGGCTATTCGATGCCGATCTTCTGGTGGGGCCTGCTCTTGATCATGTTCGTTTCGGTGAGACTCGGCCTTCTGCCCGTCTCCGGCCGCATCGATCTCATCAACTATTATTTCGACCAGCCGACCGGCTTCATGACCGTTGACGCGCTGATGTCCGGTCAGCCGGGCGCGTTCACCGACGCGCTGCGCCATCTCGTCCTGCCCGCGATCGTGCTAGGCACCGTGCCGCTCGGCGTCATCGCGCGCATGACCCGCTCCTCGATGCTCGAGGTCCTGAGCGAGGACTACGTTCGCACCGCCCGCGCCAAGGGTCTGCCGCCGAGCCGAGTCATCGGGGTTCATGCGCTGCGCAACGCGCTCCTGCCGGTGGTGACGGTGATCGGCCTCTCGGTATCGGGCCTGATGGCCGGCGCGGTTCTCACAGAAACGATCTTCTCCTGGCCCGGCGTCGGCAAATGGCTGATCGAATCGATCGGCCGGCGCGACTATCCCGCGCTGCAGGGCGGCGTGATGCTGGTCTCCGCCGTCGTCATCTCCGTCAATCTCCTTGTCGACCTCATCTATGGGGCGATCGATCCGAGGATTCGCCATGGCCGCTGACATCGCCGCGGCGGCTGAAGCCTCTCCCCCCGACGACAGCGTCGCCGAGGTCCTGGCGCAGCCCTCGCCGATCGCGGCCTTCTGGGCCGCGTTCCGCGAGAACAAGGGCGCTGTCTTCGGCCTAACAGTCTTTGGCCTCGTCCTCCTGCTGGCGCTGACAGCGAATGTGGTCGCGCCCTATTCGCCCGTCGAGCAGTACCGCGAGGCGGTCCGCGCGCCGCCGGTCTGGGAAGCCGGAGGCTCGTGGCGCTTCGTCCTCGGCACCGACGGCGACGGCCACGACATGCTGTCGCGCCTCATTTACGGCTCGCGGGTGTCGCTCTTCATCGGCTTTTCGGTGATGAGCGTCTCCTTCGTCATCGGCGCGATTCTCGGGCTTCTTGCCGCCATGACCGGGCCGGTCGTCGACGTCGCCGTCACGCGGCTCATGGACCTCATCATGGCGGTGCCGAGCCTGGTTCTCGCCATTCTGGTCGTCGCGGTGCTTGGGCCGAGCCTCGCCAACACGATTGTCGCGGTGACCATCGTCTATCTGCCTCGCTACGTGCGCCTTGTGCGCGCGTCCGCGCTGGGCGAACTCAACAAGGATTACGTGACCGCTGCGCGGGTCGCGGGCGTCGGGCCGCTCAGGCTCGCCTGGTCGACGGTGCTGCCGAATTGCCTGGCGCCGCTGATCGTGATGGCGGCGCTCGGCGTGTCCGACGCGATCCTCGAGGCGGCGGGCCTCGGCTTTCTCGGCCTAGGCGCGCAGCCGCCGACGCCGGAATGGGGCTCGATGCTGGCCGACTCGCGCGAGTTCATCCGTTCCGACCCCTGGATCGTGACCCTGCCCGGCCTCGCCATTCTCGTCACCGTCATCGCCATCAACCTCGCCGGCGACGGCATGCGCGACGCGCTCGACCCGAAGATGCGGCGGAGCTGACGATGCCGCTGCTCGAAATCCGCAACCTCACAGTCTCCTTCGCTATGCGGCATGGCGCGTTCACCGCGGTCGACGCGATCGACGTAACGGTCGACCGCAACGAGGTGCTGGCGGTCGTGGGCGAGTCCGGCTCGGGCAAATCGGTCGCGATGCTGGCGGTGATGGGCCTCCTGCCGCCGACCGCGACGGTCGTGGCCGATCGAATGGCCTTCGACGGCGAGGATCTCCTGAAGATGTCGGACCATGAGCGCCGCCGGCTCGCCGGCAAGGACATGGCGATGATCTTTCAGGAGCCGATGAGCTCGCTGAACCCCTGCTTCACCGTCGGCTTCCAGATCAGCGAGTCGCTCAAGACCCATCTCCGCCTCGATCGAAGGCAGCGCGAGAGACGCGTCGTCGAGCTCCTGGCCGAGGTCGGCATTCCCGATCCGGCGCGCCGCGCGGATGCTTACCCCCATCAGCTTTCGGGCGGCATGAGCCAACGGGTGATGATCGCTATGGCGCTCGCCTGCCGCCCGAAGCTCCTGATCGCCGACGAGCCGACGACGGCGCTCGACGTGACGATCCAGGCGCAGATTCTCGATCTTCTCCTGGCGCTGAGACGCGAGAATGGCATGGGGCTCGTGCTGATCACCCACGACATGGGCGTCGTGGCCGAAACCGCCGACCGCGTCATTGTCCAATATGCCGGCCAGCAGGTCGAGGCCGCGGCAACCCGCGCCCTCTTCGCCGATCCGCACCATCCCTATACCGCAGCCCTGCTCGCCGCCTTGCCTGAGCGGGCGAGGGCGCGTCGCCTGCCCGCCATTCGCGGCGTCGTGCCGGGCCAGTTCGACCGGCCGCGCGGATGCCTGTTCTCGCCGCGTTGCCGGTTCGCATTCGACGCCTGCCGCCGGGTCGCGCCGCGCCGCGCGCCGCCGGACCTCGGCGCCGCGCTCTGCCACACGCCGCTCGAACACGGCGTTCCGCAAACAGCGGCAATGCAGGAAGCAGGCTCGTGACCCCTGTCATCGAAGCCCGAAGCCTCGCCCGCGACTACTCGGTTTCGCGCGGCGCCTTCCGGCCGCCCGCGACGGTGAAGGCGCTGGCCGGCGTGTCGTTCGCGCTCGAAGCCGGCCGCACGCTCGCCGTCGTCGGCGAATCCGGCTCGGGCAAGTCGACGCTGGCCAGGCTTCTGACCCTGATCGAGAAGCCGACGGCCGGCGCGCTGATGATCGACGGCGAGGATGTCGCCCTGGCGAGCGCCGCGACGCGGAAGCGCCTGCGGCAAGAGATTCAGATCGTCTTCCAGAATCCCTACGGTTCGCTGAACCCCCGGCAGACAATCGGCAAGGCGCTGGAGGAGCCGCTGCTCGTCAATACCGCCATGGGCGCGGCCGGGCGGAAGGCGGCGGCGCTCGCGATCATGGAGAAGGTCGGCCTCCGGCCCGAATATTATCATCGCTATCCGCATATGTTTTCCGGCGGCCAGCGGCAGCGCATCGCGATCGCCCGCGCGATTGTCTTAAGGCCGAAGATCCTCGTGCTCGACGAGCCCGTGTCGGCGCTCGACGTCTCGATCCGCGCCCAGGTGCTGAACCTGCTCGCGAGCCTGCAGGAGGAATTCCAGCTCGCTTATGTCTTCGTCTCTCACGATCTTTCGGTCGTGCGCCACATCGCCGACGATGTGCTCGTGATCTACCTCGGCCACGCCGTCGAGATGGGCTCGCGCGAAGCGATCTTTCAAAGCCCAAAGCACCCTTACACGCGGGCGCTCCTGTCGGCGACGCCGGTCGCCGATCCTGGCGTCAAGCGCGAGCGCATCCTATTGGCGGGCGAGCCGCCCTCGCCGCTCTCGCCGCCGCCGGGCTGCCCGTTCAATCCGCGCTGCCCTCTCGCCTTCGACCGTTGCCGCGTCGAGAAACCGCCCCTCGGACGCAAACAGGGACGGGAGGTGGCGTGTTGGGCGGTCGAGGCATGAGCGGGGCGGAAATCTACGACTACATCGTCGCCGGAGCGGGTTCGGCGGGCTGCGTCCTCGGCTATCGGTTAAGCCGCGATCCGCGCAATCGCGTGCTCTTGGTCGAGGCAGGCGCTGGCGCGTTGTTCGCCTCGCGAGCTCAAACCCGGCTCGGAATGGACGGGCTCAGGGTCGTGGACGCCTCGGTCATGCCGCGGATCACCTCCGGCAACACCAATTCGCCGACGATGATGATCGCCGAGAAGGCGGCCGAAATGATCCTCGCCGACGCGAAGGGCGTGTGAGCGTGAGCGAGGAGCGCCTCTTTCTTCCGGCCGATGGCCGCCAGTCGGAAACGGCGCTGATGATCGCGCGCGGCGTGCGTCGGCTCCTGAGGGCGCGGGGCTTTTCGAGCCTGACCGAGTTGCCGCTCGTCGACGGGCGGCGCGCCGACGTCGTCGCGGTCAACGCGGAGGGCGAAGTGCTGATCGTCGAGATCAAGTCCTCGCCCGCGGAAGTGCGCGCCGACCGCAAGTGGCGCGATTACGCCGCCTGCTGCGATCGGCTCTATTTCGCCATTTCGGAGCATACGTCGGTCGGGATCATGCCTGCCGAAGCGGGCCTGATCCTCGCCGACCCCTATGGCGCCGAGATTGTGCGGGAAGCCGAGATACGGCGCATGGCGCCCTCGAGCCGCCGGGCGCTGCTCCTCCGCTTCGCCCAAGCCGCCGCCGACCGGCTGCATCGGCTGGCCGATCCCGGCGGCAGGTTCGAGTCGTGATCGTCAATGCGACATCAGCACCGGAAGCGACTGCTGGCGCATGAGGTCGAGGCTCACGCCGCCGAACAGGCCCTCATAGACGCGCGAGTGGCCGAAGGCGCCTGCGACGATGAGGTCCGCGTCCTGCGTGTCGAGGCTCGCAAACAGCGCCTCGATCGCAGTCAGATCGCCGGTGTTGGTCCAGTCCGAAATATGAGCGGCGACGCCGTGCGATGCGAGATGGTGAACCAGCATGACGGCGGACGCCCGAAGGTCGCTCGGCCGCGAAGAGAAGGCGAAGACGGTCACCTTTGTCGCCTTCTCGAGGAACGGCATGGCGTCGTGGACGGCGCGCAACGCTTCGCGTCCGGCGTTCCAGGCGATGACGACGTTTTGGCCGACCGGTCCCGGCGTCCAGTCGGGCGGCAGGATAAGCATCGGCGCGCCCGACTCGAGCAGCGCATGGTCGAGCGCGCCCCGCCGGATCACCTCCCGCGCCGGGCCGCCGGGGGCCGGGGCGACGATGAGGTCGACGCAATGGGTGAAGGCGTCCCCCTCGCCCGGCTTTTCCGCCGACACGAGGACGGTCTTCAAACTGGCCTCGCGGGTCGCCTCGTCGAATATCTTGCGGGTAACCTCCGAACTGTCGGCGGCCGCGACGCCTTGGGCGGCGCTGGCGTCGATGCCGATGAGGCGCGCGCCGTGGGTCTTGGCGAGCTCCACGGCAAAGCGGAGCCGCTCAACCGACTCGGCCGTCGAATCGAGGTAGACCAGAATATCCTTGTAAGCCATTCCTCCCTCCCGCTTAGACCCCGCGCCGGCGGCTATCGGCTTCGCTTCGGCCAGAAGTCCCGCGGGGTCGTCGACTGTATCATGGGGCGAGTTCTTGTCGACCGTTGCCTGCGGAACACTTGGCTTCGCTCAGGCCTCGACCTATTCCGCTCGGTCGCAAGCGAGGCCTCCTCGATTACGGTGATGGGACTCCCCACCGTTTTGGAGTGGCACCGTAATTCCAATTCCGAATTCCGGTAATTCCACGTAATTCTAATTCCGTAATTCCAATCGACCAGACTCACTCCTGGAAGCCACGTCAACACGCCAGAGCCCCTCGAAATTGGCCAGAAACATACCCTCCCTCGCTCCGGCTAGAATGCGGTTCAAGTTCGCGGACGACGTGCTCTAGTTGTCCAAAAAGCTCCTCAGCTTCCGCGACCTGCTCGGATGCTTCAACTTCCGGAGCGCCTTGGCCTCGATCTGGCGGATGCGCTCGCGCGTCACCGAGAACTGCTGGCCGACCTCCTCGAGCGTGTGGTCGGTGTTCATGCCGATGCCGAAGCGCATGCGGAGCACCCGCTCCTCGCGCGGGGTCAGCGACGCCAGCACCCGCGTTGTCGTCTCGCGCAGGTTCGACTGGATCGCCGCGTCGATCGGCAAAACCGCGTTCTTGTCCTCGATGAAATCGCCGAGGTGGCTGTCCTCCTCGTCGCCGATCGGCGTCTCGAGGCTGATCGGCTCCTTGGCGATCTTCAAGACCTTGCGCACCTTCTCGAGCGGCATGGCGAGCTTTTCCGAGAGTTCCTCCGGCGTCGGCTCGCGGCCGATCTCGTGCAGCATCTGGCGCGAGGTGCGCACGATCTTGTTGATCGTCTCGATCATGTGGACGGGAATGCGAATCGTCCTTGCTTGATCGGCGATCGAGCGGGTGATCGCCTGCCGGATCCACCAGGTGGCGTAGGTCGAGAACTT
>JAFAHO010000326.1 GCA_019237205.1 Hyphomicrobiales bacterium
GCCAATCGCGAATGGAACAAGCCGGCCAAAACCCATTCGCCATTCCCTCTTCGCCACTCGCCCGTTCCATCGCGGGGTGGAGCAGCCCGGTAGCTCGTCAGGCTCATAACCTGAAGGCCGCAGGTTCAAATCCTGCCCCCGCAACCAACCCCGAGAACGGCGCTCCACAAAGAGCGCCGTTTTTTACGTCGGCGCGGACAGCTCGGACCAAAACATCAGGCTTCAGGCCGCCGCTCGGATCGCCGCGATATTCGCGGCGTAAGCCTTCGGGCCGCCTTTGAAGACCGCCGAGCCTGCGACCAGGACATTGGCGCCGGCGCGGGTTAGGAGCGGCGCCGTGTCCGGCGCGGCCCCGCCGTCCACTTCGATGTCGATCTTGCGCTCGCCGATCAAGCGCTTCACCCGCGCCACCTTGTCGAGCATCGCAGGGATGAAGGCCTGCCCGCCAAAGCCGGGATTGACGGTCATCACCAGGATGAGGTCGAGCCGATCGAGCACATATTCGATCGCGCTCTCGGGCGTGGCGGGGTTCAGCGCAACGCCCGCTTTCTTTCCGAGGGCGCGGATTTCCTGCAGCGACCGGTCGAGGTGCGTTGTCGCCTCGGCGTGGACGGTGATGTGGTCCGCCCCGGCCCTGGCGAAGGCCTCGAGATAGGGATCGCAGGGCTCGATCATCAGGTGGCAGTCGAAAGGCTTGAGGGTATGCGGCCGCAGCGCCGTGACGACCGGAGGCCCAAACGTGATGTTGGGCACGTAGTGCCCGTCCATCACGTCGAGATGAATCCAGTCGGCGCCGGCAGCGTCGACCGCCCGCACCTCCTCGCCGAGCTTGGAAAAATCGGACGACAGGATCGACGACGCCACGATGACCCGATTCGTCACGCGCTGTTCTCCCTCTGTTGAAGCACGCGGCTCTGGCGGATGTCTTCCGCCTCAATGGTGGTCAGCGCGTCCAGAGTCAATTCCGGGCTCGAACGAGACCATCAAGCGGGACGTCGTGGCGGGTCTTGGCATCGCGCTCTCCCGCCCACACGGTCGCTGCTGAGGTCGCCGCGAGAAGGCTCGTCCGCCTCGATGTCGAAGGCCTGCCTGTCGTCCGACAATGGCACGTCGTCAACACGAGCGACCGCGCCCTGTCGCCTGTGGCGCTCGCGCGTTTTCGCGAATTCGCGACGGAGCGCGGCTCAACATTCCCGTCCAGCCTGGGTTGAGCGCGCGCAGACGCGATATCGAGCGAGTTGTGTCTCGCCGGCGCTTGCTCCACAATCCATCGCTTGCGATGCGCCCGGCCGTGGCGCCTGAGGCCTTCAGGGAGGAACGAATGAGAAAATTGAACGCGCCGGATCGGCGGCAGGTTGTGTTGTCCGGACTTGCGGTCGCGCTCGCGCCGCGCATGAGTTGGGCCGAGGAGGCCCGTCCGACCAGGATCGGCGTCATGAACGACATGTCGAGCGTCTACTCGGACTACCAAGGCATCGGCTCGGTCGTGGCGGCGCAGCTCGCCGTCGACGACTTCTCCGCCAAGATGGGCGTCCCGATCGAAATCGTCTCCGCTGACCACCAGAACAAGCCCGACGTCGGCGCCGCGATCGCTCGACGCTGGTTCGACACTGAAAACGTCGACGTCATCATGGATCTGCCCAACTCGGCGGTGGCGCTCGCCGCTCTGGCGGTCGCCCAGGAGAAGAACAAAGCCGTCATCGGCTCAGGCGCTGGATCGTCGGTGATGACCGGCCCGAAATGCTCGCGCAACTTCGTCCACTGGACCTATGACACCTACGCTTGGGGAGTTGGCCTCGGCAAAGCGGTCACCGAAGAGGGCGGCAAAACCTGGTTCTTCATTACCGCCGACTACGCCTTCGGCAAGGACCTTGAGGCCAATTGCACGACGGCGGTGGAAGCCGCCGGCGGCAAAGTCGTCGGCTCGGTGCGCCACCCGCTCAACACCCCGGATTTCTCATCCTTCCTGCTGCAGGCGCAGAATTCGGGCGCGGACGTCATCGCCTTCGCCAACGGCGGCGGCGACACCAACGGGTGCTTCAAGCAGGCCCATGAGTTCGGGCTGGCGCCCAAACAACGCCTCGCCGGCTTCACCCTCAACGTCACCAACATCCCGGCGCTTGGGCTCGACAATGTCGATGGCGCGCTGCTCCCCACGGCATTCTATTGGGATGCGAACGAGGGAACGCGCGCCTTCGCCAAACGATTCCAGGCGGCTCATCCGAAGAAGATGATGCCGAACGACATGCACGCGGGCATGTACGCGGCGACCGAGCATCTGATCAAGGCGCTCGCTGTGACCAAAACCGCAGCCGACGGCGTCAAGCTTGTCGACGAGATGAAGGCGATCCCGACCGACGATCCGCTCTTCGGCAAGGGGATTATTCGTGTCGATGGGCGAAAGCTGCACCCGATCTATCTCTACAAGGCCAAAACTCCGGCCGAATCGAAATACGACTGGGACTATTTCGCGCTGGTCTCGACGATCAAGCCCGAGGACGCGTTCCGCCCGCTCGACAAAGGCGGTTGTCCATTCGTGAAGGCTTGAGACGGCAATGTTGCGCAGTTTTCTCCGAACGCTTCTTCTCGTTTCCATGATCGGCGTTCCAAGCGAGGCGAGCGCCACGTCGAACGGCTTCTCGACCGGCTACTGGACGTGGGAGCGGGAGTCCAAACCGCCGCCGCCGGGATTTGGTATTGGACCTGGGTCTGGGTCGTTCCCGGCTCCGGGTACGACGTCGATCCTCCGAGCGAAATCATCGTCGATGACTTTTGGACGCTCGATCCGGACGATCTGACATACGGCGGTCTGTTGAACACCGACTTCGTCATCGACAAGACTGCCGCCAACTCAGACGATCTGATCCTGCTGTATACCGGAACTGATCCATTGACCGTCGGCGAACACCTTGGCACGATCACCCTGGTTGATCCCGATGTGACCCCGCTTGACGTCGAGACGGTCACGCTTGATTACACACTGAGCAGCGGGACGATCAGCTCCGCGGTTCTTGAGCGCGCGAGCTGGGCCCTGGTGATTGTCGGCTTCGGCGGTCTTGGCGCGTTCGGGTATTCCCGTCGAACGCGGGTCGGCGACACGTGAGATCGTAGCCCCCTTAAGGGCAGTTCCCGCGTGTGCCTTGCGAGCTATCGCGTCGCTGGCGATCGTGTCACTGTTGGCGGCTGCTTCAGGGAGGCGATCATGAATGCCGTCACGTTCAGGGCCGGAGAGACGATCATCTCCGAGGGTGACGAGGGCGATACGGCGTTCTTCATCGTTAGCGGTTCGGTCGAGGTCGTGATCGGTCAGGGCGCCAAGGCGAGAACTGTCGGCACGCTGAAGGAGGGCGAAGTCTTCGGCGAAATGAGCCTCATCGAGCCCGGGCCTCGGTCCGCCACGATCAGGGCGACGACCGACTTAGAATGCCTCGCGACGTCATATGAGGATTTCATCGCCGCGATCGAGGACAACCCGGAGCGCGCGGTTGGATTCATGAGAACGCTGGTGCGGCGGCTGCGCCAGATGAACGAACTGATGGAAAGCGCGGACCCCAGCAGGCGCGGGCTTCGGGCCATGGTTCACGACTGGCAGAAGTCCGTGGGGCCGGGCGAGCGCAACCCCGAGGTGACCGCTCTCTCCTGGACGATGCTGTGGTGACCTGCCCGCTTTGAGGCGACGCCTCTCATTGCAGCGTCGGACGAGCGACTCTTGCCGCAACCTCCAATTCGGCGAGCCGTCTCACAGCGCGGTTGATCTCGTCCTTGGCAAAGGATGGGTGGCCGGGCAGTGCTTTCTTCTCGAGCCAGCCAATGTACCTGAATAGACATCGCTGCGCCTGGCGCAGCATCTCCGCGCTGGCGCTGCCCGGTATCCGGTGATCCATAGAAGCATCGATCTCAAGGTCCGGGTCTGCGAAGTCATTTTCGCTTAACACTGGATCAATAAATTCATCGATGCCGAGTCGCGTAAGCAGTGTTATGGTCTGGGCGATGCGGGAGCGTGAAGTTGATTGGTCCATCGTGGTACTCCTGGCCGCCCCGACAGTCATTATACTCGTGCAACCCTAAGTGGCAAGCCCTAGGCCCGAGAATAACGGTGAAAACTTTGCTTGTCCGTGCCGGAACGGAGATTAAGGAATGCCGCTTAACTCACTATGCAACCCGCCGGTTTTATTCTTGCCGGAAGAGCCGCGTAAACGCGCCATCGTGGCAATTCAAGGCATTCTGCGGGTTGAGATAAGCATCGCCACAACCCAGACGGCGTGGATGACTGGGATGTCTGGCCATGCGCCTGGCTGGGGCTGCGGAGGTCGAGCACGGCCTGATGTGCTGTTACCTCTACGGAGCCTCCAGCCTGGAGCGGGACGAGAGCGAGGGCCTCTCGGCCGCCGTCGCGGACTGGCGACGGGCGATCGTTGGCGCCGTCGTTGAGGAGAGGGGCGCCTAGCCCTCGTCTCTTCTGCGCCCTTGGTCTGCAGCCGCATTTCGGATGCCAGTCGAGGCTGGCGAGGAAATTCGTCCCGCCGCCGTTGCCGCCTTACCGATTCCAGCAATGCGCAACCGGCGCGCTCGAAGCGGCTTTCAGACAAGCTTCATCGTCCCGCGCGGGTGTCGCCGGCATGCAACACTCACTCGAGAACGCGTCGGGCGCGACAATTCAGGATGATTTCGGCCGTCGACTCGTGTATGTGAGCGGTCGTCTCGCGCGGACGACAGGCTCGCGAGATCATGTTGGGCGCGAACGCGAGGAGGCCGGAATGAATTCGATTCGACGCACTCTCCGGCTCCGTCGGCTGTCGATTGGCTCGTGCGCCCCGATGCGTCGTGCTCTCGCTGCGACCCCCTTCTCCTGGGTGAGCGTAGCCTGAGCCGACCCCGAGACGCCTGAGCGCTGAAGACCGCGCTTTTTCCGTATCCCGTCTTTCCCCTTTTGGCCGGCGGCTCCGCTTTCTCGGCGGCGTCCCCGCCATCACTTCCGAATCCGGTTTCGGCCGCGATTCCCAGTGGACTAAAGCCCATGCTCCGTTTCTTTGAAACCAGCATCGACCCGTTTCGTGAGCACGACGCAAGCATGCCGCCCGCGAGCCTCATCGGCTATTACGGGCGCTATTGCCGACAGGTCTGGCCCTTTCTCGCCGCGTTGATGACGATCAGCCTGATCGTTTCGCTGATCGAAGTGACGATTCTGCGCTTCGTCGGCGCGCTGGTCGACATTTTGCGCGCGACTCGCCCTGAAGGCGTGCTTCGGGCTCACGGGGACGAGTTTCTGGCGATGGCGCTCCTGATCCTCATCGGCCGTCCGCTGGCGAGCTTCACCCACGACCTCATCGTGCAGCAAGCAATCGCGCCGGGGATGACCAATCTCATCCGCTGGCAGACGCACCGCTATGTCCTGCGCCAGTCGGTGACGTACTTCGCCAACGACTTCGCGGGCCGCATCGCCTCCAACATCGTCCAGTCGGCCGCATCGCTGAGGGACTCGGTGGTGCAGATCATCGACGCGCTTTGGTTCGTCACGGTCTTTGCCGTCAGCTCGCTCATCATCTTCGCCGGGACCGATTGGCGCCTCGCTTGTCCCCTGGCGCTGTGGATCGCGGGCTACGTCGCGACGCTGGCTTCTTTCGTTCCCAGGATCCGGCGCAAGTCGGAGGAGCTCGCGCACATGCGCGCGACTGTGACGGGCCGCATCGTCGACAGCTACACCAACATTCAAACGGTCAAGCTGTTCGCTCACCTCGAGCGCGAGGACGAACACGCCCGGGAGGCGCTCGCCGATCACACCGCCGCGTTCCATCGCCAGACCCGGCTGATCACGCTCCTGAACCTGACAGTTTCGGTCAGCAACAGCATCCTGTTGGTCAGCGTCGGCGTCCTTGCGGTCTGGCTCTGGTCACGAGGCGCTGTGTCGCTCGGCGACGTCACCGTCGCGACCGGGCTTGCGCTCCGCGTGGCCCTCATGTCGGGCTGGGTGATGTGGACCTCGATTGGCATCTTCGACAACATCGGACAGGTCCAGGAGGGCATGCGAACGATCGCGCGCCCGCGCGCGCTGGTGGATCGCGTCGACGCGCGCCCGTTCAGGGCCTCAAAGGGCGCCATCCGGTTCGAGAACGTCCGCTTCCACTACGGCAAGGCCGGCGGCGTGATCGACGACCTCTCCTTAGCCATCGCGCCGGGCGAAAAGGTCGGGCTCGTCGGTCGCTCAGGCGCTGGCAAGTCGACCCTGGTCAATCTGCTGCTGCGATTCTACGACGTCGAGAGCGGGCGCATCCTGATCGACGGGCAAGACATTGCCTTGGCGACGCAGGAAAGCCTGCGCCAGCAGATCGGCATGGTGACGCAGGATACGTCCCTGCTGCACCGCTCGATCGGCGAGAACATTCGCTACGGCCGGCCCGACGCGACGGACGAAGCGGTGATCGCCGCCGCGCGGCAGGCCCATTCGCATGACTTCGTGATGGGCCTGACCGATCCCGACGGGCGGAAGGGGTACGACACGCTGGTCGGCGAGCGCGGCGTCAAACTGTCGGGCGGCCAGCGCCAACGCATCGCGATCGCGCGCGTGCTTCTCAAGGACGCGCCGATCCTCGTGCTCGACGAGGCGACCTCTGCGCTCGATTCCGAGGTCGAAGCCGCGATCCAGGAGAATTTCCAGACACTGATGGAAGGCAAGACCGTGATCGCCATCGCGCATCGCCTGTCCACGATCGCGGCCATGGATCGGCTGATCGTGCTCGAGGACGGCGAGATCGCGGAGACCGGCACGCATCAGGAACTTCTGGCCCGCGGCAAAATCTACGCGGCGCTGTGGCGACGACAGAGCGGCGGGTTCCTCGACGCGCACGTAGCGGCGTGACCCCGCGGCGGCGCGGCCATGACAGTCCGTCTGCATCCGGCGGACTGTCGAGGTCGCGATGAGCGGCGCTCCTGACTGCGGATTCGGGGCCACCCATAGCGACAGGCATGGGTCCGGTCTCGCTCTCTTAGCCGCGGGACAAGAACGATGGATCGAGCAAGACGCTGCCGCGATGTGTGGCGAAAGCCCGCCGTACAGAATCGCAGCAACTGTGATCCAGCCCGCGATGTCCGGCGGCTTGCGACTCTCCAGTCGGGACTGACGCGCAATATCGTCGCCAATGGAGGGACGCGCCATCGTCGACAGGGCGAGCGCTTCAACCTCGAGCGCCCGCCAGCGCATCGTGTCTTGCGAGGCGTTCGCACCTCGCCGGTCGCGCTCCGGCGCGACGGGCAAGTTGGTCGATTTTGTCGTGGCGCGCGGAATCGTTGGCTTGGACGTACTTGAGGTCGATGACTGTCGCGCCGAGCTTTCGCCAGCTCGCCGACGCGCAGGTCGTCGCCGACCCGGTTGACGCCGCGGGCGGTGGTTCTCGAGCGCGACAGGCGCTTGTCGTCCCCGGCGAGCGCGACATAGAACAGAACAGCTTTGTGCGGCGTGTCGAAGCGGGAGTTTTGATTTGAACACGTCGATCGCTCCAATGACAATGAAATTACGACGCGAGCCAGGTTTTTGTTGGCAGCGCCTCGAGCCGCAAACCATTGAGCGCCGACCCTGTCTTGGAAGGGAGCGCCTAAAGCCCAAGGCGTGACTGGGCAACGCCCGGCGCAAAACTACAGTCAAATCTCTTTGAAGGCAGGGAACGTTTGGCGGTTGTCTCACGTTGGCTGAGCGTCTCGCTTTAGCGACAGGAGGTCGAAATGCGAAACACCATTTCCAAGACGATGATCGCAGGGGTCGCCGGACTGTCTCTTGCAGGGTCCGTCTTCGCCACAACTGAACCGGCGAGAGCCGTGGTTTGGCATGGAGGAGGTGGGTTCCACGGCGGCGGCTGGCACGGCGGCGGCTGGCATGGCGGCGGGCGTGGCTGGAATGGCGGGGGTGGATGGTGGGGTCCGGCCGTCGTCGGAGGCTTGGCTGCCGGCGCGCTGCTCGCCGCCCCGTACTATGGCTATGGCTACGGCTACGGCTATGGCTATGGAAACAGCTGTACCGCCTACTCGCCGATGTATGACGCCTACGGCAACTATATCGGCCAGCAGCTGGTGAATGTCTGCTAGGAGCGAGCAAAACTGGGGCCCCGGAGCCACCGGGGCCTCAGTTTGATGATCGATAAGCGAACTGGCTGCCACCCTAGTCTGCCGTGACGACGGCCGCGGGTAACTGGCTTCGTACTTGGTTCGCTTGGCGCGTCACCGGGCCCAGGGGTAGGCATCGCCACGCATTGTCGCCCAGGCCCACGAGGGCGACGATTGCCGCGAGCGCGTGCCCTGGGCAACGAGGACTATCAAATCACTCGCGGCCTCCTGTCGAGCCGGTCTGCCAGGCGGGCGTCGCGCTCTCCCTTCTCCGGTTCGGTTTGGGAGAAGGGTCGGGATGAGGGTGCCTGCGGCTAAAGTTAGAGCGCGACATGGTTCGTCAGCATCGCGCCGCTGACAGATCGCTCCGGTCGCTCTGTCCAGGGCGCGTCGGAGGGTAATCCTGGGTTGCCGCGCCCACTTTACTCACCGCCAACACTCGCCCTTCGGCTTGGGACTCATTGAGTCGGGAGGCCACACCGTATCCATTATGACACACCTGAGCCGATTCTGCTTCCACCTAAGAGAGAGTCGCAGAACGGCCGTTTTCCTGACGGCAAACGGCCGTTTTCCTCACCGGATATGGACTTGCCGAACGAACAAAGGAAACGCGAATCTTCGGAGCGATTTGTCTGCCAAGGGGACGAATATGGAAGGTCTAACAGATACGCCGCGACGCACTCACGATCGTCGCAATCTCCCACGCGCCCTACGCGCGGCGGCGCGGGCTATCCTGGATGAAGCAGGCCCGGACGGCGTGTGCTTGCGGGAGACTGCGCGCCGGGCCGGAGTGTCGGCCACAGCCGCCTATCGACATTTCACCAGCAAGGAGGATCTTCTTGCGTCGGTCGCGGCGGAAGGATTCAGAGAGCTCGCCGCAGCGATGGAGACGGGCACGGCCGGGAGCGATCCGCTCGGCGGAGTCGGTCTCGCCTATTTTGATTTCGCCTTGCAGAAGCCTGGTCTCTTTCGCCTGATGTTCGGCCCCATTTTGGTCGAGCGGGCGAAATACCCGGAACTGAATGGGGCCGTGAGCGAGGTGTTCGGATTGCTTCAGCGCGTTGCAGTCAGCGACGATGAGTGGCCGCGCGAAGACGATGCGGCGGGTAGGGCGGCTTGGGGCCTGGCTATGGCGTGCGCTCAGTGATCATCGGCGGCCTCGGCGCCGAGACTAGGAACTAAGGCGCCATTGAGCATCGCGGGCGCCCTCGCCGTTGGGCTTGGGGGTCAGGATGAATTCCGGGACGCGTCGCTTCTTGGGTCAGGCGCGATATTGCGAAATCGCGACGGCTGCGTCGAGCGCGTCAAAAACGGCCTGTCCCGCGTCGACGTCGGCGCCAGCTTCCTCAAGACTGAACAAGAAGGCCCGTCGGGCGGCGGCGAGGGCGGCGTTAAGTTCGTCGCTCGAATGGTGAGCGGCGATCTTGAGGATGGCAGTCGCCCGTTGGATCGGTTGTTGGTCGAAATGTTGCGCCGTCAAGCCCCCCGAAGAGGCTGGCGGCAATAGCGGCGACTGCCGACGTTCGGCGTAAATGCGCATCATGTAACGCCCCCCAGAGGATGGCTCGCGGTAGTTCACGAGATACGTTAGTTGGTCGTCCCCACAACCGTTGCGACAATGCTATTCGTATAGTCGTAAACGATTCATGCGTGAACACGAAGGCATGTTGGGAGTCAAGTGGCGTTCTGTCAAGTATGAAGGTTTTTTAATACACTCGCCCGGCCCGCCCTCGCCTGAGACGCTGACGGATTGCGGCCGATCACCGCCAACCGTCTCGACCGCCGGCCCTCCCCGGCGATCTCGGCGCTCAAGGGTGGCGGGCCATTGGCCGCACGCTCGTAGTTCCCAAGCCGGAAAGCCAATGCCACTGGCGCGCTCGGCGACCTGGAACGTTTAGTTGCTCGAGCCCAAGCGGCGATCCGGCTCGTGGGGCGTAGCCAATAAACGAATCTGTCGATCCAGGTCCGCGATGCTGTAGGGCTTTTCAAGCCTCGGCAAATTGATGGCTATCGTCGCACTGTTGGAGTAGCCGGTGGCGAGGAGCACTGGAAGTTCCGGATAACGTTCGTGTATCCGCTCCGCCAAGCTTAGGCCTGTCATTTCCGGCATCGCGTAGTCGAGGATCGCAAGATCAGGCAACTCGTTGTCTTTGAGCGACTCGAGCGCCTGGCGCGCCGAGGACATCCCGATCGGCTCATGACCGAGTTCGCGCAGCATTTCGCCAGTCGTCATCAAGATGAGCGGATCGTCGTCAACGAGCAGAACGCGGCGACCCGAGGCACCGGCGCTGGCCGGGGCGCTGGGCCTGCGCTCGGCCAAAAACTGGTCCGGCGCCACCGGAAGCCATAGCGAAACAGTAGCGCCTTGATTTGGCCGACTTGCGATTTGCATCGCGCCGCCGGATTGTAGCGTAAATCCATGAACCATCGAAAGCCCAAGCCCCGAGCCTTTGCCCGCCGGCTTTGTGGTGAAGAACGGCTCCGCCGCCCGCTTCAACGTCTCAGCGTCCATCCCCACGCCGGTGTCCGTCACCGACAAGCGCACGTAGGAGCCTCGCGCCAGTTTTTCCGGAAGATCCGTTTGGTCCGCCGGCTTTGTCGCTATGGACAGAACCCCGCCTGACGGCATTGCGTCTCGCGCATTCAATCCGAGATTGAGCAACGCGAGCTCGAACTGATTGCGATCGATCCGCACAAGGGGAAGATCGCTCGGCAGATCGACAGCGATCCGCACCGTCGGATCCAGAGAGTGCGACATCATCTCGACCATTCCATTGACAACGTCCGAGAGGGCGATTGTTTCAGGCCTCAGGTCCTGCCGTCGCGCAAATGCAAGCATTCGCTTCGTCAGCGCTGCGCCGCTGGCGGCCGCTTCCATCGCCCGCTCGAGCCAACTCGTCAGCCGATCATCTCCTTTCGCGTGCTTGCGCGCCAGTTCGAGGCTCGACATCACTACCATGAGAAGATTGTTGAAGTCGTGAGCCAACCCCCCGCTGAGCTGGCCAAGACTTTCCAGTTTGCGCATCTCCGCGACTTGCGCCAACGCCTCCTCGCGCTCGCGCGTACGCGCTTCGACTTTCATTTCCAGGTCCGCATTCGCGGCCGCCAGCTCCGCGGTGCGATCGGCCACTCTCTGCTCCAATTCGGCGTTCAGCGCTTCCAACTGACGCGTCTTTCGATAAAGGTCGCTGAAAACGCGCACCTTTGCCCGCAAAAGTTCCGGCACGATGGGGACCGGCAGATAGTCGACAGCGCCGACCTGATATCCCCGCAAGCTGTCGATTTCGGACAGGTGAACGGCCGAGACGAATATGATGGCCGTTCGCTCGAAACGCGGATGCTCCCGTATCATCGCCGCCAGCTCGAATCCGTCTAGTTCGGGCATAGAGACGTCGACAAGGATGACCGCGACCTCCTGACGCAACAATTGTTCGAGCGCCTGACGTCCCGAAGCCGCTTTGATCAGGTTTTCGCCGAGCTCCTCGAGGATCACTTCATAGCTGAGGAGCTTTGCCGGTTGATCGTCAACCAGCAGAATGTTTACCGGATCGCTGTTGTGACGCATTTTGTGCCTGGACCTCATCGATGCAGCCAAATGCGAAGCGCGGACAGCAGCTGCTCCGTATTCACCGGCTTCGCCAAATAGTCGGAAGCGCCGGCCTCCAGGCATCGCTCGCGATCGCCTTTCATGGCTTTGGCGGTGAGCGCGATGATGGGAAGGCGCCGTAACGACGGATTGGATCGAATGGCTTGCATGGTTTCGTATCCGTCCATCTCCGGCATCATGACGTCCATGAGCACGATCGAAATGCCCCGGTCGCCCTCGAGAAGCGAGATCGCCTCGCGGCCCGTCGTCGCGGTGAGCACATCCATGCCGCGTCGCTCCAATACACTGCTCAGCGCAAAGATGTTGCGCGCGTCGTCGTCGACGAGCAGCGCCTTACGGCCGTGCAGGTTCTCGTCGGAATTGCGCAGTCGCTCCAGCATGCGCTGCTTGTCCGGCGGCAAGTCCGCGACCACCCGATGTAGGAAAAGCGCCGTCTCGTCGAGCAACCGCTCTGGAGACTCTACGCCCTTCACGACGACGCTGCGGGCCATCATGTGCAACTGCGCGTCTTCCTCAGGCGAAAGCTCGCGCCCCGTAAACACCACCACAGGCACTTGCGCCAGTCCGCGATCCTCCCGAATATGCTCGAGCAGCTCGAAACCGGACATGTCGGGCAGCTTGAGGTCAAGAACGACACAATCGGCGGATTGCTCGCGCAAGATCGCGAGTGCGTCCCGTCCTTTCTCGGCGGTCACGACCTCAATGTCGTCGTGGCCGAGCAGTTCAGTGATGCCGAGCAATTCTGCCGGATTGTCCTCGACGACCAGAAGCCGCTTGCGAGGCGCGCGAGCAAATTCGGTGAGCCGAGCGATTGATTTCTTCAGGCCGTCAATGGTCGTGGGCTTGTTCACGAACGAGAAGGCGCCGCTCGCCAAGCCGTGCTGCCAATTCTGATCGAGCGTTATGATTTGCACAGGGATATGCCGGGTTTGCGGATCCTGCTTCAGCTGGCTCAGAACCGCCCAGCCCAACATGTCTGGCAGGAACACGTCGAGCGAAATCGCCATCGGGCGGTATTCCCGCGCGAGAGCCACCGCGTCGGCGCCGCGCGCCGCCAGGAGGACCTTAAGTCCGACGTCATGGGCGAGGTCCATCAGGATGCGCGAATAGTGCGGATCGTCTTCCACGATCAGCAGAATGGCGGCATCGGGCATGAGATGCGCGCGGTCGTCGATAGGCGCCGGCGACGTCTCCTCCGAACGCTGAAGCGCGCCGAGGGCGTCTGTTGGCGCGGTGCGCTCGTCGGTCGCGGCCTTCGCTGGGAGCCGCGCCGGGCCGGCGTAGGTTTGCGGGAGGTACAGGGTGAACGAGCTGCCTTCGCCGACTTTGCTGCGCAACTGTATCTCGCCGCCGAGAAGGTTCGAAAGCTCACGGCTGATCGCCAGTCCCAGGCCAGTTCCACCGTAGCGGCGACTTGTGCTCGCATCGGCTTGCTGGAAGGCTTCGAAGACGATGCGCTGCTTTTCAGGAAGGATTCCGATTCCGCTGTCGGTCACCTCGAACGCGACGACTGCCGAGGCCGTGGCGAGCACCGGATGAGTCGTCGTCCAGCCCGACGTGGCGCGCGCGACGCGCATTTGCACGCCGCCGTGTTCGGTGAACTTGATCGCGTTCGAGAGCAGGTTCTTCAGGACCTGCTGGAGCCGCTTCGAGTCGGTGGTGATGCTGCGCAAGTCGGGATCGATCGCGACCTCGAACGACAGGCCCCGGCGCTCAGCCTCATGACGGAACGGGCGCGTGACGGAGGCGCCGAGCACGCTAAGGGAGATTTCCTCCGCGTCCACCGAGACGGTGCCTGACTCGATCTTCGACAAGTCCAAAATATCGCTGATGAGGTTGAGCAGATCGGTGCCTGCGCCGTGGATTGTGCGCGCAAACTCGACCTGGCGCGGCGTAAGGTTTCCGCCGGGATTGTCCGTGAGCTGTTGGCCGAGGATCAGGATGCTGTTCAGCGGCGTCCGCAGTTCATGCGACATATTGGCGAGAAATTCGGACTTGTACTTGGAGGTCAACGCAAGTTCCGTCGCTTTCTCCTCGAGGGCTCGCCGCGCCTGTTCGATTTCCTCGTTCTTGCGTTCGACCTCGGCGTTCTGCTCAGCAAGCTGCCGGGCCTTCTGTTCGAGCTGTTCGTTGGTCAGCTGCAGCTCCTTCTGTTGAGTCTGCAGTTCGGTCGCCAGCTGCTGCGACTGCTTCAGCAGCCCTTCGGTCTGCATTGTGGCCTCGATGCTGTTCAACACGATGCCAATGCCGGCCGTGAGCTGGTCGAGAAACGTCTTTTGCAAATCGGTGAATGGAGAGACAGACGCCAGTTCGATCACCGCCTTCACTTGGCCCTCGAACAGGACGGGCAGGATGATCAGATTGGTCGGCTTCATTTCAAACATGCCGGTCCGGATGGGAACGACGTTTGAGGGCACCCCGGCGATCAGCGTGGCCCGTCCATCGATGGCGCATTGTCCGATCAGGCCTTCGCCCAGTTGAAGCGTATCAGGATGTCCCTCCAAACCTGCGTCCGCGTAAGAGGCCAGAAGCTTGAGGACCGGCGGGCCCTCCGCGTCGACCAGGTAGATGACGCCGTTCTGGGCGTCGACTTGGGGGGCCAGTTCTGAGAGCAGCATGCGCCCGACAGCAGTCAGATCGCGCTGGCCCTGCAGCATATTGGTGAACCGGGCGAGATTCGTTTTCAGCCAGTCCTGCTCGGTGTTGCGCTCGGTGGTCAGGCGCAAGTTGTCGATCATCGTATTGATGTTATCCTTGAGTTCCGCCACTTCGCCGCGAGCGTTGACTTGGATCGACCGGGTCAGGTCGCCTTTCGTCACCGCGGTCGCCACCTCCGCGATGGCGCGCACCTGGGTGGTCAAGTTTGCCGCAAGCAGATTGACGTTGCCCGTAAGATCCTTCCATGTGCCAGCAGCGCCTGGCACATTCGCCTGACCGCCAAGACGGCCTTCGACGCCAACCTCTCTGGCGACCGTTGTAACTTGGTCGGCAAAGGTCGCCAGCGTGTCGGTCATGTTGTTGATCGTCTCCGCCAGCGCGGCCACCTCGCCCTTCGACTTGACCGTCAGATTCTGCTTGAGGTCGCCATCCGCAACCGCCGTCACCACCTTCACGATTCCGCGGACCTGTTCCGTTAGGTTCGCCGCCATGACGTTCACGGTGTCGGTTAGGTCCTTCCAGGTCCCCGCCACTCCGGGGACGGCGGCCTGGCCGCCCAGCTTTCCCTCGGTGCCGACCTCGCGCGCGACGCGAGTGACCTCGGACGCGAAGGCGTTCAACTGATCGACCATTGTGTTAATCGTGTTCTTCAGTTCGAGTATTTCGCCCTTCACGTCGACGGTGATCTTGCGGGAGAGATCCCCGCGGGCGACAGCGGTGGTCACCTCGGCGATATTGCGAACCTGGGTGGTCAGGTTTGCGGCCAACAGATTGACGTTGTCGGTCAGGTCCTTCCAGGTCCCGCCAACGCCCGGCACGAGAGCCTGCCCGCCGAGCTTGCCTTCCGTCCCCACTTCCCTCGCCACGCGAGTCACCTCCGCGGCAAAGGAGCGCAGCTGCTCCACCATGGTGTTCAGCGTTTCTTTGAGCAGCAGGATCTCTCCCCGAACGTCGACCGTGATCTTCTTCGAGAGGTCGCCGTTGGCGATTGCGGTGGCCACCTCCGCGATGTTGCGAACCTGCCCCGTCAAGTTTGACGCCATAAAATTAACATTGTCGGTCAGATCTTTCCACGTCCCTGCGACTCCCGGGACCGCGGCCTGCCCCCCGAGTTTTCCTTCCGTCCCCACTTCGCGGGCAACGCGAGTGACTTCGGAAGCAAACGCGTTGAGCTGATCGACCATCGTGTTGATGGTGTTCTTCAGCTCGAGAATTTCGCCCTTCACGTCGACTGTGATCTTGCGTGAAAGATCGCCGCGGGCGACCGCCGTGGTCACCTCTGCGATGTTGCGAACCTGGGCGGTGAGGTTGCCGGCCATCGAGTTGACGTTGTCGGTCAAGTCCTTCCAGGTGCCGGCGACGCCAGGCACCTGCGCCTGGCCGCCCAGCCGACCTTCCGTTCCGACCTCGCGCGCGACCCGCGTCACCTCGCCGGCGAAGCGGTTGAGCTGGTCGACCATTGTGTTGAGCGTTTCCTTGAGCTGCAGGATCTCGCCTCGCACGTCCACAGTGATCTTGCGGGATAGATCGCCATTGGCGATCGCAGTTGCGACTTCCGCGATGTTGCGCACCTGCCCGGTCAGGTTGCCCGCCATCGAATTGACGCTGTCGGTCAGGTCCTTCCAGGTGCCAGCCACGCCCGGCACTTGCGCCTGACCGCCGAGGCGGCCCTCGGTGCCGACTTCGCGCGCGACGCGAGTGACTTCGCCGGCGAAGGCGTTGAGCTGATCGACCATCGTGTTGATCGTGTCCTTCAGCTCGAGAATCTCGCCGCGCACGTCCACGGTGATCTTGCGCGAAAGGTCGCCGCGCGCGACCGCTGTCGCGACTTCCGCGATATTGCGGACTTGACCAGTCAGATTCGAGGCCATGGAATTGACCCCGTCGGTCAGGTCCTTCCAGGTGCCGGCGACGCCTGGCACCTGGGCCTGACCGCCAAGCCGGCCATCCGTGCCGACCTCGCGCGCCACCCGCGTAACTTCGCCGGCAAAGGCGTTGAGCTGGTCAACCATCGTGTTGATGGTTTCCTTGAGCTGCAGAATTTCGCCGCTGACGTTCACTGTGATCTTCTTGGACAGATCGCCGTTCGCGATGGCTGTCGAGACCTCCGCGATGTTTCGCACCTGGGCGGTCAAGTTCGACGCCATCGAGTTGACGCTTTCGGTGAGGTCCTTCCAAGTGCCGGCCCCGCCCATGACATTGGCTTGGCCGCCGAGCCGGCCTTCGGTCCCAACTTCGCGCGCGACACGCGTCACCTCGCCGGCAAAGCGGTTGAGTTGGTCGACCATCGTGTTGATGGTCTCCTTGAGTTGCAAAATCTCGCCGCTGACATTCACAGTGATCTTCTTGGAGAGATCTCCGCCCGCGATCGCCGTCGCCACCTCCGCGATGTTGCGGACCTGCGCGGTGAGATTGCCAGCCATCGAGTTCACGCTGTCGGTCAAGTCCTTCCATGTGCCCGCGACGCCCAGCACCTGAGCCTGTCCGCCAAGCCGGCCTTCAGTCCCGACTTCCCGCGCGACGCGCGTCACTTCCGAGGCGAATCCATTGAGCTGGTCCACCATGGTGTTGATGGTGTCCTTCAACTCGAGAATCTCGCCGCGGACGTCCACGGTGATCTTGCGCGAAAGGTCGCCGCGCGCGACCGCTGTCGTCACCTGCGCAATGTTGCGGACCTGATCGGTCAGATTGCCGCACATGGCGTTGACGCTGTCGGTCAGATCTTTCCACGTTCCAGCCACCCCCGGCACCAGCGCTTGACCGCCGAGCTTGCCTTCCGTTCCCACTTCCCGGGCGACGCGAGTGACTTCGGAGGCGAAGGATCGAAGCTGGTCGACCATCGTATTGATGGCCTCCTTCAGCTGCAGGATTTCGCCGCGAACGTCGACGGTTATTTTCTTGGAAAGGTCGCCGTTCGCGACTGCGATCGTCACCTCTGCGATGTTGCGCACTTGCCCGGTCAAGTTGCTCGCCATTGAGTTGACGCTCTCGGTAAGATCCCGCCAAACGCCGGTCACTTCGCGAACTTGCGCCTGGCCACCGAGCTTTCCGTCAGTGCCGACCTCGCGAGCGACGCGCGTCACCTCCGAGGTGAATATGCTGAGCTGCTTGATCATCGCATTGACGATCTTGGCGGAGCGGAGGAACTCGCCCTGCAGCGGGCGTCCGTCCACGTCGAGCGGAACGGTCCGCTGCAGATCGCCCTGCGCCACAGCGGTGACGGCATGAGTGACGGCCGTCGTGGGCCACAAGAGGTCGTCGATTAATGTGTTGACCGAACTCTCCATCTCGCCCCAGGCGCCGGCTGTGACGCCGAGCTGGACGCGCCTGCGCGTCTTGCCTTCCCTTCCGACGATTTGTCCGACACGTTCGAGTTCCCTCGCCATCCGCTCATTGGCCGAAACGATGTCGTTGAAGGCGTCGCCGATCTTGCCGGGAAGCCCAACCAGATCCGTAGGCAGGCGCGCCGAAAAGTCGCCCGCCCGCGCCGCCTGCATGGCCTGCAACAGGGAGTGCAAATATTTCTGCTCGGTTTTCGCGCCGCCGCGGCCGCCGTTGATCCGGGCGCGTTTCGTCCTGGTTGGCGCAGTCGCCAATTCGTTCGTGTCCATAGGTCGCCTTTCTTCGATTTGGCTTTACCCTGAACGACCGTTCGCTCTTTCAGTTTTCTCGCCTGACTGTCAGACAAAATTCGTCAGCCTTGAGGCGGTCAT
>JAFAHO010000084.1 GCA_019237205.1 Hyphomicrobiales bacterium
GGGTTCGACGGATCGACAACGATCTTTCCCGCCAGGGCGCCGCGATTGCCGGCGATAAACTGCTTGATCGCATCGAAGTAGATCGCAAGGATGACGATGTCCGCCTCGCGGATCGCGTCCAGGACCGGCATCGCCTCGGCGTTGCCGCCAAGCTCTCTGGCGAGGCTCTCGGCCTTGGCCAATGTCTTATCCGTGACGATGACCTTTTCGCCGCCGGCGGTCAGATTCCTCGCCAATCGGGCGCCGATGTTCCCTAAGCCTATGACTGCAGTGGTCATGAACCGCTCTCCTTTTTGAGCTCCGGACCGATAACGGGAGCCTCCGATCTATCCAGCTGATCACGGATGACTCGGCGCCAGATCGATCTCATGGATGATCGTGCGATATTCGACGAAGTCGTCGATTGCCGACACGCCGTTCAATCTTCCGAGGCCGCTCTGCTTGTAGCCGCCCTCTTCCGTTTCGTCGTACACGATCGCCCAATTGTTGATCCAGACCGTGCCGGCGTCGATCTGCCTTGCGACGCGCAGCGGACGGTCGACGTCCGTCGACCATATCGACGCGGCCAGCCCGTACTCGGAGTTGTTGGCGAGTGCGACCGCTTCCTCCTCGCTGTCGAAGCCTTGCATGACCAGGACCGGCCCGAATACCTCGTCCTGCGCAATTGACATAGAGTGGTCATTGATCTCGAGCAGTGTGGGACGATAGAAGGCGCCTTTGGCGAGAGGCCCATCCCTGAACGGTCCGCCCCGCACCACCACCTTGGCGCCGGCTGCGATTGCAGATTCCACCACCCCCTCGACGCGCTTGACATTGGCCATATTGATCATTGGCCCCATGTCGCTCAACGGATCGGCCGCCGGACCGACCTTGACGGCCTCGAGCCGAGCCGCGAGGCGCTTGCGGACCTTGTCCTGGATCGGCCGGTGGACGAGAAGCCGGCTGCCAGTCATACAGAACTGTCCGGCGAAGACGGTGAGCGCCTTCTCGACCTTGGAAAGCGCCTTGTCGAGGTCGGCGTCGTCGAACAGCAACACCGGGGTCTTGCCGCCGAGCTCGCCCCCGAACCGCTTCATGTTCTTGGCGCAAGCCGCCATGATCGCTTGGCCGGTCTTGGAGCTGCCGGTCAAGCTGATGACCGGCACGTCTGGAGAGTCGATCAAGGCCCTGGCGCCGGCGCTGCGGGCCTCGGTGAAGACGTTCAGCGCGCCCTTCGGAAGGCTCCCGACCTCGCTGAAAACTTCGCACATGCGCGCGTTGGTCTGGGCGGTAAACCCAGGGAGCTTGCCGACGGCGGTGCAGCCGGCGGCAAGGGCCGGCGCCAGCGAGCGGATGAACAGCACCACTGGAGAATTCCACGGCGCGATGATGCCTACTACGCCCGCCGCTTCGCGCAGCGTGGTCGTGTAGCGTCCCGGCGAGGTCTCCATCGCCCGCCCAAAATCTGTCAGGGCTAGCGAAGCGTAAAATCGCAGCTTGGAGGGGACCATCGAAACTTCGAACTGGGCTTCGGCTTTCACCTTTCCGTTTTCGAGGGCGAGGATCTCGATGAGATCGCCGGCGCGCGCGTCAAACCGGTCGGCCATCTCGTTGAGGGCCTTGGCTCTCAGGCGGCGGTTTCCGCACCAGTCCGTCTCCTTGAATACTCTGAGCGCGGCTGCAATGGCCCGCTTGGCTTCGGCTTCTGTCGCTTCGGTGTAGCTGCCGATCGTCTCGCCGGTGGCGGGATTGACGCTCTCAATCCGGTCCTTGGCGTCCACCCACTCGCCATCGATCCAATGCCGGGCATGCAGTTCAGAGGACATAGCGTTTCTCCTGAACGGGCGTACCTATTGGGTTGATCACGACGCTTTGAACCGCTTGTCGGCAAGGTCGATGTACGGCTGAAACAGGTCCGCGGGCCAGTTCGGGTCGATGTGCGAGGTACGCTCGATGCATTTCCACACGCCGTTTCGGCGCTCGAAGCGGTCGCTATAGGTTCCGGTCGAGACGGTGCCGACATGGCCCTCGCGCCAGGAAACGATCCAGCGCCATTCCGCCTTGGCTTCGTCGCCCGCTCCCGTGATCTCGAATGGGCCCATCGTGTGGAACCACTTCTCGATGGGGAAGACGCTGTGCGCGTAATCGTACATCTGCTTCATGCCCTCCGGCCCCTCGAAGGTCGCCTCGCGAAGGTCGAAGACGTGGAACTTCGCCTCGGGCCAATAGAGCGACTTGTAGTTCTCGACCGCCGTCTTCCCGGGACCCGCGTCAATGGCGCGCTGGTGCTCGTTGAGCTGCTGGAAGATTTCGAACCGATCTTGCACCGTAAGTTCTCGTTTGCCTGGCATTGCGCCCTCCCGACGCGTTGTCCTCTCTGAAACACGAGGCGACCACCGGCATGTATCGCCGGAACCAGAGGTGTCTTCCAGATCAGAGCCGCGCCGGCTCAGTTGCTCGGAGGGTTTGTGGGCGAGAAGCTGTAGCGGGCGATGCGCCACTTCCCGTCGCCGCCCTGCCTGAAGATGAAGAGCTCCTGGTTCGCTTCGGCGGTCGTCTTGCCGGTCGAAGCATGGCCGGTCGTGCCGGCGGAATTGGTCCGCACATAGGCCCAGTCCGGCGCCATCACGACGAGCTCCGCGATCGCGAACTTGACGTAGAACTTGAGCTCCCGGAAGACGTCGTCGTACGCCTTCCTCACCGCTTCCTTGCCGACCGCCGACGGACTGTAGGGCGGCATGAACACGCCGTCCTCGGCGTAGAGCGCGAGCGCCGCGTCGACGGAACCCATGTTCAGGGCGTCGTTGTACGACGCCATAACGGCTCTGATCGCACGCTCCGCATTGGCGGTCGCGGCGCCACGAAACAAAGATGTCTCGGGCTGCGACCGAGGAGTCTCTGATTTTGCCCGTCCGCCTGTCGTCATGGGAGCCTCCGCGGGTCTCTCGGCAGGTACTTAGCCGCGGGCCGATTTGCGTTTTAGCCGGCAAAATCGGAAATAAGTTTCTCAAAAATGAGATGGAAGTCGCACCAGTCGCCGGGAGGCGTCGATGGCCGATCTGAACGCGCTTGCGGTGTTCGCGAAGGTGATCGAGGCCGGCAGTTTCTCCGAGGCGGCGCGCCGCCTCAAGATGCCGATCTCGACGGTGAGCCGCCGCGTCGCGGAGCTCGAGGACCAGCTCGGCGTGCGCCTCATCGAGCGGTCGACCCGAAACTTGCGGCTCACGGAATTGGGGGCCGAGGTGCTGGAGCACGCCATCCGCAGCGCCGAGCTCAGCGAAGCCGTAGAAAGCATCGTATCGAACCGGCTCGCGGACGTCTCGGGCACGCTCCGCCTCTCGGCGATGCCCAGCGTCTCCGACACGCTGCTGACGCCGCTGGTCACGGCGTTTCAGGCCTCATATCCTGAGGTCCGCGTCCAAATCCTGGTGACAGAGCGCATGGTCGAGCTGATTGCCGACGGGATCGACCTGGCGTTCCGCCTCGGCCCGCTCAAGGATTCCTGCCTTGTTGCGCGAAGGATTCTGACCTACCGCCACCGGCTAGTGGCGAGCCCGTCCTATCTGAAGGACCGCGAGCCTCCGCGGAAGCCGCAGGACCTGCTCAATCACCGGCTCCTGACCTTTTCCTATTGGAAGCCCGAGAACAGCTGGACCTTCGTGCACAAGGACGGGCGGGACAAAGAAGCTTTGACCTTCCAGCCTCACCTCGCAATGAACGACTTCGCTGGTCTCGCGCCGGCGCTGGCCGCCGGCGCCGGAATCGGCGATCTTCCGCCCGTCGTCCAACCGAGTCTCATCGACGATGGCCGCCTCGTCGAGGTCATGCCCGACTGGCGCTTTCGCACTTACGATCTCTCGCTCGTCCATGTCGCGAACCGCCATCTCTCGAAGCCCTGCCGCCTGTTCAAGGAATTCGCGGTGCAAATGTCGCCAACGCTCTTTCCGAATCTGCCGACCTGAGGACCGATTCACCAGCGCCAGAGGCACAGCAACCATCGGCCTGCTTCTTCGTCAGGCAATCGAACGCCCTCTCCGGGCGGAAAACGGGCGTACAGGAATTGCTGAGGAAGGCTCACAGTCCGCCCAAGCCTGAAGTTCCAACTCGCCCACGACCCGGAAACTCATCTCGTTCACGCACGAGCCCGGGCGTGGTAACGGTACGCAGCTATGACCCTCTCGAGCCAAGAGATTGAACGCTACGCGCGCCAGATCGTGCTGCGCGGCTTGGGCGGTCCCGGGCAGAACAAGCTGAAGGCCGCGCGCGTTCTCGTCGTCGGCGCGGGAGGCTTGGGCTCGCCCGCTTTGCAATATCTGGCCGGGGCGGGAGTGGGGACACTTGGGATCGTCGACGACGACGCGGTCGCGCTCTCGAACCTGCACCGCCAGATCATCCACGGCACGACCGACGTCGGGCGGCCGAAGACGGAGAGCGCCGCCGCGGCGATCGCGCGCATCAATCCGCATGTCGCGGTCGAGCCGATCGCCCTCAGACTGGACGTTTCGAACGCCCGGCCGGTCGCCGCGCGGTTCGACGTCGTGCTCGACGGCTCGGACAATTTCGCGACCCGCTACGCGCTTTCCGACGCCTGCTATTACGAGCGCCGTCCCCTCGTTTCAGCCGCCCTCGGCGAATTTGACGGAACGCTGACGACGCTGAAACCTTACGAGAAAGGCGCGGACGGGAGACCCAACCCCACCTATCGTTGCCTCTTTCCCGATCCCCCCGAGCCGGGCGTGATTCCGACTTGCGCCGAAGCCGGCGTGCTCGGCGCGCTCGGCGGCGTGCTCGGATCGCTGATGGCGCTCGAGGCGATTCGCGTGATCGTCGGCGGATTCGGCGACGGCGACGCGGGCCTCGTCGGGCGGCTTCTGATGATCGATGTCCGGGCGATGCGCTTCGAGGCCTTGCGCTACGGATGGGACGAAGCCAACCCGCTCAACGGCGCCCGCTCCGCCGCTCCGATCCGCTGACGGACCGCCGCGCAAAAAACGCGGCGGCCCTATCGCATGACGGTGTCGGTTCGACGACTCAGACGTCGTCGAGGCCGCCGCCGGACGAATCGTCAAACGACGAATCGTCGATATAGCCCGCATCGTCCGGCGCGCTCGGATCGAACTGACCCGAGTCGGCCCCGTTGCGCGAGCCCTCGTAGAAGTTGTTGATTTCCGTCGTTTCGCCCCGGCCGCCGAGGCCGCCTCCGGGGAATCCGGCCCCGCCAAAGCCGCCTCCGCCGAAGAGGCCGCCGCCCTGATGGCCGCCGAAGAGACCACCCAGGAGATTGCCCAGCGCGACGCCTCCGGCCACGCCTGCCGCCGTCGAGGCGGCATTCTGCAGGAAGCCGCCGCCCTGGCTTGGCGGGGGCGCTCCCCAGGGACCGCCCTGTGGCGCGCCGTAGGCCGGCTGCTGGGGCGGCGGAGGCCCGTAGCCCGGTCCGGGCGCGGGACCGGGGCCGCGTTGATAAGCGGAAGGGTCATAAGTCGGACGGGGCGGCGCCGAAGGCGCGCCGCCGCCAAAGATCGATTTGCCGAGGTTGCCGAGGAAGCTTCCCTGCTCCTGCGGCTGCTCGGCGCGCTGCGAGGCCGCCTCGAGCTCTGCGATGCGCTGGGCCGCCGCCTCCAAGGCGTGTTGCTGGACGAGCACCGTCTGCGCAAACACGTAGGGCGCGTAAGGCGCGGAGCGAACCGCGTCATTGATAAAGGCTTCGGCCTCAGAGTCGCGCGGCGTCGACGCGCTTGCTTTGATGCGGTCGAATAGACCGCCGAGCATCTGGCGTTCTTCGGGGGTCATGTCACTCTCCCATCCCGGCCTCACCGGCCGCGCCCGGCATATGGACATCAATTTGCGCCAATCCAAGACGGCGCCTCCCGTTTTCGCGACCCGACCGACAAGGGGGTCGCGTCTCAGTTTGGAATCCTGCGCGCTTGACGCGCGCTTCGCGGCGCTTCGCGGGTGAGGCCGCCCTTAAGATTGGTTTCTGGCAAGTAGCCAGGAGGCCGAAATGCGGCTTAGCGCCGCCGCGGCTGCGGTGCCTGTTCTTGCGCCCGCGCGGCGGTTATCAGGGAGAATTTTCTCCTGTTATCTCGCGCTTCCGCACGATGGTTTTTCCTCAAGCCACTGAAACAATGAGCTTTCTCACAAATTATGGGGGCGAAGCGGGGCGATTTGGGCCGCTAGCAGGGAGCAACAGGGAGAACCGACGAGGGCGCGCGCCTTTACTCCGACCGATCGATCGTTTACCCCATCCCGTGAAGAAGCCCCGGCGCCAGTTCGCTGTCCCTGATGCCGGGGTTTTTCGTGTTTGAGATGAGGAAAGCAATTTCGGATGGCAAATGTCGTCGTTGTCGGCGCACAGTGGGGCGACGAGGGAAAAGGCAAGATCGTCGACTGGCTGTCGGTCGGAGCGGACGTGGTCGTGCGCTTCCAGGGCGGCCACAACGCCGGGCACACCCTGGTCATCGACGGCAAGGTGTTCAAGCTTGCCCTGCTGCCCTCGGGAATAGTCCGCCGGGGAAAGCTTTCCGTCATCGGCAACGGTGTCGTCCTCGACCCCTACCACCTCGTGGACGAGATCGACAAGATTCGCGGCCAGGGCGTCGACGTGACGCCGGCAAACCTGAGGATCGCCGAGAACGCGCCGCTGATCCTGTCGCTTCACCGGGAACTCGACGCCCACAGGGAATCGGGCGCTGCTCACGGGACAAAGATCGGCACGACCAAACGCGGGATCGGCCCGGCTTATGAGGACAAAGTCGCGCGGCGCGCGATCAGACTCATGGACCTCGCCGAACCCGACGCGCTCGACGATAAGATCGAGCGGCTTCTCGCTCACCACGATCCGCTTTGCCGTGGAATGGGCCTGCCCGCACCGAGCGCGAAGGCCGTGCGCGATGAGCTCCTCGCCGTCGCGCCGATGGTTCTACCGTTCATGGCGCCGACTTTCGAACTGCTCGATCGCGAGCGGCGCGCGGGCAAGCGCATTCTTTTCGAGGGCGCGCAGGGAGCGATGCTCGACGTCGATCATGGCACCTACCCGTTCGTCACATCCTCCAACACGGTCGCGGCCAATGCGGCGACCGGCTCGGGCCTCGGTCCGAAATCGATCGGCTACGTGCTCGGCATCGCCAAGGCCTATGTGACCCGGGTTGGCGCCGGTCCCTTCCCGACTGAACTCGACAACGACATCGGTCGGCGAATAGGACAGCGCGGCAATGAATTTGGCACCAATACCGGCCGCCCTCGCCGATGCGGCTGGTTTGACGCGGTGCTTGCGCGCCAGGCCGTGCGGACCTGCGGCATCGATGGCCTTGCTCTGACGAAACTTGACATTCTCGATGGCTTCGAAGAAATCAAAGTCGCAACCGGTTATCGGCTGGACGGCAGGGACATCGACTATCTGCCGGCCGCCCAATACGCGCAGGCTCGGATAGAACCGATTTACGAAACGGTCGAAGGATGGAGCGGCGCCACGAGCAAGGCGCGTTCCTGGGCCGAGCTCCCCGCGCAGGCCATAAAATACGTGCGGAGAATCGAAGAACTGGTTGGCGCTCCGGTCGCGCTCCTGTCAACCAGTCCGGAACGCGACGACACGATTCTTGTGCACGATCCGTTTCAGGACTAAGGGACCCTTCGCGCTTTTCGAGAGAGCGAGCGAGCGAATAGTGCATGGCTGATTATCAATCGCTGCTCACGCGCGCCGTGGCGAATCTGTCGAGCACGAATTCGACCACCACGCGCCAGGCGATTTACGACCGGGCGCGCAAAGCGTTGCTGACGCAGCTAAGGACGTTGCGTCCGCCACTTCCGGAAAGCGACATCGCGCGCGAGGAGAAGGCGCTCAATCAGGCGATCGCGCAAGTCGAGGCCAAGTTCGGCGGGACGGACGCCGCTCACGCCGAGCCGACGCCCGCCAAGACGGCTTCGTCCGCCCCTCCGCATCCCGCTGGCGATAGGCCCACAGCCGCGGCGGCGAGGCCCGCGCCGGTCAGCCAACCGGCTTCGGCTTCCGCTCCGACCATACAATCTCAAAGCGCGACTGCCGCGCCCTCCCCGCCGGCTGTGCCGGCCCGCATCGTGGCCGCGCCCGGCGCAGCAGCGCGCGCCGCCGCGCCGGCTGCGTCGACTGCGCCCGCTCTCCAACGTCCGCCAACCGCAGGGCCGCCCGCCGGCGCAACTCAGCCGCGCCCCGATTCCGCGCGGGCTCCTGCCACGGCCAGCGCACAACAAAACACGTCGGCGGGGCCGGTCAGACCGGCTCAGGTGCCCCCCTCGAGCGTGGTCAATCCGGCCGAGACTCGCGCCTTTCAGGGCGTCGTTGCGACAAAGGCGCCGCCTCTCCGCGCTGACCGTGCGTCGCAGCCGGGAGAGACCGCGAGTGTCGCTGCGCCCATGGTAGCGGCGAAAACCGAGGGGTCCGGCCCTGCACCGTCCAGCCTTGCGAAGGTTGTTCCGTCCGCCGATGCGCGTGCCGGCGGATCCGCTGCTCCGCCCGTCGTCGCACCAATCGAGGACGGGGCGGAACTCGGGCCGGCGCCCGAAGTGCCGATCGACGATGATCGTTTGGCGCCGCGCCTCGAGCCGGACGGACAACGTCCACAGGCGCCGACGGCGCCAGCGGAGAAGAGCAGGTCCTGGCTTTGGCTTGCGCTTGCTGTCGTGCTCGGCGCCGTCCTCTCCGTCGCGGGGGCAGCGATCGTGATGCGGCAGAAGCCGCAGGATCTCGCGATCGTCCCGCCGGAGGCGCAGCAGGAGGCTTCGACGCAGCCGCCGGCGAAAATCGCCCAGCGCGCGCAACCGTCGCCGACCGAGGAAAATTCGACCGCTCCTACAGCGAGCGAACCGCAGGGAACCCAATCGACCGCGCAGGGCGGGCAGGAGCCCGCCAATCCGGCGCCTGCAGCGGACAACGGGACATTGCCCGGGGCGGCCAGGGCGGCCATGCTGATCGCCTCTCCCGACAATCCGCAAAAGCCGGTGGTCAACCTCGGATCGACGGTTTGGTCGACCATCCCACCGGCGCCGGGGCAGTCTGCAACGGTTGCGGTGAAGGCGGATGCCGACATTCCTGACCTCAAGATGCATGCGTCAATGACCTTGCGGAAGAACAGCGATCCCACTCTACAGGCGACCCATACGATCGATCTGAAATTTTCCTTCGCCGATGGCGCTCCGATCGCCGGCTTCAAGGATGTCGGGGCTCCCCAAATGCGTAAGTTGGACTCGACTGCGTCGGAGGCGTTGACGAGCGTCAAGGTCAAGGTTAGCGATGTCTACTTCCTCATCGCGCTCGCCAAGGGCGACCAAGACACCGCGCGCAATCTCGACTTGATGCAGACGCGGGCCTGGTTCGACTTTCCGCTCCTGCTCAACGACAATCGAATCGCGAAGCTCGTTTTCCAGAAATCCTCGGAGGGAGAGGCGATGCTGGCGAAGGCCTTCGACGCCTGGAAGTGACCGGGCTATCCCTTCGCATTGAATACGCGCGCCGACACGAAATAGCCGTCCTGGATGGCGCCGAAAGCAATCGGCGTTCCGAAGCAGGCGGCCCAGGCGGGCCCTTCATGAGGAACGGCGCCGCGCAGGAGCAGCGGCTGTCCACGTCGCAGGATCGCCGCGCCGGCGCGATCGACTGGCAGCAACGGGAGTTCGGCGAGGCCTGCCTGGAGCGGCAACATGGCCCGGGCCATGAGTTGGCCATCGTCCGGCAATCTGTCGAGAGGAATGGCGGATTCGACCCTGAAAGGGCCGACGCGAGTGCGCCTGAGTTCGATCACATGGCCGTAGCAACCGAGCGCGCGGCCGAGGTCCCGCGCAATTGCACGCACATAGGCGCCTTTGCCGCATTCGGCCTCAAGCACCGCAGATTCGACTTCGGCGGAAATCAGCGCAAGCCGATAGACGGTGATTGTTCGCGACGCGATCTCGAAGCTTTCTCCAACGCGGGCGAGATCGTAGGCGCGCGCGCCATCGATCTTGATTGCCGAAAAGGTCGGCGGCGTCTGCTGGACGAGGCCGACGAAGCTCGGGAGCAGGCCCTCGATCTCGGCCGCGGCGGGACGCGTGTCGGAGCGGGCCACGATCACGCCTTCCGCATCATCGGTGGCGCTTTCTTCGCCCCAGCGCACGCGGAAGCGATAGGCCTTGGCGCCGTCCTGCACGATCGGAACGGTTTTCGTCGCCTCGCCGAACGCGACCGGCAAGACGCCGGAAGCGAGCGGATCGAGCGTGCCCGCATGTCCAGCCTTCCGGGCGTTGAAGAGATACTTAAGCCGGCCGACCGCTTGGGTTGAAGTGACGCCGACCGGCTTGTCGAGGCTGACCCATCCGTTGACTTCAACTCGTGTCGAGCGTTGTTGCGGGCGCTTGCCGCGCGCTTCACGATTGGGCTCCGCATCGCCGGTCGGCGCCCAGGCGGCGGCGTCGCCAGTCATGTCTCGTCCGTTCTCTCCGCCTTGCGACCTCGGAGGTCGCGCGCGACTTCTGGCGATTTCAGAAGCGTATCGATGCGAGCCTGCGCGTCGAACGTGGCGTCGAACGCAAAGCGCAGATCGGGGGCGAATTTGAGATTGATCCGGTGCGCAACGAGAGCGCGCAGCTCCTTCTTGTGCCGGTTCAGCGCCGCAACGGTCGCCTCGCTATTCCGGCCGCCAAGCGGCGTCACGGAGACGGTCGCGAGCTTGAGGTCGGGCGACATCCTGACTGCCGGAATGGTTACGGGGCGCCGGTCAAGTGCCGGGTCGAGAATATCGCCGCGCGTCAGGATCTCCGCTATGGCCTGACGGATGAGCTCGCCGACCCGCTCGATGCGGTGCGTCGAACTGAGCCTTGAAGACATGCGGGGCATCGGACTCACCAGGCGCCAGCGCGCGAGAGCAATTCAAGAGTGGGTTTCGCGCCGCTCGGCAGTGGGCAGATCGGCGCTCAGATCGACCCCAGCCGCATCAGAACGCCTGGCAGCGCCGCTGAGGTCAGGGCGTCGTTCGGACCAGGCTCGACCACCGATCGCCAACCCTGCGACCCGGCGCCAGTATGGACGAACGTCTGCGGCCGCAGCGCGCGTAATGTTGGCCATCATTTTCCGCCATTCCCATCCGCCGCATCACAGCGTGCGGCGGATTTCTTCGACGCTGTAGCACTCGATGACGTCGCCGACGCGCATGTCCTGATAATT
Organism: Hyphomicrobiales bacterium; assembly: GCA_019237205.1. Classification (GTDB taxonomy): domain Bacteria; phylum Pseudomonadota; class Alphaproteobacteria; order Rhizobiales; family Beijerinckiaceae; genus Roseiarcus. The sequence continues at coordinate 11,150 of JAFAHO010000084.1, forward strand.
CTCGAAGGCCATTCCGCATTCCTGGCCGGCCTGCACCTGGGCGACCTCGTCCTTGAACCGCTTGAGCGTCGAGAGCTTGCCCTCGTGCACCACGACGTTGTCGCGTATGAGCCGCACGTGCGCCCCGCGCTGCACGATGCCGTCGGTAACCCGGCAACCGGCCACCGTCCCGACCTTCGAGATGTGGAACAGCTCGAGAATCTGCGCGTTGCCGAGCATCGTTTCGCGCAGCGTCGGCGAAAGCAGCCCGGACAGAGCGGCCTTCACGTCATCCACCAGATTGTAGATGATGTTGTAATAGCGAATCTCGATGCCGGCCTGCTCGGCGAGATCGCGCGCCTCCTTGTGAGCGCGCACGTTGAAGCCGATGATGGCCGCCTTCGAGGCCTCCGCCAGAGTCACGTCGGACTCGGTGACGCCGCCGACGCCCGCGTGGATGACGCGCGCCAGGACCTCCTCGTTGCCCAGCTTTTCGACTGCTGCGCTGATCGCTTCGACCGAACCTTGCACATCTCCTTTGAGGACGATCGGCAATTCCTTGCGGCCCGTCGCCTTGAGGTTGCTCATCATGTCGGAAAGCGAGGTGCGGACGGCGGGGCCGCGCGCGGCCGCTTTCTCGCGCTTCTGGCGCTCGCGATACTCTGCGATCTCCCGCGCGCGCGCTTCCGTCTCGACGACGGCGACGCGATCTCCCGCTTCTGGCGCGCCGGAGAAGCCGAGCACCTCGACCGGCATCGAGGGGCCGGCCGTCTCGACCGTCTCGCCCTTGTCGTTGATGAGCGCGCGGACGCGGCCCCAATGCGAGCCGGCGACGACAAGAGCGCCGACCCTGAGCGTGCCCCGTTGGACGAGAACGGTGGCCACCGGGCCGCGGCCGCGATCGAGGCGCGCCTCGATCACCGTTCCCTCGGCGCTGCGCTCCGGATCGGCGACGAGGTCGAGCAATTCGGCCTGGAGCGCGATCGCCTCGAGCAACTTGTCGAGGTTGATCTGCTTGGTTGCCGAGACCTCGACAGCCAAGGTATCGCCGCCGAACGCCTCAACCTGAACGTCGTGCTGCAACAGTTCTTGCATTACGCGCTGCGGATTGGCTTCGGGCCTATCGATTTTGTTGATGGCGACGATAATTGGCGCCTTGGCCGCCTTGGCGTGACGGATCGCCTCGATCGTCTGCGGCATGACGCCGTCGTCGGCCGCCACCACGAGAACCACGACGTCGGTGACCTTCGCGCCGCGCGCGCGCATGGCGGTGAACGCGGCATGGCCGGGGGTGTCGATGAAGGTGATTGTCTGGCCGCCCGGCGCCACGACTTGATAGGCGCCGATATGCTGGGTGATGCCGCCGGCCTCGCCCGCGACCACATTGGCGTGGCGGATGGCGTCGAGCAACGACGTCTTGCCGTGGTCGACATGGCCCATGATCGTGACAATCGGCGGGCGCGCTACGGGCGCGCCTTCCTCGTCGGGGCGATCGAACAGGCCTTCCTCGACGTCGGACTCGGCGACGCGCTTGACCGTATGGCCCATTTCCTCGGCGATCAGTTCCGCCGTGTCAGCGTCGAGCACGTCGGTCAGCGTCACCATGCGGCCTTGGCGCATCAGGAGCTTGATCACGTCGACCGCCCGTTCGGACATGCGGTTCGCCAGCTCCTGGATGGTGATCGCTTCCGGAAGAACGATTTCCCGCGAAATCTTTTCCTTCTGGTCTTGCGTCCCATGGCCTTTCAGCCGCTGCGTGCGGCGGCGGAACGACGCGACCGAACGCGTGCGCTCCTCTTCGATCGACGTCGCATTGGCGACGGTGAGCCGACCGCGATTGCGCTGCTCGCCGCCGCGCGCCGGCCTCGGCGTCGGCACCAGGACCTTTTGCGGCGCAAGAGGTGAGAGTGTCGAGCGACGCGCTGCGCGCGTCTCCTCCTCGCCGATCGTTCGGGCCAGCGGGGCCGCTGGCGCCACGCCGGCGGGCTGAGGTTTCCGCGGAACGGAAGGCCCGGGCGCCGGCTCGCCGCCGGCGAGACGCCGACGGGCCTCCTCCTCGGACTGGCGCCTAAAATTCGCCTCCTGGGCGCGCCGAAGCTCTTCCTCGCGTTTGCGGGCCTCGGCGGCCTCACGTTCGGCGCGTTCGCGCGACTCGCGCTCGCGGCGCGCCTCGGCCTCGGCCTCCTGACGCCGCCGGTCTTCTTCCTCGCGCGCCCGCGCATCGAGCAGCGCCCGCGCGCGCGCTTCGCGCTGCTCGGCGGTTAGCGTCGGCAGCACGACGCCGGTCTTGGGCGGCGGGGCGGGCGTGGGCTTAGCAGGTGCGGTCGGGATCGGGCCCGGAGCCGACGCGGGCCTTGCAGGGACAACGGAAATCGTTGGCTTTGCCGACGTCGCAGGCGGCGCCTCGCCGGGGCCCAAGACGCGACGTTTCACCTTCTCGACGACGACCGCCTTGCTGCGCCCATGCGAAAAACTCTGTCGCACCGTGCCCTGCTCGATCGGACGCTTCAAATGCAACGTCGACTTCGGCGGCGCGACGCCCACAGGCTTGTCGGTATTGTTCGTTTCGTTCATGCCCATTCCTAATCGCTCGGCCTATCAGCCAATTCGTCCGGCCGGCCAAGCGCCGCGGCGCTGTCGGCCGGCGCGCCGCCGCTTTCTGCGCTGGTCGGCGCGTCCGCATCGCTCCCACGATAACGACGCAAACGTTCTACCCTTGCGAGAAAGGCCGAACTCGCCGCTCCAGATTTGAGCGCAGCATGTATCACATTTGCCTTCCCCAATGCCAAACCCAATTGGCTCGAAGAGAAGACATTTATGCGCGCGATTGTTCCTGTCGCCGGGCCCAGCTTGGCCCGCAGCGCCTGGCCCCGCTTGGCGGCCCCATCCGGCGCGCCGTCGCTGGCCAGGATCAGCGCCGCGACGCCGCCGGCCACGATCGCCGCGTCGACTCTAGACGCCCCCGCGACGAGAAGTCCTGCCTTGTTGGCCATCGACAAGGATTGCAGCGCGTCGCGCTCCAGTAGCGCATCCACAGTCTCCGCGAGCGAGACAGGCGCCTCCGCCCGGGCGCGAAACGCGCGCGCGAACGCGCCTTTTACCGCAGCGCGCCGCACGGTCTCGACGCTCAGGCGTGTCCAAACGCCCCGGCCGGGCAATTTGCGGCGAATATCGGGAACGACAGAGCCGTCGGCGGCAAGTGCGAAACGAAGCATCGCCTCGGGGTCGTCCTTGACTCCGGTCACGATGCAGGTTCGCTCCGACCCGCTCTCGTCAGCGCTGGCGTTCGTCCGCAAGGCTCTACCCCGTCCCCGTTCAGACGCCGCCCTCGCCCTCTTCGGCAGGCGCCTCGGGATCGGGCTCCGGCGCCTCGATCCAGCCGGCGCGCACCCGCGCGCTCAGGATCATGCCGTCGGCCTGCGCCCGCGAAACGTCGAATCCGCTGAGATAGCCGGGTTTGGCGGTATCGCCGTCGATCCAACCGACGAGATCGTCGCTGGCGCAGTCCGCGAGATCCTCGAGCGTCTTGACGCCGTTCTCGCCGAGCTTGACCAACATCTGCGAAGTGAGACCCTCGATCTCCTTCAAATCGTCGGAAACGCCGAGCGCCTTGCGCTGCTCATCGAACTCTTCCTCGATTCGAGCGAGATGGGCTTGCGCGCGCGCCTGGATTTCGGCGGCGGTCTCGGCGTCGAAGCCTTCAATCATCGCGAATTCTCGGGGCTCGACATAGGCGATTTCTTCGACGGAGCGGAAACCCTCGGAGGCTAGCAGCTGGGCGACGGTCTCGTCGACGTCGAGAGCTTCCATGAATGCGCTCGTGCGCTCGGCGAATTCTTTCTGGCGGCGTTCCGATTCCTCCGCCTCCGTCAGAATATCGATGTCCCAGCCCGTGAGCTGCGAGGCCAGGCGCACGTTCTGGCCCCGCCGCCCGATCGCCAGCGAAAGCTGATCATCGGGCACCACAACTTCGATGCGCGTCGAATCTTCGTCGAGTACGACTTTCATCACCTCGGCCGGCTGCAGCGCATTGACGATGAAGGTCGCGGCGTCCGGCGACCAGGGGATGATGTCGATCTTCTCGCCCTGCAGCTCATTGACCACGGCCTGCACTCGCGAGCCGCGCATGCCCACGCATGCGCCGACCGGATCGATCGAGGAATCGTTCGAGGTGACGGCGATTTTGGCCCGCGAACCAGGGTCGCGCGCCACCGACTTCACCTCGACAATGCCATCGTAGATTTCCGGAACCTCTTGCGCGAAGAGCCTGGCGGTGAACTGCGGATGGGTGCGCGATAGAAAGATCTGCGGTCCGCGCGCCTCGCGGCGGACGTCATACACGTAGGCGCGAATGCGGTCGCCTGGGCGGAACATCTCGCGGGGAATCAATTCGTCGCGGCGTACGACGGCTTCACCCGCGCCGGCGCCTCCGAGGTCGACGACCACATTGCCGTATTCGACCCGCTTCACCTGGCCGTTGATGATCTCGCCGATCCGGTCCTTGTAGACCTCGTATTGCTTGTCGCGCTCGGCCTCCCGGATCTTTTGCACGAGCACCTGCTTCGAGGCCTGCGCAGGAATGCGGCCATAGTCGAACGGCGGCAGCGATTCGGCGATCCAGTCGCCTATCTGCGCCGAAGGGTTCTTTTTCTGGGCGTCTGCGAGCGTGATCTGAGTCGCGTCGTTTTCGAGCTGGTCAACGACCAGCAGCAGCCGCGAAAAGCGGATTTCGCCGGTCCGCGGATTGATCTCGGCGCGGACTTCGGTCTCCTGACCGTAGCGCGAGCGCGCCGCCTTCTGCATCGCGTCCTCCATCGAGGCGAGCACGATCGAGCGGTCGATCGATTTCTCGCGGGCGACCGCGTCGACGATCTGCAAGAGTTCGAGTCTGTTGGCGCTAACGGCCATCGGAGTCTCCTTCGTGGGGCTCGAGCGGCTCTGGCGCCGCGCCGCGAACCGCGGCTTTCCGTTTCGAATTGGTCCTGAGCTTGGCGGGCTTCGCCGCGGCCTTGGGCGCGTGGCCAGTCGCGCGCCGGACGTCCTTGAGCGCGGCCTTTTCGCGCCTGAGAGCAAGACGAATGAGATCGTCGGTCAGCACAAGCCGCGCTTCGCCCATGGCGCTGATCGGCAACTCGACATGCATCTGGCTCTTGTCGTCTGCGGTGAGCAGAACGCGCACCCCCGGCCCGTCCGGCCCCTGCGCCACGGCCTCGATCAGGCCGCGGAAGCGCCTGCGTCCGTTGACCGCCGCGGCCATCTCGATGCGCGCCTCGTGGCCGACTGCGCGCTCGAAATCCGACTGCCGAACGAGCGGCCGGTCGATGCCGGGGGAGGAAACCTCGAGCCGGTAGGCCTGGGTCATGATGTCCTCGACGTCGAACACAGGCGAAAGCGCCGTGCTGGCCCGCTCGCAGTCGCCAATCGACATCGCGCCGTCCGGCCGCTCGGCCATGATCTGCACCGTCGCCCCGGCGGCCGCATAGACCTTTACGCGCACGAGCCGCAATCCGAGGTCGCGCAGCACCGGCGCGGCGATGCGTCCGACGCGCAGAGCTGGCCCGGCGTCCTCGATGAGGCGAGGCTCGTCTAGTCCTGAAAGGCTCGAATGTTCGGCTTCGACCATGCGTCCGCGGCAACAAAAAAGAGCGGGTCCCCGCCGGGCCCACTCTCAAAAACTCCCTTCGTCACATCGACGAAGAGCTATGAGACTGTTTACCCGCCCCATATAATGCAGTCCGCCTGTCAGTGCAAGAAGAAAGGCACGCGAGGTCAACCGTCCCAGTCTCGCCTCATTGCCGGGATTGTCGTCTCCGCGAAGCCGTGGCGTCCCGAAGAGCGGCAAGCTTTGCCAGCCAAGATGATGTGGAGTGGTTTGCCGACGTTCGTCGCGCCGGCGTTGAGCGCAGCCCTTGACCGCCCGCTTTCCCCTTTCGCCGACGCGGTCCTCGCCCGCGTGCGCCTGTCCGCCGGAGGATAGCCGCCGCTCAGGAACTCGGCAACTTGTAGCCCTTGAACGTCTCGCGCAGTTTGAGCTTGTTGATCTTGCCGGTGGCGGTGTGGGGGATTTCTTTCACCACCTGCATGTCGTCCGGCATCCACCATTTGGCGATTTTCGGCTTGAGAAATTCGAGGACGTCCTCGGTCTTCGGCTGACGGCCTTCCTTGGGGACGACGACCAGGAGAGGGCGCTCGTCCCATTTCGGATGGGCCACGCCAATGACTGCGGCTTCGAGGACATCAGGATGGCCGATCGCGAGATTTTCGATGTCAATGGTCGAGATCCACTCTCCGCCCGATTTGATGACGTCCTTGGCGCGGTCGGTGATCTGCATGAAACCGTCGGGATCGATGGTGGCGACGTCGCCAGTGTCGAAGAAGCCGTTCTCGTCGAGGATCTTGCCGCCCTCGTCGCGGAAATAGCTCTCGACGACGGCGAAGCCTTTTACCTTGAGGCGGCCGAAACGTTTGCCGTCCCACGGCGCCGGCTTGTTCTGGTCGTCGACGATCTGCATCTCGACGCCGAACGGTGCCCAGCCTTGCTTCGCTTGAATGGCAAGCTTTTCCTCGTGCGATAACGACATCTGGCTGGGCTTGATCGAGCCGGCCGAGCCGACCGGACTCATTTCGGTCATGCCCCAGGCGTGGCGAACCTCGACGCCGTAGTCCTCCTTGAAGGCGCGGATCATGTCAGGCGGACAGGCCGAGCCGCCGATGGCGACGAGCTTCAGCGTCGAGAGCCGCTTGCTCTCCCTGCGCAGGTAGTGCAGCAGTCCGAGCCAGACTGTCGGCACGGCGGCGGTCATGGTCACCTGTTCTGTTTCCAGAATGTCGTAGACGGAGGCGCCGTCGAGTCGTGCTCCTGGCATCACCATCCTCGCCCCGCGAATGAGGCAGGCGAGCGCGAGGCCCCAGGAATTGGCGTGGAACATCGGCACGACCGGAAGAACCGAGTCATAGGCATTCAGCGTCAGCGTTTCTGGTCCAGTCGCCATCATTGAATGCAGGATGTTCGAACGGTGCGAATAGAGCACGCCCTTCGGGTTGCCGGTGGTGCCCGAGGTGTAGCAGAGGCCCGCGGCGGTGCGCTCGTCGAACTCCTTCCATTGGAAATCAGTATCGACCTCGCTCAGCCACTCCTCGTAGGCCACGGCGTTCTTGAGCTTCGTCGCCGGCATATGGGCCGCGTCGGTCAGGACGACATAGCGCTCGACGGTCGGCAGATGGCCCGCGATCGCCTCGAGCAGCGGGACGAAGGTGAGGTCGGTCATCACGATCCGATCCTCGGCGTGGTTGACGATCCAGGCGATCTGCTCGGGAAAGAGGCGCGGATTGACGGTGTGATAGATCGCCCCGATCCCGGTAATCCCGTACCAGCCCTCGAGATGGCGGAAGCCGTTCCAGGCAAGCGTCGCGACCCGGTCGCCGAGGCGGATCCCGTCGCGTTCGAGGCGCTTGGCCACCTTGAGGGCGCGATCGCGAATCTCGCGGTAGTTGGTGCGGTGCATCGGACCTTCGACCATCCGCGAGGCCACTTCCCGGTCGGGGAATTGGATGGCCGCAAAATCGATGATCTTGTGCATCAGCAGCGGCCATTCCTGCATTCGTCCGAACATTCTGTCCTCCCCGGTCAGGCGCGCGCTCGCGCTTGATCGCGCAAAGCGGATTTGGTCATGTCAATATCTGGCGCCGGATGCGCCGCTTGGCAATTGCGCAACCTCGAGGGGACCCGTTCCGTCATGAAGCCTTCACAGGGACATCTGATGCCGAGCCGGAACAATCCGGAGCGTTCGGCGCGGGTCTGGTTTCGACTGATTCGCCTCGAGGCCCGGATGCAGGCGGCTATCGGCGAGCGCCTGCGTCTGATCGGAGTCTCGATCCCCCAGTGCGACGTGCTGACAACGCTGAGCGAGGAGGAGGGGGTCAGCCAGCAGGAGCTCGCCAAGCGCCTCTATGTGACCAAGGGCAACATTTCCAGCCTTCTCGACCGGCTGGAGGGTGCGGGCCTGGTGGAGCGCCGCCCGGCCGCGTCCGACCGACGACAGCATTCGATCCACCTGACCGAGGCCGGGCGGGCGACTGCGATGAAGGCGCTCGCCGTCCAGCACCGCTGGGTCGCTTCGACCCTGGGCCGGATGAGCGAGGCTGACCTCAAGGCCTTGGAAACCCAGCTGATTACGCTGCGCGACATCGTCCGCGAGGCGCAAGAGCCGCAGGAAGCCGGCGCCGCGCCGGCGTGAGAGGAGCCGGCGCGTTTTTTGTCCCCAAATTGTGGGATTCCAAGGGGTTGGGCGCCATTCCGCGCCCGACCAGATCGACCCCGTGGCCGGCTAGAAGTCTAGCTGATGACTGCAGAGTATTACATTGAGCATGGTTGCGTATATTATGGTCAATAAAATGCTAACTTGCCAGTCATTGCGAGCGTAGCAAAGCAATCCAGCGGAGACAGCCGCGCCCACGAACTCCTTGATTGCTGCATGGCTTCGCTCTTTCCAATGACGACTGAGGCTCACCGGTCCAGCCCGCCCATCAGCATATACTTGA
>JAFAHO010000119.1 GCA_019237205.1 Hyphomicrobiales bacterium
GCCTACATCGAGCCAAAGGCGCGGGTGTACTGAGGGTGCGGGGATGAAGGGGAAGGTATTAGTGGAGCTTCTCGCCAAGGAGTTAAAAACTTCTAAGAATATTGCTATTGCACGCGCCTTGAACGTCAGTCCGGCGCTAATATCTAATCTCTCACATCAGCGGCGAGAATTAAGCGGACGCCAGCTAGCAAATATTATCAAGGCGGTGGTTAATCACACTACAGAAAACCTTATAAAGACTTCCGTAGAAACCATTGTAGAATATTTCCCGGTAGAGCGTCATAAAATTAGGACGCGGTGGCACCCGTTAAACAAGGCCAGTCATCCAGAACTAGCTGCGTTGCTTGAAAAATCGATAGGAATATATGTATACTACAACTCTGAAGGAAAAGTTATATACTTAGGCAAGGCTGAGAAATCCCTTATGGGTGAAATGATACAAACCTATAATCGACCGTTTTATGACAACTATGTTATCTTCTCTGTGAAGCATCCGCGAGACCAATTTAAACCAAAGCCGGACGGAACGATGCGTGCTTTGAGAAAGCAGCAAGTAATATTGGCCGATACCGCATCATTCTTTTCTTGCTATAAAGTAGATTCTGGTCTGATACTACCTCTAGAGGCACTTATGATTCGTATTGCGGCAAACAACTTGATCAATGTGAGGATGGAGAAGGCTCTACCTGCGATTGGGCACGCGGCAAGCATATGACTTCGAATCGTGTAACGAAGAGACAGCAATTAAAGCCGTCAGCGTAAAGCTCCAAATTAGGTTCACTTCAGAGAAAATCCATGGTCCAACTCACTCTGCCCGAAAACTCCCGCATCAAACCCGGCAAGACCTGGCCGAAGCCCGCGGGCGCGAAGCGCCTCACCGAATTCCGCATCTATCGCTGGAACCCCGAGGACGACGCCAATCCGCGCATGGACACCTATTTCGTCGACCGCGACGACTGCGGGCCGATGATCCTCGAAGCGCTCATCTGGATCAAATCCAAGATCGATTCGACATTGACCTTCCGCCGCTCTTGCCGCGAGGGCGTCTGCGGCTCTTGCGCGATGAACATCGACGGCCTCAACACGCTCGCCTGCACCAAGCACATTGACGACGTCGCGGCGCCGGTCACGATCTATCCGCTACCGCATCAGGAGGTGATCAAGGATCTCGTTCCGGACCTCACGATCTTCTACGCCCAGCACGCCTCCATCGAGCCGTGGCTGAAGACGTTGACGCCCGCGCCCGAGAAGGAATGGCTCCAGTCGCCCGAAGAGCGCGCGAAGCTCGACGGCCTCTACGAGTGCATCCTCTGCGCCTGCTGCTCGACCTCATGCCCGAGCTACTGGTGGAACGGCGATCGCTACCTCGGCCCGGCGGTCCTGCTCCAGGCCTATCGCTGGCTCGTCGACTCGCGCGACGAGGCGCAGGGCGAGCGGCTCGACAATCTCGAGGACCCGTTCCGGCTCTACCGCTGCCACACTATCATGAACTGCGCTCAGACCTGCCCGAAGCACCTGAACCCCGCCAAGGCGATCGCCCACATCAAGGCGATGATGGTTGAGCGGCAGATGTAGGAACAGAATCCAAGACTCCGCAACGCTTTCCGAACCCTGGCGAGCCATGTGCAGGCTCCGCACGACGAAATCCAAATGCGACTCTCCCGGGGTTCCGGCGAGAGATGCGCGAGCCGTCGGATGCTAGCCTAAATCCTCGGCCATTTGCGGCGAATTCGCCGCCCTCGCCCCGGCCTTGGCGGCGGCATCTTGTCCCCTCCAGGCGGCGCTCAGGCCGGTCGAGCGCTCTTTCATCAACGCCGCGATCACCCCGACGCCGCCCTCTTCGACCGCCTCTCCCGCTGCGCGCAGCGTCGGCCCGCGCCGCGAGAGCGCGCTCACCGGGCCGGCGCCGACGGAAACAATGTGCCGCACGCGCCGCCCGGTCACCCGGTCCTGGCGCGCAGTCTCGTCATAAGCCCAGCCTTCGCGCAGGCGGGCGAAGATGCGCTTCCGCCGCGCCGCCTTGCCGTCCCCCCGAGCGACGCGATGAGGCATCCAGAGGGCGTAGAGAGAGCGCAGCACTACGATTGCTTCGCTTCGCTCGCAACGATGGATTAATCCGATTTTAAAACCGCCTCGCCTATCCTCGCTACCATTGTTGACTCTTGAGTATGACGATGAGCGACACGCCTTTATCTTCGACGTTGCCTGACCGTGATCTGTTCGATTTCGGCGTTCGCGCGGCGCTTGGGCTGACCTTCGCTTTCTACGCCGGGGTTTGTTTCAACAGAGCGTTCGCTGAGTTCGCAACCGTCGATTTCAGCCGGCTCGATTCACATCTGTCTAGTCAAGCCTTAGCGACGCTGGCGATTGGTCTTTATGCGCTGACGGTCGCCTGCCTTTACGCGCTGCGTCTGCGCCCGATCCGCAGGGCCTCAGGCGCTTGGCCATCGGCGGCGGCGCTGCTTGGCGGGTTCCTGATGTTCGGGCTTCTCATGCTCGACCGGCGAACGGATCTGCCGCTCGCGGCGCAAGCGGCGGCGTCCATCTTGATTTTGGCCGGCAATGGCTCCGCCATCTACGTCCTTGCCCATCTCGGGCGTTCCTTTTCCATCCTGCCGGAAAGCCGCAGGCTCGTGACCTCGGGCCCTTATCAAGTCGTGCGCCATCCGCTCTATCTTGCAGAAGCCGTAGCGACGCTCGGCGTTTTCATCGAGTTTCTCTCGCCTGTAGCCCTGCTCCTGTTCGCCATGCAAATCTCAATGCAGATTGTTCGCATACATTACGAAGAAAATGTCTTACGCGAAACGTTTTCGGAATACGACGTCTACGCCCAACATTCCTGGCGGCTGATACCCATGATTTATTAATGGAAGAGCATTGATTATTCCTCATTGTCGTGAATCCCGGAGCGCCAGAGTGTGAACTGCGAGCGGCTAATCGCCTTGCCGATCGCTCCGACCTTCTCTCGCCGTCGGGCGAAGCCGGGCTTCCCATGCACTGCCGGCTAAACCCGACATGCCAACTCAAATTGGGGGCGCGGCGTATTGCTGACGGGCGCCAGCCCGAAGGGGGCCGACACCCCGTTGACCTGGCGCCGGGGCTGATCGCCACTGTCGCCCCGGATTGGAACCCTCCTTTCCGAGGCGTCAGGTGAGTTGCCCCCCAAGCCCGTCGATTCGACCAAGAGCAACTGGTCACTAGCGCGGCGGCAGTTCCTCGAAGGTCGGCAATCCTTCCGCTATGCAATTGAATGCCTGTCGATCGCGGGTATTGATCGCCATTTGCGCCATTCCGAATTGGCTTGGATCGTCGAACGTTCCAGCCTTGAGGATAACGGCGCGAAGGCCCGGCCGGCGTGTCAGAAGATGCGTGCCGCAATCTCCACAGAATTCCCGCGTGACGGCACGCTCAAGGTCGTCGCGCTTGAACTGGCCAGGCGCGCCGGCCGTGTACCGGAAGCCCTCCGGCGGCATCAGCATGAACATGTTCGCAGCTCCGCCGGAGAAATATGCGCAGGGGCGGCAGTGACATTGCGCCCTCAGCATGGGTTCTCCGACCGATTCGTAGCGGATCTTGCGGCAATAGCACCCCCCTCGATTTTCATTCGCTTCCTCCTCTTCCCGAGATCACATTTCGTTCGCTCATAACAACGGCCGGGTCGCCCCGGCCGTTGTTAATCGGTTTCGCGCTCCCGTCAGGCGCTTTTTTCTTCCGTCGGGGTCAGGGCCCGAATCTGGGCGTCGAACAGGGACGCGCCGAAGTCGAGCATGTCGCCGGAGGCTTCCCGAACCAGGGAGTAGGGAGTCGGACGGCGCGCGGTGAGGCGGCCGGTCAGCGCGTTCTCCTCGAAGGTGAAGTGCGTCCTGAACTTCTGCGCCAGACGCTGCATCCCGATGTTGTCGGGCAGGCAGATGATTTCGATCGTCTCGACCCCGTGGTTGGTCGCTGCGCGCTGGATCCGCTTGAATAGCTTCTCCCCAATGCCGCGCCGGCGGTACTCGTTCTCGACGGAAAAGGCCGCCTCAGCGTGGATGTGCCGGTCGAACGGCGCCTGTTCGCTCCAGATCGCCTTGTTCGAGCGCAATTCCGCCGCGCCGCACATATGGCCGTCGACGAAGGCCCCGTACAGGAGGTCCCCCTGTCCGAAGCAATTCTCGGCATAGCGCACGAGAAAATCGTCCGACATCCCGCCGCCGAACCGCTCACGCCGGCTCCGCGGATCTAGCCGCATCAGATGGTCGCGAAACCCTTCCATGTCCGACGGCCAGAGCCGCCGGATTTCCACGTTAAATGACTGTCGTTCGATCATGATGTCCTCGCCGATTCGTCCTCGACGCTCCATCCCGCGCCGCATATGGTGCACTGCAGCATGATTTGCAAGCGGATAGAATTATTCCACAGCATTTGCCATTCTTAGCAATGTCTTACCAAGGGTCTGGCGTCTGGCGATCGCTTCGAACGCCTTCCGGTGCTCCTCAAGCGCATATTTTGCGTGAATATGGACGCTTAATTCGCCGCTCTCGGCCCATTTCAGCAGCTGGGACATGTTGTCGCGATTGGCGTCCGGCTCCCGCGCCGTGAACTCGCCCCAATATACGCCACGGATGTCGCAGCCCTTGAGCAGGGTCAGGTTAAGCGGAGGGCGCGGAATTTCGCCTGAGGCGAAGCCGATCACCAGAAATCGCCCCTTCCAGCCGAGCGACCGCAGGGCGGGCTCCGTCAGCGCGCCGCCGACCGGATCGTAGACGACGTCGACGCCCTTGCCGCCGGTCAGTTCCTTGAGCCGCGCGCGTAGATCCTCGGTCGCGTAGTTGATTGTCTCCGAGGCGCCGTATCGGCGGGCGAAGTCGAGCTTGTCGTCGGAGGAGGCGCAGGCGATAACGCGCGCCCCCATGACCCTGCCGATCTCGACCGCCGCGAGCCCCACGCCGCCCGAGGCGCCGAGCACGACAAGCATCTCGCCCCGCTTCATCTCCGCTCGCTGCTTCAGGGCGTGTAGCGTCGTGCCGTAGGCGATCGAAAGGCCGGCCGCCTTGTCAAGCGGAAGGCCGTCCGGAACATGGGCGAGGCGGCTCGCCGGATAGGCGATCTGTTCGCGCGCGGCGCCGAAGCCGGACGAGCCCATCACTCGGTCGCCGACCGCAAATCCCTTCACGCCCGCCCCAAGCGCGAGGACCCGGCCGGAGAATTCGCCCGCGGGCGAGAAAGGCGGCGCGGGTTTAAGCTGATATTTGCCCTCGATGATGAGCGTGTCCATGAAGTTGAGCGCCGCATACGCAACTTCGACCACGACTTCGCCCTCCGCCGGGAGCGGCGGCTCGACATCCATGACCTTGAGGTTTTCCGGCGGTCCAAGCGACGGACAGATGAGGGCTTTCATTGCCGACTCCCAATTTTACTCATTTTTCATTAACCACAGGCAGGTTTACAGGGGCTGCTAGCCCCGCGAAAGCCGAAGGCCGGAATTTCGCCCCGATCCACCGGCAAGAGGCGCCGATAGGCCGGCCCTGAGGGCGGGGGGCGCGGCTTGTCCAAGGACGGATCTCGATGAGAGGCTTAAGGCTTTCTTTTCTCTCCCGCGCCGGCGTCGCCGCGGCGGTCGCCGCGGTTGTTCTCGCCGGCGCTTGCGCGCCGGTAGATGCAGCCTCCAAGAAGGCGGACAAGAAGGACGAGGCCGTGAAGCCGGCTCTCGTCGCGAGCTTCGGCGACTGGAACGTCTTCGTCGGCCAGGCCGGCAAGGGACGCATCTGCTACACGCTGGCGCAGCCCAAATCGCGCGAGCCCGCGAGCCTCAATCGGGATCCCGGCTACGCTTTCATCTCCGACCGGCCCTCGGAAGGCGTGCGCAACGAAGTGTCGTTCATCATGGGCTTCGACGTCTCCGGCGGAACGGAGGCGGAAGCGAAGTCCGACATCAACTCCGACGCCAAGCCCGATTCCAAGCCGGCGGCAAAAGCGTCCAAGTCCGATTCCAGGAAGGCGGACGCGAAATCCAAAGCCAAGTCGATCGCCTCCCCGGTCGCGGCGGTCGACGAGGCGACCTTTGACCTCCTGCCCAAGGGCGCGAATCTCTGGGTCAAGAACGCGGCGCGCGAGAGCGAGCTGATCGCCGAGATGCGCAAGGGCTCCACCATGGAGATCCGGGCGGCCTCGGTCAGAGGCAACGCCTCGACCGATTCCTATTCGCTCTCCGGCTTCTCGCAGGCGATGGACCGCCTGCAGAAGGAATGCCCGCCGAAGTCGTGAGCGGGGCGGCGTCCACCCGCCGGCCGTCATGGCCGCGCTTGACCGGCCATCCACGCGGTGCGACCGACGCTGCTGCTGGCCCCTCGCCTCTCACGATTCCGGGATGGCCGGGTCAAGCCCGGCCATGACGCTGGGAGTTGGACCCAGCGGCTTCTTCGCGGCGATGAGATAGTTCACGCCCATGTCGCGCGACAGGCGCCAGCCGAGCCGCAAGGGATCGTAGGCGACGCCCTGCCGGTCGATCATCCTCAAGCCCGCGGCCCGCGCGGCGATGGCGAACTCCTCCGGCGTCACGAACTGCTCCCAGCGGTGGGTTCCCGGCTGGAGCCAGCGGAGCACATATTCCGCGCCGATGATCGCAAGCGCGAAGCTCCTCAAGGTGCGGTTCAGGGTGGAGGCGATGAAGAGCCCGCCGGGTTTCACCAGCGACGCGGCCGCGGACACGAAGCGCTGAGGATCGGCAACATGCTCGATTACCTCCATCGCGCTCACGACATCGAAGCGCCGCGGCTCGACCGCAAGCTCTTCGACGGTTGTCACGCGATAGTCGACTTTCGCGCCGGTCTCCTCCGCGTGGCGGCGCGCAGCCTCGATCGGCGCCGGCGCCGGATCGATTCCAACGACGTCCGCGCCGAGCCGGGCGAGCGGCTCGGCGAAGAGCCCTGCCCCGCAGCCGATGTCGAGGAGCTCGAGCCCCGCGAGCGGCGCGCCGGAGGCGCCCTCGCGCCGGAAGCGCCTGACGATCAGATCGCGCGCCCAGGCCACGCGCACGGGGGTCATCTTGTGCAGGGGCGCCATGGGACCCTCGGTGTCCCACCAGGCGTCGGCGAGCGCGTCGAAATGCGCGACCTCCGCGGGGATCACGCTCGGCGAGGCCTTGGCCGACATTGAATGCTCTCCATCGCGCTGGCGTTGACCCGCCCGGCCCGCCTCTTTATACGCCGCCCCGCTGCGTTGCGCGAGCCGCGCGCGTCTCCCCGTCAAGAGCCGAGGACAATGTGTCGCGTCTGGTGATGAAGTTTGGCGGCACGTCCGTCGCCGATCTCGAGCGCATCCGCAATGTCGCGGCCCACGTGAAGCGCGAGGTCGAGGCGGGCTCGGAGGTCGCGGTGGTCGTCTCCGCCATGGCCGGCAAAACCAACGAGCTCATCGCCTGGTGCAAGGACGCGGGCTCGTATTTCGACAACCCGGAATACGACGCTGTCGTCGCTTCGGGCGAACTCGTGACCGCTGGCCTCCTCGCGCTCGTGCTCAAGGACGTGGGGCTTCAGGCCCGCTCGTGGGCGGGCTGGCAAATCCCGCTCATCACCAACGATGCGCACGGCTCCGCCCGCATCGAGAAGATCGACGGCCGAAATCTCGTCGACGGATTTCGGCGCGGCGAGATCGCCGTCGTCGCGGGTTTTCAGGGCCTGCATGCGTCGACCAACAGGGTCACGACGCTTGGCCGCGGCGGCTCGGACACGTCGGCGGTGGCGCTCGCCGCCGCGATCGACGCCGGCCGCTGCGACATTTATACCGACGTCGACGGGGTCTATACGACCGATCCGCGCGTGGTGTCGAAAGCGCGGCGGCTCGACAAGGTGTCGTTCGAGGAAATGCTCGAAATGGCCTCGCTCGGCGCGAAGGTCCTGCAGGAGCGTTCGGTCGAAGTGGCCCTGCTGCACAAAGTCAGGCTCTATGTACGCTCGTCGTTCGACGATCCTGCCCATCCCAAGCCTGGCACGCTCATCTGCGACGAGGAGGAAATCGTGGAACAGCAGATCGTCACCGGCATCGCCTTCTCGCGCGATGAGGCGCAGATCACGCTCCGCGAGGTTGCCGACAAGCCGGGGGTCGCGGCGGCGATTTTCGTGCCGCTGGCTGACGCCAACATCAATGTCGACATGATCATCCAGGTCGTCTCCGACGACACGACGACGACCGACATTACCTTCACCGTGCCGGCGGCCGAGTTTGAGCGCTCGATGGAGATTCTCGAGGCGCGGCGCCAGGCGATCGGCTACGCCAAGCTGAACGGCGCGCAGGACGTGGTGAAGATCTCGGCGATCGGAATCGGCATGCGCTCCCATTCGGGCGTCGCCGCGCGGGCCTTCAAGGCGCTCGCGGAGAAGGGGATCAACATCCGCGCGATCACCACGTCCGAGATCAAATTCTCGATGCTGATCGACGAGCCCTACACCGAACTTGCGGTGCGCACGCTGCACACGCTCTATGGACTGGACGCGAAGTGAGCGATCCCCGCGCAGTTTTGTCCACGACTCCACTTTTTCAATGGGTTCGGCGCCTTTTTCTGGGACTTTGGGACTTTTTGGCGCATACTAACATAATAATACTGTAGTTACTTATGCGTCCCGACAATGGCGCAGCTGGCGTTCATGACGGCGCCTCGGGCTCGGCGATTTCATCGTAGCCGCGGCCCAGGAACTCGATGAGGCAAAAGCCGTGGCCGAACGGGTCGGCGAGCATGGCGATCTTGCCGTAGGCGGCGACGCGGATCTCCGTTTCCGCATGCGCGCCGGCGGCGACGGCGCGGTGAAACGCGGCTTCGATGTCGTCGACGACGACATCGATATGCACCGGGGTCCAGTGGCGATCGTAACGGCGCGGATCCCTGGCGGCGCCGATCGAGCCGGGCAGCTTTTGCAGGAGATAGAGCCGGGCTGGAAGGCCGCTGAGCTCCGCGGCCTCTGCGCCCAGGCGGCGCGACACGGCGAGGCCGAAGGCCCGCGTGTAGAACGCTATGCCTTTGGCAAGATCCGGGACGTCGATGTTGATCAGCAGGTCCATGCCGTTCAGCCTAGCACCCCATTGTTCCCGTGACCTCAGCTCTTCTCCAGCGCATAGAGCTCGAGCACGTGCTGCTTGCCGCGCACCGCGAGCTCGCCGAGCCGGCGCCGCGTGATGCCCGTCGGCAGCGGGGCGAGGCGATTAAGGAGAGACGCGGAGGCGAGCACGCGTTTGTCTTCAGTCCGGCAGGCCTCGAGGATGCGCGCGGCGGCGTTCATCGCATCGCCGATGAGCGCGATCTCCCTCTTGAGCGTGCCGAGTTCGCCGACGGCGACCGGGCCGCAATGCAGGGCGGCGCGAAAGTCGGCCGGTCTTCCGAAATCGCGCTGGTACGCCGGCTCTTGGGCGCGAAGGCGGTCGAGCGCGGCGAAGCAGGCGCGGACGCATGCCGGCCCGTTCTCGCCCGGAGCGAGCCGCCAGGTCGCAATCACTTCGTCGCCGACATATTTGTGAATTTCGCCGCCCGCCTCCGCGACGGCGAGCGATAAGTCGGCGACGAAGCGGTTGAGGAGGTCAAGAAAGCGCACTTCGCCGAGGCGCTCGGCGATCGCGGTCGAAGCGCGCATGTCGATGAAGAGCAGCGCCCGCTCCTCGATGCGCGGGCGGTAATAGCGCCCGGCGGCGAAGGCGAACAGCACGCCCGGACCGAGGAGATCATTGACGCTTAAGAGGAGATTGGCGCCGATCACCAGTGCAACCGAGAACAGGAAGTCGACGCCGCGAACCCCCGCGAAGCCGCCGGACAGCAACCGACTGGCGAGGGCAATGGCGAGCACGATGACGCCGACATAAAGAGCCGAGCGGAGCGCCAAGTAGGTCAGAAACGGCAGCGGGCGGAAAACGCCGCCGGCGTTGCGTCTCAGCACGAACCGTTCGAGCGCAAAGAAGCCGACGGCCAACGAGACGCCGACCGCCGCGCCGGTCGCCGGCAATCCGTAGCGGACCCCGCTGTAGAGCGCGCCGATCAGGAGGCCAGCGACGACGACGCGCAAGAGCAAAGAGCGAAAAAGCGATGGCTGGGACATCGCCAGCGATATCAAGTCTGCCGCGAAGGCGCCCGGCTGGGACGCTGACTCAAAGCGCGAGCGGGAATTTCATCAACTCAGCGGGGGAATGCGCAGCACCTGGCCCGGATAGATCTTGTCCGGATGGGTCAGCATAGGCCGGTTGGCCTGGAAGATAGCGTCGTATCTGGCCCCGAGCCCCTTGCCGTACTGGGCCTCGGCGATCGCCCACAGCGTATCGCCGGTCTTGACGGTGTAGAACTTCGACTCGGGCTCGGCCTTCGCCGGCTTGATGTCGTTCTGGACCGTCTGCACGCCCTTCGTGTTGCCGAGCGCGATCGCGATCTTTTCCGCCTGCTCGGTCGAGGCGGCGGTGCCCGACACTTTCACCTTGTCGCCGTCGACCTCGATCTTGACGCCCGAGGCGTCTAAGCCGTGCTTGTCGAGCTCCTTCTTGAGCTCATCTGCCGGCGCCGCCTTGGCTTCACTGCCGCCGAAAATCGACGCGCCGACGTTCTTGACGAAATTGATCAATCCCATGAACGGCTCTCCCCATGCCGGCCGGGCGGCGCCGGCTTCGGTGACTTGACGAGGGTTCGCGCACTGCGAGGCCCGGCGTCTGAAGACCAATATATCTTCGCCGTGCGACGCGCCAGCGCCGCCGCGATCCGAAGTGAAGGCGTTGAGGGAATGCACAAGCAATGGACTCAGCCTTTCAGTGCGCCGGCGGTCAGGCCGTTGATGAACTGACGCTGCAAGGCGAGGTAGATGAGGACGACCGGAACAAGCGCGATGATCAGCCCGGAGCAGAGAGCGGTATAGTCGGTTCCGTATTGCCCAACCGCCTGGAACACCGCTGACTGCACCGTCTTCTTGTCAGGAGACGTGATGAGCGTGTTGGAGAACATGAACTCGTTCCACGTGTAAAGCGACTGAATGATCACAACGGTGGCCATGCCGGGACGGGCCAGCGGCAAGTAGATGTGCCAAAAGACCTGAAAGTCGTTGCAACCGTCGATCCGCGCCGAGTCGCCGAGTTCGCCAGGCAGACTGAGGAAGAACGTACGCATCAGGAAAACGGCGAAGGCGACGCCGCCGCCGACATAGGACAGCGCCAGTCCGGTCAGCGAATTGAGCATGTGCAGCGACTTCAGGAATTGGAACATGGGGATGAGGATCGCCTGAGGCGGGATCATCATCGCTCCGATGAAGGCGTAGAAGACGAGCTCGCGGCCGGGAAACCTGTAGCGCGCGAACGCGTACGCTGCCGGGGTCGCCAGCGCGACGACCAGCGCGACGCTCAGGCTCGTGACGTAAAAAGAGTTGCCGAGGTGGACCGGAAAGTTCATCGCGAACCATACGCG
Source organism: Hyphomicrobiales bacterium (assembly GCA_019237205.1). Taxonomy (GTDB): domain Bacteria; phylum Pseudomonadota; class Alphaproteobacteria; order Rhizobiales; family Beijerinckiaceae; genus Roseiarcus. The sequence goes on from JAFAHO010000119.1 coordinate 11,405, forward strand.
CGGGAAGTTCTGCCACTTGATCTCCGTGGGCAGGAGCGTGTTGAAGACTTCGTGCGAATCCTTCACCGACGTGATGATCATCCACATCAGCGGGAACGCTTCCACCACAACGATGACTACGAGGATCAAGTAGACCAGCGTGCGCGTGAAGATCACGGGCCATGCCGCCTTGGCGACTGCGCCGCGCAAGCTGCGCCTCGACAAGATCGTCGGGCTCACGGTCATTTCGTTGCCGCCTCAGAGTTCAATCTGGGAGTCGAGATCCCGGCGCCGTCCAAGACGGATCTGAACCATCGAGACCACGATGCTGAGCACGAGGATGACGATCGCGATCGCGGTCGCGTAGCCGAGCCTCGAATTGGAGGCTCCCATGGCGCCGAAGGCGATGGTGTAGAGGTAGGTGCCGAGCGTCGCGCTGGCGTAGTTAGGACCGCCTGCGGTCATCACCCAGATCTGGTCGAAGACCTTGATGCCGTTGATGGTGTTGAGGACGATCACGATCAGGATCACCGGCCAGATCGTGGGAACGGTGACGTGCAGGAAGCGAGACCATGGGTTGGCGCCGTCCAACTGGGCTGCTTCGTAGAGCTCGCTCGGCACGCTTTGTAGCGCCGCGAAAAAAATGACGAGGTAGAAGCCGAGCGACTGCCACACCGACACGATGATCACGCTCGGCATCACTGTGCCGGCTCCGGCGAGCCATAGTGGGGCGAATCTGCCCAGTCCGACCGCGCGCAGGAAGCCGTTCACCGCTCCAAAATTGGGCTCGAACAGCATAGCCCAGAGCAGGCCGCTGATGGCCAGCGAAATGATCACCGGCATGAAATAGAGCGTGCGGAACACTGTGCTACCGCGAATGCCGGAATTGAGAAGGCTGGCGATCAGCAGGGGCAGGATGGTCTGCAAAATCACGGTGCACACCGTGAAGTATGCGGTGTGCCAGAGCGCCCTGAAGAACGTCTCGTCGCGCATCAGGTTCGAGTAGTTGCTAAAGCCGGCCCAACTGGGCGCGGCCATCCCGTTCCAGTGCTGCAGACTGAGCAGGACGGCGTCCGCCATCGGCACAGCCATCGTCAGGATCACCGCCAAGGCGGCAGGGGCAATGAACGATGCCGGCGCAATTAAGCGCCGCAGGCGCAACGGCAGAGGCATCGGACGGGTGGCTGCGCCCATTGCAGTTCATCAAGCCGTGACGCGTCGCCGCCCACCGGCGGCGACGCAGCCGAAGCGAGAATCGAGGGTGCGCCTACCGGTCACTTGCCGCGCGCAGCCATCACGTCCGCCTCGATCCTCTTGGCTCCGTCGGTTGGCGAAATCGTGCCGTCAAGGGTGCTCTGGCAAACGTTGGAGACCGAATCCCAGCTGCCGGGCCCGAAGAGGATGTGATCCGCGGCGTCGGTCGCAATCCACGGGATCATCGTACGAACCTTCGGATTGTCGATCTGGTCGACGGCGCTAGCGAGGGCCGGAAACGACTGCAGACCCTTTGCGCGCCATTTGTAGACATCGGGGCGGAAGATGTACGCGATGAATTTGATCGCGAGGTCCTTGTTCGGGCTGCCGGCGTTCACCGACCAGGCCTCGCCTGCGCCGTCACCCGTGTAGTGGACGGCGTCGGGCGTCAGCGCCGGCACCTTGTGGACGGAGTAGTTGTCGAGCCAGTCCTTGCTGCCGTCGTGGGCGAAGATGCTCGGGGTCCACGATCCGCCGAAGAACATGGCAGCGCGCCCCTGATAGGCCAGCTGATAGCTTTGAGGGTCGTCTATGCCGTTGATTCCTGGCGGGAACACGCCCGAGTTGGCGAGGCGCTGCAGCAGTCCCAGCGCATCGATGACCGGCTTCGAATCCCAGCTGACGCCAGGGCCGTGATCGTCAAGCGCGTAGACGTCGCCGCCGTACTGAGCAACAAGCGGCAGGAAAAAGTCGGGGCAGGTGTTGCGCGTGAGGTTGCCCCAGGCGAGCGGGATATATCCCGCGGCCTTGAATTTGGGCGCGTCGGCGATCAGTTCGTCCCAGGTATTGGGCACGCTCAGCCCGACTTCCTTCATTATGCGGTCGTTCGCGAAGACGCCGAAGTCCTGGGCCATGTCGGCGAGGCCGTACGGCTTGTTGTCGAAGGTGTACTGGCGAAGCGGTCCCTTGAAAAACTGGCCGAAGAACGCGGCGTCGAACACGTCCTTGAAGTTTACCAGCTGACCCGCGCGCCCGAGTTCTCCCGTCTTGGTGCCGCCGTTGAACACGTCGGGCAACGAACCCCCGGCAATCATCGCGGTCAGGGACGGAAGGTACTGGCTGAACGCGACGAAGTTGCTCTCAACCTTGACCCCCGGATTCTCGGCCTCGAATCCTGCGATCGTCTTGTCCCAATAGGGGGTCCCGGCGACGTAGGCGGGCTGCCAGCTCATCACGTGAAGCGTGGTCTCAGCGAGCGCGGGGTGAACGGCTACGACAAACAGCGCCGCAGCGGCGGCGACACGTCTCTTCATGACATCCTCTCCCTAGTCTTCGGTCCGAGGTTCAGTTCCCTGTCCCTCGAGAGCCACGAATTGCGGAACGCTTCTTGGCTCTCTCAAAGGAGCGGTTCGTTCCTTTCCTTCCGCCCCCGAGGCTGGTTTTCCCAGCGCGCCAGATTTCGCGCCGCCATCTGGCGGCGACATCTCCTCGCTGGCGCGCAGGGAACCGTTGATCGCCCACATCGATTGCACCGCCCGTTCCTGATAGGGGTGGTCGCGCACGACGGTCTCATTCAGTTCGATGCCGCCCAGGCCTGGGAGCGCGCTCACCGTGTAGCTGCCGCCAACAGGCATGGGGCAGTTTGTGATCAGCTCGCGGCGCCAAGCGGCATCGAAGGCCGAAAAGGACTCTTGGCAGACGATGTTCGTCGTCGCCGCATTCAGTTGCAGGATCGCCGCCGAGGCGATGGGGCCGAACGGGCAATGAAAGGAGACGGGCAGGTAGCTCGTGTCAGCGAGAGCTGCGATCTTCTTCGCCTCGAGTAGACCGCCGACCTGAATCGGATCGGGCTGAAGGACGTGCGGCCGGCCAAACCGCAAGAGGAGCGGCGTCTGGTACCGCGAATAGCAGCGCTCGCCGGCGGCGATGCGTAGACCATTTGGTCTGGCCACCTGTCCGAGGGCCAGATAGTTTTCTGGGTCGACTGGCTCCTCAAACCAGTAAACACCATTTTCAGCGAGCGCATAAGCGAGGCTGCTCGCTGTGCCGACGCTGAAGCGGCCATGCCCATCGATCATGATCTTGATGTCGGGGCCGACTGCCGCGCGCACGGCAGCCACCGCCTCGACGCCTTGCCGGAGGTCAGCGAGATCGGGATCGCGCCCAAGTCCCCAGAAGGGGTCGAACTTCAGACCCCTGTAACCGGCGTCGACAACCTCGCGCGCGGCCGCGGCGGCGGCGTGGCAACTGCGCTCAGGATCGAACCAGCCATTGGCATAGGCGGGTATAGTGTCATGGACCCTTCCGCCGAGCAGATTGTAGACAGGCTGGTCGAGTGCCTTGCCGCAGATATCCCAAAGGGCGAACTCGATCGCCGCGATCGCGCTGTTCAGCACCGGACCGCCGCGCGCGTACTCGTTGCGGTACATCGCTTGGACCAACCGCTCGATATCGAAGGGGGAGGCGCCCAGGACATAGCGGCTCGCCATATGCTCGATCGTGATCGCGACCGTGCGCGCCTGCCACTGCATTGTTCCTTCGCCCAGCCCCGAAACGCCCGTATCCGTGTGCGCGCGGGCAATCACGAGGTTATTCCACTCGCGACCTACCAGGAAAACTTCGACGCGGGTGACCTTCACCGGTCCTTTCTCGGTTTGCTCCGCCCGACGGCTTCGTTGTAATACATAGAAGTCAGACTAAAATCTATAGACTTTTTTGCCCTTGACATAGGCTGACGCGTGCAGCCTGTGAAGGACACGCTGGCGGCGCACACCGATGTCAAAAAATTCGAGCCTTTCTCACCGCCTCACCAACGACCTTCGCCGAGACATAATCGCTGGGGTCGTCGAGCCGGGCGCGTGGCTCAAGACTGAAGAGCTTGCGGCGCGCTATGGGGTAAGCGCCAACCCGGTTCGGGAGGCCCTGTGGCGACTGCAGGGCGAGGGCTTCGTCGTCGCCAATCCCAACCGGGGCGCCCGGGTGCGCACGGTGGACGACGATTTCATCCGCAACATCTTCGAGATTCGCGAGGCGATCGAGCCGATCTTCGTACGCCGCTTCTGTCAGCGGGCGACGCCCCAACATCTCGACCGGCTGCGCGCCGCGGCCGACGCGTTCGCCGAGGTGGCCGCCAACCCGCTGGCCGATTTCGAGGCGCTCGAGGCCGCCAACCGGGATTATCACGCCATCATCCTCGAGGGCGAATTCAACATTCCAGCTATTGAGGCGATGGACCGCTACGCCGGCATCATCAACGCCACGCGCGCTAAGCTGCCGATCACGCTGTCCCGCCTGCGCCAGCGTATCAACCAGCATCACGAAATCATTGAAGCGATCGCGGCAGGCGACGCCGAAATGGCTGCGCGGATCGCGATGGAGCACGTCCGCGGCGCAGGCGACGACCTACTTAGCCTGATGCGCCAGGCGCGGACAAACGGCGTCCGTCATCCGAGATTGGCGGAGCCCACGCGCGCCGCCCGAAAGGCGCCGGCGGACTCCGCAAGCTGACTCGGGCGGTTCCAGCAAGACAGCGGCGGAGGTCCGCGCTCGCCCCTTTTGCCATCGCGTTTCAACCGCTCTTTCGCATGCATGACCGGCCAGCGCCGGTTGAATCCGACGAGGATCGCCTGATCGATACGATCATCGCGGCGCAAGGCGGCCTGCGTCCGCAACCTCACAACTGCTCGAAGAGCGCGAGCTGACCGTTTCGCTCGGCAACCGCGGACTGGTGGCGGGGCGGCCGACCGCGCCGGCGACCGTGTTTCCGCCGGTCCTGAGATGCGAAGGGCGCTCAGGCCTTCTTCATGCTGTTCATGATCACGCCGACGATCGCGGTCACGATCGCGCCGGAGACGCCGCCGCCGACGAGCTGGCCGGCAAGGGCGCCGATATCCACGCCGCCCGCCCCGCCGGCGAGCATCGGGATGAGCGAGGTCAGGAGCGAGCCGCCCGCAAGGCCGCCGACCGCACCCGCGATCGTGTTTCCGCCGGTCCCGAGGCTCACGTTTTTCGCGGCCGCCCCAGCGGCGTTGCCGCCGATCGCGCCCGCGATCAATTGGATGATAATATTAATGATCGTCGCTGACATTGTTTCTCTCCCGCGTGAGCGCTCAAGTCATCAAGCTTTTCCTGGCGCTGAGTCCGTATTTCTCAAAGATTTTCCTCGTTTTGTGAGGATTGTCAATCGGCCGATTCCTTGCATCCGTCTCAGTCCGTGCCGTGATTTTCACGCAGCGCGGATCGGCAATCTCAAAAAAACCGTAATCGTGGACGATATATATCATCATCGAGTTTTGGCCGACTGACCTTGGCCCAAGCCGTTTTGGAAACATCACGGGCGGGCCGACGACACCTCCCCTAGACATCGATATTACGCAACAGCGGACGCCCTTGGCGCCGTACGATCGCGCGCACCCGCGCAAAAGGAAGACGAATATGCCAGTCGGAACCGTAAAGTGGTTCAACGCCCAGAAGGGCTTTGGTTTCATCCAGCCGGACAATGGCGGCTCGGACGTGTTTGTTCACATCAGCGCCGTCGAACGCGCCGGGATGAACAACCTCGACGAAGGCCAGAAGGTCAAGTTCGAACTCGTCGCCGACAAGCGCACGGGCAAGTCGAGCGCCGGCAACCTCAGCGCCGCCTGACCCAAGCAGCCCAAGCGCTTTCCCGCCCTATCGACCGCGGACGTACCGGCGGCAGGGCAAA